>CBFGRJ010000059.1:0-25355 GCA_965651135.1 uncultured Myxococcales bacterium
CGGAAGCAAACGGTGCGGGCGGCGAGCCGCAAGAACCGGCAATCGGTGGAGGGAGCCCTTGTCCAGTGCCTAAAACCTCTCTGCCCGCCAGCACCTGCGCCACCATCAAAGGGGGAAAATTTCCGTATATTGACTTCAGGTCAGCAAGCGCCGTAGCGAACTCCGGGTTGACCCTCTTTGCCACGCAGACCGCAGACCACATCGCGGCCGTCGCCTGGCAACCCATTGCAGACACGGGTCAAACTTTCACGCGCTGGGCTTGTTTCGACTACGTTCCCCACATTCATCGCATCGCGGCGCACGAACACGCCGACGGCACCGAGGTCCTCGCTACGACCGTGGACGGAAAACTCTACGCGCGCTTCTCGCCCCATGGCCCTTGGACGGACTGGGCGCGGCTGGCCGGTCCCTACCAGGATTCGTGCATCTTGGACGTGACGGCTCCCCGGACCAATGACGGAAACAACTACCGCTTCGTCAACGATCACGGCGTGATTTTCGAGATGCACCTGGAAGGTGACTCGTTCGACACGTTCAGCAGTTGGGAGCAGGTCGGAGTGAGCGGAGGGTCTCGCATCGCTGCCACGGATATCGACGGCCACAAATGCGTGGTCGCGCTCGATGCCGATGGCCTGCCGGAGCTCGCCTGTACGGTCGAACCGGAACCGGGCAGCCCCTTCGCCGATCTCGAAGCCCTGGGACAAGCGAGACCCGTGCTGCAAGGCATCGCCGCTGGGGTTCTACCCACGGGTGAAGCTCAGGCATTCGGCGTCGACCGCGAGGGAGCGCTGTGGCGGCTCCGGCCGCTCGCCAGCCACTGGGAGAGCACCTGGGAATCGATGGGAACGAGCAGCGACTCGGAGCGAATCATCGACGTGAGCACAGCCCTGCTGCGGGACGATACCTTCGCCATTTTGGGCGTCACCGCCGCAGGCTTGGTGCTCAGGCGAGCCAACACGAGCGGCTCGTTCTGGCAACCGTTGGCTATGTGAGCTCGCTCTCCAAGACCAACCCCACCGGCAGATCTTCACCCAAAAATTCGGCGCGGTCCCGATCGCCCGTCGCCACCATTTCTTCGACGCAATGGATGAAATCTTGTCGGACATCGAGTTTGCGCAGGCGTGAGACCACCTCTTTGCGCAGGCTTTCGGAGACGTCCCGCGCGCGGTCGTCGGTGCGTCGCGCCAGCAGCATGGCGGCGTAAGGCGCGCTCTTGAGCTCGTCCCAGCGCTCGCGGAGCAAGTGGTCGAGCAGCTCCTCGGCGTGCGCGGCGGGCAGCACGTGGTGAACGCTGGCGTAAGCCGTCACGCGGGCACCCACTCGGCCAATGGCCGCCCACAGTCTCGGATCGCGGCTGGTCCAAGTGCGCTCCAGCATCCAGTGGGCAAAGCGCAACCGGCGCTTGACCGGCAAGCGCTCGAGCCGCGAAAGCAGCTCGATCATTTCTTCGGGCCCCTGGGGCTTGAACCCCTTGGGGCGCTTGAGCTTGGCCTCCTCCGGCGCCACGAAAGGCTCCACCTTGTCGGCGATGGCGAGCTGCTGAGCCTCGTTCAAGCCACCCGCGATGCGACGCCAGCAAATGAAGAATTGCTGCCACACACGCGCCTCGCTGCCGAAGGTCACCCCCTGTTCGAACAGCGGCCACACCAAAGCCACGCGCTCGCGATCGAGCTGATAGCCGAAGCCCGGGCGCAAACAAAACCCAGTGAGCATGAAGTAAACGCGTTCGTGATCCGCCGAGCGGCGCCGCGCCTTGTGCTTGGGCGCGATCACGTCGAACAGCGCCCGCGTCAGCTCGGCGCTCCAGCTTTCGCGCGCTCCCAGCAAGCGTTCGAGCTCGCGCACCAAGTCCTTGATCTCGCGCTCTTTGACGTCTTTCCGACCTTTACCGAAAACCCGCGCCACCGCTTCATCGGCTCGAGCCAGCGGGGTGGTTTCGCGAGCGCTGGGCGCGCCGCTTCTGCGCGACTTGGGTGCCTCCTGACCGCGCAGCTCGAAGGCCAATCGAAAACGCCGCCCGCTCGGACCGGTCTCGAGGCACTCCAAATCGAGGGTGCCCACCGGGGTGAGCTCACCGGCAACCTGGACGTCGACCGCTGCGTCGCCTTGGCTGCTTTCGAATTCAGCCACCACTTGTGGCAGCGCCTCGAAGTCGTCGTCGTTCAGCGGCACCACCTCGCCCGGAGCGTGCAGCACCGAGCACTCCGAAGCGAACAGCTCGAAGCGCACCGCGCGCCCGAGCTTGAGCTTCAAGGGAGTCGGCGCCAGGTGCCGCTCGCTCTCTTTGGCGCCACGAGGCACCACGCACATCACCTGCTGCTGCCGTGCTCCCCCCAAGCCGACGTAATAGCCGTGCGCCGACCCCCCACCAATGCGCAGGCCGCTTCCGTTCAAGGCTTGGCCGAAGACGACGGCGCCGCGCGCCACCGCGAGGTCCGGGTCGGCGTGGCGCAGCACCTTCAGCCGCTTGTCCGAAAAGCTCTGCACCACCTCGACCAGTCTCGAAACGATGGCCGGCGCATGGAACACGCCGCCGTTCAGCAAGAGCGCGTCAATGGTTTGCTCCGGAGCCAGGTGCCTGGCCACGAAGCTGGCGACGTGCCGCGTGATAGCCGGATCGCGCTCGTACGGAAGCCCAAAGGTCAATAGCCCCGCCGCTCGCCGCGGCATGGTCTGCCCGAGCGCAGCCGGTGGAAAGAACCCATCGAGGGTCACCTGATGCACTTGCTCCCGCGTCAAGTCGGCGCTCAGCGTGGCCCCTACCAACGCCGACCCCGAGCGAGCCAGTGTAATGCGCTGCGCTTCGGGCGCGCCTTCGGCAAGCAGCCGCTCCTTGGCCTCTCGACATCTGAGCACCAGCTGGCTGAACAAGATCGGGTCGAGTCGCTCTTTACCCGCGAGCTGCCCCTCCAGCGTGTGCGCGAGCGCGTGATCGATGTTGTCGCCGCCCAGCAGCAAATGCCGGCCCACCGCCGAGCGGTCCACCGCTACGCCGTCACTGCCGTACTGGACCGAAAGCAACGAGAGATCGGTGGTTCCACCACCCACGTCACAGATCAAGACGTGCGCCACCGCCTCCGAGTCGCCCCCTCCCAGCAGCGCTTCGAGCTCGCTGACCCCGTGCCTGGCCAAGTAGTCGTAAAACGCCGCCTGCGGCTCTTCGAGCAACCGCGGCGATAGCCCCGCGCTTTGCGCCGCCTGCAAGGTGAGCTGGCGCGCCCCCTGATCGAACGACGCGGGAACCGTCAACACCAGCTGCTGCTCCGCCAGCGGCGCCTCGGGGTGCGCCCTTTCCCAGCAGGCTCGAAGGTGCTCGAGAATGCGCGCACTGGCAGCGACCGGCGACAAGCGCAGCTCTTCGTCCACGTCAGCGCTCGCCCAGGGCAAAATGGGGGCCTGCCGGTCGACGCTGGCATGGCTGAGCCAGCTTTTCGCTGAAGCGATCAAACGACCCGCTTGCTCGGTGCCGCGCCGTCGCGCGAATTCGCCGACCAGCCAATCCCCCTCCAGCGGCAAATAAAGGCACGACGGCAACAGCGGCCGCGCCATCAGCTCCCGGTCACCCGTCAGCTGCTCGATAGCAAACACCTCGGGCTCGACGGCTGCCTCCAGCGGGCTCGACGCCAGCGCCGTGTGCGTCGTCCCCAGGTCGATACCAACGATGAACCGTGGAGCCGCCGTCACGAACCGGACGACTCCCTTCGAACACTGAGCTCGACTTTGTAACATTCCCCGGGAACGCGCGGCTCGATGGGCAACGCTTCCAGAAGCAGCGTACCCACCGGCGTCACCGATGCACGCAAGCGCACGGGAACGAAGTCCCCGGGTTGCCGTCCCTCCGCTTCGAACGTCACCTCGATGGGAGAAAGCTCGACAAGCTCGTTCCCAGACCAATCCATGAGCTCAGCGCCGGTCGCATCATCGCGCCGCACGGTCGACCCGAAGAAGCGAAACTCCACGGCTTCGCCCACGATCACACCTAGCTCCTGCGGCAAGATCAGCGGCTCGCTGCCCTCGTCGAGCCCAAATGGCGCCACGCACACCGCGATCGTCGGCGGTGGCATACCGGGCACCGCCGGCGCCGGGCTCTCGATGCCCACGTAATACGCGCGAGCCGTGCCACCCCGCACCCGAAGACCCTTGCCACGCCGGACCAGCCCGAAATACGCCGCGCCGCGCGCAACCGCCAAGTCGAGCTCGGCGCCCGGCAATTCTCGCACTGGTCGAGCGCCGTCTTCTCCGAGCCAGCCGTTGAGCGTGGTCATGAGCCGCTGGCGCACCACGTCGCTCTTGAGCACGCCCCCGTTGAACAGCACGCTCGTGGCATGCAACAAGCCGTTGAACGCCGCCTCGTCGGCGCCCAATAGCTTTTCGCCGGCCTGCGCCTGAAGCCGCAAGAACTTCGCCAAATGCTTGGTCACCGCCGGATCAGAAGCGTAGGGCAAGCCCAGCTGCCGCAAGCCGGCGCGAGCCCGTTCCAGCGGAACCGCATCGGCACCGACGTGCGGAAAGAACCCTTCGAGAAGCAGCTCCTCGACGTCCTGGCGTGTGAGGCGACCTTGCGACGTCCCCCCAACCAGCGCCGACCCTCGCCCCGCCACGGCAATCACTTCCTCGTCGATGGACGAATCCGAGAGAATGCGTTCCTTCGCACCGCGACAAGCATGCGCCAACGCCGCGGTCTGAAACCGATCGAGCTCGTGCCCCTGCCCTCGCAGCTTTTCCGCGACGCGGTGAGCAAGCGCCAGATCCATGTTGTCCCCACCCAACAAAATGTGCTCGCCCACCGCGATGCGGTGAAGCTCCAGCTTCCCGTCCTGCTCGACCGCGGCAATGGCCGAAAAGTCCGTGGTCCCCCCGCCAATGTCCACCACGAGCACGATGTCACCGGGCGCGATCAAGTCGCGGAACGTCGCCTGGTGAGCCTCGATCCAGGCATACAGGGCCGCCTGCGGCTCCTCGAGCAGCGTCACATCTTCCATCCCCGCCGCATACGCAGCCTCGATGGTCAAATCGCGCGCCGCAGCATCGAACGACGCGGGAACCGTGATCACGATCTGCTGCTCGACGAGCGGAGGCGCGCTCCCCTTTTGATGCGCGTACCCCCAAGCCTCCGCCAAATGATCGAGGTAGCGCCACGACGCCTCGACCGGCGAAATCTTCTCGATATCTTCCGGGGCTCCCACCGGCAACATGGCGCCGCGCCTATCGACCCCGGTATGCGACAACCAACTCTTGGCGCTGGCGATCACCCGACCCGGTGCCTCGCGAGCCCGCTCACGCGCGAAACTGCCCACCGCAAATCGGCGCTCCGCATCCCACGGCAGCCCGAGATGGCCCTCGTCACTTGTGGCGTAATACACGAACGAAGGCAACAGCTCCCGCGCCTCGATCTCACCGCGGTGCACCAGTTGCGGAATCCGCACCACACTCGACTTGGCCCGCGCCCCCTCTTCCAGATTCACCACCGCCAGCGCACAGTGCGTGGTGCCCAGGTCGATGCCCACCGCATACTTCGGCTCACTCATAGTTCCTCATAGTTCCACTTCCGCCGGAGCCAGCACGTCGAACGCGTGACCTTCGAGCGTTTGTGGCAAGGTGATGGAACTGGCCCGCCAACCCTTGTGACGCAGCGTCCCTCGAAACGGTGCGCTCCCCGACACATTGCCCACCAGCTTGATCGACGCCGAATCGAAACCACTCGGCACGGTCGTTACACTTCCTTCTTTCTCATTCACGATAGCCTCGATGCTGACGTAGCGCCGCAGCGTCGCACGGCAACCCTCGTGCACCACCCGCGCCGCCTGGCCGATCTCCGCGTCAGCGAACCCCTCCACCTCTTGCTGGAGAAAATCGACCAGCCGCCCCTCACGCTGCAACAGCCCCAAAAGCAAGAGCGCCCCGTCCGACGCGCTAGAACCCGCCGCCCCACCCACCTCCGCCGCCGGCACCGGTTCCGAGGTGCTGGGCTCTTCGTCAGCCTCGACAGGCTCGGCCGGCGTGAGCGCCTGGGACGGTTGCCCCAGCTCCAGCAGGCGCCCAGCAAACTCGGCATCGAAGAGCACCCGAAAAAAAGCGCGGAACGCGAGCAACACTCGCTCGATGAATGATGGGTTCGACACGCGGCGCAGTGTACCCACCTTTGCCGGCGGCTCAACGCCAGAGCTCAACAGCCGCCAAACACTAGTTCGGTCGCCATTTTTAGGGGCTTCACCGGGAGTATTCGCGGAGACGTGACTCCATGCGACTGCCAGCTGGCGACCGCTAGACACTCGCCGAGGTGGCTCCGAACGCGGAGGGAGGATCGCTGCCTGAAGGTGCGTCAGTGTTACTGATTTGGGTTGGCGTGCGCATATCCGACACGCCCACCACAACCGGTCGAGCGCGATGTGCCATTCACGCGGATCACCTCTCGAATTTCGGACGAACAAGGAGCGCGAGGCCGTTGATCGCGTGCGACCGACCACGAGCGCGGACTGGTCTCTCCAGGAGTGCTTGCGTCGGGCCTTGCGGGTGCTCGGCGAAACGGCGAATCGTCGCACCCACGGCAGGTTCACCTCGCTATCGCCAGCATTCTCCAAGAGACCGACCCTGGTCGTCGCGTGCAATACGTCACGGAGGCTCAAGTGCTGCTCGAGACAAGGTGCGGCATCGTGAGGCAAGCCGCACGCCATCGCGTCATCCCGACGGATGCGCCCCAGGCGTGCTTGTGCGATGACCGGCACAGTGCGCCAGAATGGCTGAGTCAGCAATCAGTCGACATCACGGCGTGACGAGGGAGCCAGAAAGGGCGCACGTACTGCAAACCATCCCCTGCCCTGAACCCGCTTCCCTCGAACCCCGTTTTCACTCAAGCTTACGGGCGATGCGGCGCATCAAGCGAAAGATCGACGATACTCAGGCCTGGCAGCTGTTAAGGGAGGCTCGCTGGGTGCACTTGGCGAGCACGACGCCGGAGGGGCAACCGGTGTTGCGCGTGCTCAACGCGACGGTACACGACGGCTGGCTGCTGTTTCACGGGGCGCAGGCCGGCGAAAAGTCGCTGTGTCTGGGGCGTGACGCGGTGGTGTCCGTGCACGAGCTGGTGGCGTCGATCCCGAGCTACTTCGTCGACGAAGAGCTGGCCTGTCCGGCGACCACCTATTATCGGTCGGCGCAAGCGCACGGTGTTTTGAGAAACGTCGAAGAGCTTTCGCAAAAGGCGGTTTTGTTGCAGGCGTTCATGCAGCACCAACAGAGCGAGGGCGGCCACCAGCCGATCGACGCTCGGGACCCGAGGTACGAGAAGGAGCTTCGAGCGGTTCGTGTCTTCGGGCTCGAGGTGGTTCGCGTTGCAGGCAAAGAAAGTCTAGGGCACGACCGTCCTCCCGAGCGCACGCGCAAAGTGGTAGAGGGCCTGTGGCGACGGGGAGAGCCCGGCGATGCGCGCGCGGTGCGTGTGATTCTCGAGCGCAGTCCGGCAGCGACTCCTGATTGGCTGAAGCCTCCTCAGGCTTTGGCAGAGCAAGGCGTACGGCTGCTCACGTTTCCGACCGATCGCGAGCTCGAGCAGGTCCCGCGCCTGCTCATCGGTCGCTATTGGCATCAAAGCTCGACGCCTGAGCGCATCCGATCGTCGCACGCGCACTCCAGCGCTTGGGTCGGAGCCCTCGATCGCGAAGGCACCCTGATCGGTGTGGCGCGGGCCCTGGGTGACGCCTGGGCGCGCGGGGTGCTGTACGATGTCGTCGTCGACGAGCCGTTTCAAGGGGTCGGACTTGGGCGAAGCTTGGTGCGGCTGCTGCTGGACCACCCCGCCGTGCGCGGTTGCCAGCGCTTGCTGCTGGCCACCCGCGACCGCATGCGCTTCTACGAGCAGTTCGGCTTTCGGAGTCTCACTGAAAGCGACAAGAACGACCTGATGGTGCGCACGGGCTCCTGATAATTGTGCCCCGTTCGCCACGCATCATGATAGGTGTGGCCCCTCGATGACGTGTTCGCTGAGCGAAGTGCTTGACGAGTTGCAACGAATCGCGCCGCTAGAGCTGGCTGCGGACTGGGACAACGTGGGCCTGTTGGTGGAGCCCAAGCCAAAGCAGCAGGCGCCGCTCCGGGGCTTGCTGTTGACCATCGACCTGACCGAGCCCGTCTTGGCCGAGGCTCTCGCTCGGCAGGTCGATTTGATCGTGGCCTATCATCCACCGATCTTTTCCGGGATGAAGCGCCTGACTCAAGCCACGGCTGGCGAGCGTATCGTGCTCGCTGCCATCGCTGCCGGTCTTTTCGTCTACTCACCGCACACCGCCCTCGACGCCGCCGAAGGCGGGCTCAACGACTGGCTGGCCAAGGCGATTGGGCCTGGAACGGCGTCGCCCATCGAACCTAGCCCCGGTTCCGAACGCACGGGTCAGGGGCGGCTACTGACGCTCGATGCGCCCGTTCCGCTCGAACAGGCGATCACCAGCGTGAAAGCTCATTTGGGGCTCCAGCACGTGCGCGTGGCCCGCCCGCACGAGAGCGACAATCCGGCGTTGCACACGGTGGCTGTTTGCGCGGGGGCCGGAGGTTCGGTGTTGCAGAACGCGCGTGCCGACCTATTCCTTACCGGCGAGATGCGGCACCACGATGTCTTGAGTAAGCAATCGCAAGGTAGCGCCGTCGTGCTCTGCGATCACACCAATACCGAACGCGGCTACTTGCCCATCCTGGCCGAGAGGCTCGAGGCAACGCTGGCCGGTCGCGCAACGGTCATGGTTTCGCGCACCGATAGCGATCCGTTGAGCGTGACCTGAAACAGGCGGCAGCCATGCGTATTGCCACTTGGAACGTCAACTCCCTCAAAGCGCGACTAGAAAAGGTCTTCTGGTGGCTCGACCGTGCCGAGCCGGACGTGCTTTTGATGCAGGAGACCAAGCTGCTCGACGCCGACGCCCCGATAGAAGAGTTCACCCGGCGCGGCTATTCGCTAGCACACCATGGAGAGGGGCGCTGGAACGGCGTGGCGATTGCGAGCCGCGTGGGCATTCGCGATGTCATCACCAATTTCGGCGAACCGCTCGAGCCCGCTCGCACACCCGATATGGGCGACGACGAACCGCTCGCCGAAGCCAGAATGATTTCAGCCCTGTGCGGGGAGATCCGCGTCACCAGTGTTTACGTGCCCAACGGGCGCTCGGTGGGCTCGAGGTTCTACCGGCTCAAGCTGGCCTGGCTCGAGCGCCTGGCTCGATGGTTCCGCGAGCAGCACGCCGCGACCGATCCGCTGGTGCTCGGCGGCGACTTCAATGTTGCACCCACCGACAAAGACGTCTGGGACGCGACGGCCTGTCACGGCGGAACCCACGTGTCACCGGAGGAGCGAGCGGCCCTCGCCGAGCTCGAGCACTGGGGCTTCTTGGATGCCTATCGCCTGTTGCACCCCGAACCGGAGCGCTACTCGTGGTGGGACTACCGCGCTGGGGCGTTTCACAAGAACCTCGGCATGCGCATCGATCTTTTGCTAGCAACTCCTCCGGTCGCCGAGCGAGTCGTCTGGGCAGACATCGACCGCGAGGCGCGCAAGGGCAAACCGACGCCATCTGACCACGCTCCCGTCGTGATCGACCTCGATCGACAAGGACGCCCGTTCGACTCCGGCTGGGCTGCGGCCGAGTCGCGCATCCGCTCGCGCCGCTCGTAGCGGCAACGCCGCTCGGGCGGGTCGGCGTTCGGTCGCTATTCTTTGGGGCGCCCGAAAATCTTGGAGTGGGGTGGCACGGATTTGACGATCCAGACGTTGCCGCCAATGGTGCTGTTCGCCCCGATCACTGTCTGGCCGCCGAGAATCGTGGCGCCCGAGTAGATGGTCACATTGTCTTCTATGGTGGGGTGCCGTTTGGGCGGCAGCTCGCCTTCGAACTCCGAACGCCGCACGCTAAGCGCGCCAAGCGTGACCCCCTGGTAAACCTTGACGTTGTCACCGATCTTGCTCGTCTCACCGATAACGACTCCGGTGCCGTGATCGAGAAAGAAGCGCTCGCCGATCTCTGCGCCGGGATGGATGTCCACTCCGGTTCGGCTGTGCGCATACTCGCTGATGATGCGCGGAATCATGGGCACTTTTTCGCGAAACAGAAGGTGCGCAATGCGGTACGCCGTGATCGCTTCAATCGCGGGGTAACTGAAGATGATCTCTTCGAAGCTGCGCGCAGCGGGGTCACCTTCGTAGGCGGCGAGCGCATCGCCGTTCAGTGTCCTGCGCAACTGCGGCAAGGCGTTGAAGAATCGGATCAACAGCTTGTGCGAATAGTCCGGCTCTACCGGGCTGCCCCGCCCCACACGCTGCTCGTAGGTGAAGGCACGCTGGATCTGCTCGCGGAGAATCTCGTAAGCGGGATACAAGTGTTCACTCACCGAATAGCGTAGGTTCTCCCGGTTCAGGGCACGCAGGCTGTAAAAGCCCATGAAAATAGCGGGCTTGATGTGATTGAGCGCTTCGATGACCGCGCGCCTGTTGGGTAGCGCTGCGCTTTCGAGATTGTTGATTTCTTCGGGCCCCTCGTAGCTGTCGACCACAGCATCGATGGCGCGTTCGAGATCCCCGCTCAAGTCGCTAATGCGTGCCATATGAGTTCACCATGCCAGTATCAAGGAATCGACTGGTAGGACAACTGTAATGCCACAGCTGCAGAACGGCAGCTTCAACTAGCGCTTGCGCGGGCCTTGAACGGTGCGCACCATGGGTCGCCATGACAGACCAAGAGCACCAGGCCGCCGAGAGCGAGCCTCCGCAAGAAGCACCGAGGTCCGAGCGAAGCGCTGCGCAGGACCTGGCCGATGGCCTGGATCTCATGCTGCGAGCCGCCAAGAAGGCAATGCGGAGCATGGATCCTCAGAACATCGAGAACATTGGGAGGCGCGCCTACGAGAATCTCGAACAGCTGAACAAAAAACGGGTAGAGGAGCTCCGCACGAAGGCAAAACAGAAACTCGATCCCAAGCGCATCGAAGAAATCGCAGAAGACGCCGGCAAGGAGCTGCTCAAAGTGGTCGAGCGAGTCGCCGAACGCGTGGATTCCATCGTGTCGCGCGCAGGCGGCCCTGCGAGCGATCGGCCGCCCCGGACCAAACCGAGCGAGGGTGGCCACGAGCCAGGCGCCCCAGGCGGCGAGCCAGCGGAGGAAACCAAGCGCGTTCGCGTAGCGGACGACTGACCCGACTAGCCCGGCAAAGGAGCCGAGAGAGAGGCCAAGCAGCGAAACGGATTAGTAGGCCGCGCTCAACGTCTGTCGAGCAGGAATGGCAGCGCTCGGCTTGGGCTTCTTCTTGACGACGGTATCGGCCAGCCTGCTGCGCACGCTCGGGTGCGTCAGCGGATCGGTGGCAGCATACTCCACCATGGCCTGCCCCGATGGACCGCCCACGCGCACCAAGGCGTGCGCGACTTTGATGACTGCGTCGACCAACGGCGCCTGATCCGCCGTAGCGCGGTACAACGCGAAGAACGTTTTGAGCTCTTCGCCCTCCGCAGGGGTAGCCAGCTTGTACAGCGCGTTCGCCAATAGGCCGACGTCTTTGACGTCCGTTGCTGGGTCGTTCAAATGTTTGGCGAGAAGCGGCGCAGCCTGTGCCTCGTTCATCGCTTCCAGCGCCTGCGCCAGCGGCCCTACGGGCGGCGGCTGCTTGCCGGACAGAAAGTCGTAGTGTCGTTCGAGCGCGGCCAGCATGTATTCGACGCCGGTACGCTGCTCGGCCAACAGCACGCGAGCGCGCTTGGCGAGCGATGGCACGGTGCGTGGGTGCTCCACCAAATCGATCAGGATCTTGGTTGTCAGCGGATCTTTCACGTGGGGCAACTCTTCGAGCAAGAAGGCGTACGCCGTGGCCAGCGACGGCCGATGGGTCGCGAACACCTTCTCGATTTGCTGCGCCAGCGAACCACCGGACGAGCCGGTCACGCCCAATGTTTGCGCCTGCACGACGCAGGAAACCAGCGGTTTACCCAGGTCGAGCAGCGGGGCTGGCGCGCTGCCTTCGTTCGAAATAGCCCAAAGCTTGCCGGTCGCATCGCACAAGGCGAATCCATCAGCGGCAGCAGCGCCCCCCACGATGTCGTTCTCGAGCGCCCGGGTCCATTTCAGCGTGCCGTCTTCGGCGTTCAAGCCGACCGCTACCGAAAAGTACGTCGCAGCATAACTGTTCCCTGCGATACCGAGCCCATCGCCGCTCGCCTCGGGGCGCGCGAACAGGTGGATCTTCGTGCTCGCGGAGTCGCTGGGCGGATAGACCTGCGTGCCGTCCTTGTACCATTCGGGATTGCCGGGCACGCGCTTGTCGGGCAGCGCTACGAAGTTGGCGTCCTGACGTTGACTCGCACCAATCTTCTCGTCGAAGCGCGTGAGACCCAGTTGACCGAAGTAAAGCTCGCCCCCGATATTTCGTGCATGACTCACCTGGTGGCGAAGCAGAATGCGCGCCACCTCTTCCCCCGTCGTGCCATCGATGGCCGTCACGTACTGGTTCGCCCACGGCACGAAGGCCACACCGGCGTGAACGGCGGGCACTCCAATCGGGGCTCGCAACTCGTAGCGATGCTTGACATTGCCGTCACGCCCGATCAGCAACACCTGACCGAGCTCAGTGCCCTTGACGTCGTCTAGGCTAACAGCGCTCAGTGTGCCGTCATCGCCGATGCCTCGCAGCTTGCGCTTGCCCGTATCGAGCTTCCACAAGACTCGACCGCTATTCGCGTCGAGCGCCACGAGCTGCTCACCGCTGGTAAACGCCACCACGTTGCCGCTCACTTGCGGCACGGTGTCGACGCGTCCGGAGTAGGTCCACGCTGGACCCTGCGCCAATGGCTTGCCGACCAAGCCCTGCGTCGACACGCCCACCGCCACCTGGGTCCCGGCGCTCGGCTGCTGCTCCTTGAGCCTCTCGTACAACTGCGTAGCGGAGTAGCCGTGGTCGGATTGCCAGCGCTTGGTGAACGCTTGCTCGAATCCATGGCGCGCTCCGGAGCACGCCGTGAGCAACGCCAACAGGCCACCGGTCAATAGCGCATGCTTCATTTGTCTTCTCCCAGGTCGCCGCCGTTGTCTTCTACTGCGTCTGCCAATGCCTTCTTCAGCGATGGGCTGGTGTCTTTGGGCCAGCGTTTGTAGACCCCGATGAGGTACTCGGTGGCAGGCAACGTTCTGAGCGCTGCAATGCGCTGAATCACCTCGAGCTTGGTCTTTTCGTCGACCTCGCTCGCCGGCCGAAACAAGATTTCGTCCGTGCCACTGGTGATCACTTTCAGCTGGAGCTTGCCCAGGCGCTCCATGAACTTCATGCACTCCGAAGGCCCGCATAGGCGGCCAATGCTGACGGCGGCGGCGAAGATCCCCTGATCCAACGCGCGGAACAGGTCGCCCACCGCTTCTTTGGCGCCCAAGCTACCGAGCCCGCGCGCGGCGATGTTGCGGACCTCCGGATCGGGTGCGCGCAATGCTGCGCGCAGCGTCGCTACCGCAGCTGGACCTTTGGTCTGCAGCAACGCGCTCGCAGCGGTTTGGCGCACGTTCGGGCTGCGGTGGCGCACGTACGGCGCAATCGCCTTGCTCGAGCTTGGTTCTCCCAGATCGGCCAACACGCGCAGGGCGCTCAGGGAAATCTTCAAGGTGGTCCCCTTGGCGAGCAACATTTCGACGTCCGGCGCTAGCTCTTTGGCCTGTGCCGGAGCCCCCTTGACCAAGCCGAGCGCCCCCAGCACGCGCGACTCTTGCCGACTGGCCAGATCTTGCCTCAGCTCTTCGATGTCGAGCTTCTCGGCCTGGCGTTCAGACTTTTGTTGGGACCAGGCGCTCGACAACGGCACGCCGAAAACCAAGCTGCATCCGATCACCCACGATGAAACGGTCTTGGTTGTAAACATCACGGTGACCCCTTTGCTTTTCTGGTGAATGTCTTCACACTCCCGTGCTCCGCGGCCGCGCCCAATCGGCGGCAGCGGGTGGCAGATTCGGTGACGCTAACCTACACCGGTTCGTGTACCCTCGAACCCGGGGCCCTGCAACCCGGGCCGCCGCTTTTTGAGCAAGAATGACCCGCCCCAACGCGCCGGACCCGCCCCTGCTGCCACACATCGAACTGGAGCTCGTCGAAGATCTGAGTCCCGACGCCCCTGGCGGCTTTCTCAAGTTGATACGCCGCCGCTACCGCGCGCGTTACCCCGACGGCAGCATCAGCGAACCTTTTCTGTACGATCAGATCGATAGGCGAGCGCTCGACGCCGTCGTGATCTGCGCTCACTACGCCGATGGCCGCGGACCCGTGGTGTATCTGCGCAGCGCCCTCAGGCCTCCGATTTTCGACCGCGCTCAACTCGATCCGAGTGTTGGGCGCGGAACGAGCATCGCGAAGTCCCCTCACGGAAACCTGTGGGAGCTACCCGCCGGATTGGTGGAGGTGCGGGAGCAAACCCCCGACGGACCTGCGCGAACCGCGCAACGCGAGCTCTACGAAGAGCTGGGGTTCAAGGTTCCCCTGGACGCTCTGAAGCCGCTCGGGCCGCCCATGTATCCGGCGCCGGGCTTCGTGGCGGAACAGCATTTCTTTTTTCAGGTTCGCATCGATCCCGCAGCGCGCGAGGAACCACCGCTCGACGGTTCACCGCTGGAACACGCCGGCAAGGTCGTCGCCGTTACGCTCGACCAGGCCCTGGACATGTGCGCGCAAAGCGAGATTCAGGACGCGAAGACCGAGCTCGGCCTGCGGCGGCTCAGGGAGTACGTGGCTTGAGCAAACCCCGAGTCATCGTCGTCGCCAAACAGTCGCTTTTGGCCCGCTCGCTCGAGGGCGAAGGTGATCCGCGCGCGCGCCAACTGCTCGAGCGAAACGATCCGAGCGTTTGCAAATGGCGCCGCGCCCACGAAGAGCATCTCAAAACGCTCGACGCGGTCGTCAATGCGCTGGAGCGGCTCGGCACCGAAACCTTGGTCCTTTTGGGAGCGCACGCTGCCTTCGAAACCGCCGGAGCCTCGCTAGTAGTCGCCGTCGGTGGCGACGGCACGTTGCTGGCCGCGTCGCACAACGTGGTGGACGTTCCGATTCTCGGAGTCAACAGCTCGCCCCGCCACAGCGTGGGCTTTTTCTGCGGCGCCCGGCGTACGGGCATCGTCAAATCACTCGCCCGCGCCCTCGATGGCAGCATTCAGAAAGTCAAGCTTGCCCGCATGTGCGTGTGTCACAACGGTCAGGTGCGATCGCGGCGCGTGCTCAACGAAGCGTTGTACTGTCACAGGTCGCCGGCGGCGACGTCGCACTATATCCTCGAGCGCGGCCGACAACGCGAGGTCCAGCGCTCCAGTGGGTTCTGGGTGGGGCCTGCCGCGGGCAGCACGGCGGCGCAACGTTCCGCGGGCGGAGCCGTGCTACCGCTCACCTCCAGAAAGCTCCAGCTCGTGGTGCGCGAACCGTACACGGCCAACGCCAAGCCACCGCGTTTGGCGTTGTTCACGGTGCCCGCCGGCGACAAGATCTTGGTGCGGAGCAAGATGCAGAGCGCAGGCGTCTACCTCGACGGTCCCTACCAAAAGATCGGCGTACGGCTCGGCGACGTCACCTCGTTCGAAATCTCCGATCAGCCGCTGACCGTGCTAGGCCTGGATCCCAACGCTCGCGCCGTATTCCAATGACGCGCCGATGTCGCTGAGCGGGCATTTTTGGACCATTGCACAATACCTGCGTGGCCTGCTCGCGGCTGGACTCCCCGCGACGCTGCAGCCTTTCACCCATTCCTACTCGAGCGCCGGCGGTCGCCTCGTCACCTTGACCGGCGCCCTGCTCGATGCGCCGAGCGATGAGCTCTTGGTGGTTCTACACGGTCTTGGGGGCTCCATCGACAGTCGCTACATGCCGAGCGCGCTGGCGGCGGCAAGTCGCGCCGGCATCGCCTGCTTGCTCTTGAACGCGCGCGGAGCCGGCGACTCGCCCGGCGCCATCGCTCATGCAGGACTCACCGAAGACGTGGCCTCTGCCATCGGCTCCCAAACCTTGACCCGCTATCGTTCGCTGTACCTGTTCGGCTATTCGATGGGAGGACACGTGGCGCTCCGCCACGGCAGCCAAGACCCCGACCCTCGCCTAAAAGGCATCGCGGCGGTCTGCTCTCCCCTCGATCTGTATGCCAGCATGCGCGCCTTCGACCAGCCTCGCTTCAGCGTGTATCGCCGTCACGTGCTGGGTTCGCTCATCGTCGGCTTCCGGCGCTGGGCCGCCATCGCCGAGCCCTCCGTGTCGCTCGCCCAGCTCGAACGCGTTCAGCGGATTCAGCGCATCTTCGACTGGGACGAGCTGGTGGTGGCGCCGGCCTTCGGTTTCGAGAGCGCGCTCGACTACTACCGGCGCGAAAGCGCCGCCGAGACCCTCGGCCACCTGCGAGTGCCCGCGCTCTACGTCGGCGTACCGGGAGATCCGATGGTTCCTTTCAGCACCGTCGAGACGGCGCTCAGCGAGCACGCCGACCATGTCGAATGCCACTGGTGCGAACGCGGAGGACACCTAGCCTTTCCCCGCGACTTCACGCTCGAACCCTCCGCACGCCCAGGGCTAGAAGACCAGTGCCTCGCCTGGCTCCGCAAGCAGCCGTAGAAATCAAGGCGGGCCGACGAGCACGACGTCGTCGATCCAAAATTCGAAACGTTGGTCGGAGAACACGAAAAACTGTAGCGCCAACAAGCGGGAGCTATCGATGGCGCGCCCAGACCCATCGACCGCGCTCAGAGCTTGAAATTCGAGGACATACTCTCGCCAGTCGGTGCTCAATTCGATGGCTTTTTCGAATTGCGTGTCCCCCTCGATGAGGCGCGCGGAAAGAGCCGTGACGCTGTCGGGGGCTGCACGCGCCCAGAAGCGCAGCTCACTGAAAGCGCGCGCGTCGTAGGCGCCTTCGCCTTCTGTCAGATCGAGCCCAACGAGCGCCCCCCAAACCTCGAAACCGGAGCCCGACGAGTTGGCCGCTCGTGTGCCTTCTGGGCGATCGAAAACCGCCGCGATACGGAAGTCTTGGTCGCCGGTAGTATCGTTGGTCGTGTACCACCAGCCGAAGCTGCTGTTGGCCAGGGTATCGCCATCTTCGAAATCATCGATCACGATATCGTGCGTCGCGCCCCCGAGCCCGCTCGAGGTCGTGCCGGCACTCGCGTCGCTGCTCGACGCGTCGGGCGCTGCCCCTTCAGAAGTGGCGGCTTGGAGCGCGAAGTTCTCGAGGTCGCCGTCGAAGCAGGCGCTCGCCAGAATGCTCGCGCTCATCATCCACAACAGACGGCGCATGGCTAGGCACCCCACGTCACTAGCGCGAACAGGCTCAGCCATGGTCTACCCAGGCTCACCAGCTCGGAGCCTTGAGCCAGCACACGCAATCGAGGCAGCGTGACGCCTGGCTCGAAGACTAAGTCGAGCCGCCATGGGTCGAACCTGTAGCCGAGCTGGAGCACCGCCGCAGCAATGGAGGTGGTGGCCGAGTCGTCGCGCGCGACGTAGTCGCGGTCAGCGGTCGCTCGAGACGTCACCCAAAGCGCGCCCCATCCGATGCCGGCGGCAGCCTCGAAGCCTCCTCGGCGAACGGGACTGTACGAGAGACCCGAGAACACGCCGGTCCACGTGACCGACGCCAGGCCGGCTCGAGTCGTCACGTCGAGCGCAGCGAGGCTGCGCCGAACATCGAGCGAGAATTGAAATGCCTCGGGCAGATTGAAGCGCGCCCCTACGCTCGCGACTGGGGCGGAGGCTCCGCTCGATTGTGCCATGCCGAGACCGATGCGCGGCCCGACCGCGCTCGGCTGCCTCGGCTCGGACGCGGGTGGCTCGGTCGTCGGCTCCACATCGACCGCCGGGAGCTCCGCAGGGGGCGCTTGGGCGGGCAGGTGCAAATGCCTTTCGCGCAGCAGGTCAGCGAGCTTCAACGCGAGCGAGCTCTGCGCAATGGGAGCATCGGGGTTGGGTTCGCTGATCACGATGGGCGCTCGTGCCCCCGTCATCCAAACATAGCCCAAGCCTCGATCTGCCGAGCGCACAATCAGCACGGCCGCCACGATGCGAGCGCGCAGCGTCTCGTCTCGCAATTGCTGAACGAGCTCGGTGAGCTCTCCCAGAGAGGTACGCTTGACGTTGACCTCGAATCCCGCTAGCGCCAGCTCCGCGATCGCCGCGCGCACGGCGGGCGGCCAATCCGTACCGGGGCTGGGGGTCGGCTGCAACAACGTGACACGGGCCTCGCCCCGCGCCTCACCCGCGGCGCAGAGCACGGCCAAGAGGAGCAGCGCCGCCACTCGGTGGATGACGAGCGTCATGGGCCTGAGCCCGCTCGTTCGAGGAGCGAGCGGGCCACACCGGCGTGCGTGCCATCCGGGTGGTGCTTCAAGTAGTCTTCAGCCACACGTCGTGCGGCAGCGTGATCGCCTTGCCCGAGCAAGATGTTCATGAGGTCGACCCGAGCCCCCGCTGCCAATTGGCCATTCGGGGCTTCACGCAAATAGGTCCGCAACCAGCGTGCCGCTGCCGCCGAATTTCGCTCGCTATCGAGAGCAATGCGCGCCAGATAGAAGCTCGCCAGCACCGCCTCCGGCCGCCCGGAGAACCGCTCCCGCAGCTCCAGAAAGGCGCGACGCGCCTGGCCCGCCTTGCCCGTAAAGCGGGCACAGTTGGCGAGCATCAACAGGTCGTCCGCTGCCGAGCCATTGACGATGGCTTCGAACCCCTGCTGCTCCGCCAAGGCGTAGGCATCGGAGTACTGACCTCGTTTCGCGAGCTCTTGCCAAGTGACGGCAGCCAACCCGCTCGATCGCGGTGTTCCCTGAGGCTTCACGTCTGCTGGGGCTCGAGTGTCAGCCGGCGACGCAGCCGTTGGAGCCGGGGCCTGGGAAACGCCGTGACGCGCAGGCGTCTTGCCCGAATGCTCGAAGCGCGCCCCTGCGCTGACTGGCTTTCCGCCCTTCGGGAGCCCCGCGCCGAACACCCGAACCTGGCCTTCTCCCACCGAAACCGTGAGGCGCTCGAGCTTGTCGTCGAAGACCACTTGAAAGCGTGTACCCACGACCACGACTCGATAGGGGCCCGCCGTGACCGCGAAGTGCGCGTCTCGCCGGCGCTGGATATCGAGCTCGAGCCGACCTCGCTCGAGCCCCACTTCGGTCCACTGCTGCTCGACGCGTGTCAATTCGATCGAACTATTGGGTCGCACGACGACCGTACTTCCATCCGAGAAAGTGAGCGTTTCGGAGCTGGCCACGTCGGTCGCGACGCGTGCGCCGGTGGTCGGCTGTAGCAGAGTTGCTTCTCGAGCCGAACGATCGACGCTGAACGCGACGAGCCCCAACACCAAGACTGCAGCAACACCGAGCGCGAGCGCCAGGCGCGCAGGGCTCGGGAGAGTCCCCAGAAGTATGCCGCGACGGCGCTCCCGATGCTGGCGCACAGCCACCATGACCGCCCGTTCTTGCGCGCCGAGCGAAGCGGACGATGGCCCCTTGCCCAACGTTCTCGCCAGGCGTTCACCAAACGCAGCGGCTCTGCTGTTCATGGTCACGCCGTCCTCTCTTGCAGCTGTTCCAGCCATTGTGCCAACTCACGATGACCGGAGACGAGGCGCTCGAAGCGCTCCAGCGCAGCGCTCAAGCGGCGTTTGGTCGTGCCCTCCGAGAAGCCGCAGAGCATCGCGATTTCCGGCACCGTTTTGCCTTCGACGAAGCGCAGGCTGAAGACAATGCGCTCCTTGGCTGGCAACCGACCGATGAGCTCCAGCGCCGCCAGGAGAAAATCGCGCGCCTCCATCTCTTGCACCAAGTCGCCGTGCAGCTGGGGCGGTCGCCAGCTCAACCTCAGCCAGCGCTGCCGCTCCCGCCGTCTGAGCTCTTGGTAAATCGTATTTACTGTGATCACCTGAATCCAGGCGCCGAGCTTGTCTGGATCTCGCAGCGTGTGGTGTTGCAGCAGGACTTTCAGGAAGACTTGCTGCACCACGTCGTTGTGCTCGGGATCTGCCCCGAGCAGGCGCCATACCAGTTGGTTCACCTCCCGCGAAAAGCGCTTGAAGAGCAGGCGAACACCGAGCTCGGGCTCCCGCTGGAGAGTTTGTAAAAGCTCTTGATTGTGCTCCTTCGGAGAAAGCTCCGACTTCTTTTCGGGGAGATCGACCAGCTTGGCGGCGGGGCGTGTCGGCATGAAGAAGAGCGGCCAGGGGGCGCCAGCACGAAAGACGCGCGGGCGCTCGAAGTAGGATCACAAAAGCGCCCGGGGCAGCGTTGCCCTTATCGCGCGACGGGTCGAGCCGACTCTGCATACTTTCGATGACGCTATCGGGTGGCTTTGGCGATCTGATTTTTCGCCACGGCCCATCTGTAGGAGCATGACGAAGGTATTGTCCGCCGCAGTGGGTGCACTGTGGTTGTGTGCCTGTACCGGTTCGGTGGAAGGGGAAAGCATGCCCACCGGCGACGGCGCGACCGTAGCCACAGCCACCACTTCGGGAGTCGGAGGTGCCGGCTTCGGCTCGAGCACCGCGAGCACCGCGAGCACGATGGGCAGCGCGACCTCGGGCACGACAGGAACGGTCGAAGAGTCCGTCACCACTGACACCATCGGCAGTGTGACCGATCCCTATGCGCTTGCCGATGGGGTTCAGGCAACCAGTCAGCTGCCACGCTTGACTCATGCGCAGTATCAGCAAGCTCTCCGTAGCCTGCTGCATCTCGAGGTCGACGTCATCGCGGAGTTCCCCAGCGAGCAACCGACGCTGGACGGCTACTACGCGCCGGCCGACTTGCGCGTGAACGAAAGGCTCTACTTGGACTACCAGCGCGTCGCCGAGCAGCTCGGTGAGCGGCTGGTTTCGACCCCCGAGGCCTACGCTGCGGTCGTCGGCTGTGAGCCAAGCGCCAGCGAATGCCGTGACCAGTTCTTACAGCAGTTCTTGCTGAACGCCTATCGCCGCCCAGCCACCGCCGCGGAGCTAGAACGCTATCGCACGCTGTTCGCCTCGGGCGCCGACGTGGTGCAAAGCGCTGACGCCTTCGCGGACGGGGTGCGACTTGTCGTGCAGGCCGTCTTACAGTCTCCGAATTTTCTGTATCGCGTGGAGCGCGGCTCCGCCGACCCGACGAGCACCGTCGAGCTGACGCCATACGAGAAGGCCGCGCGCCTCGCGTTCATGCTGACCGATGCTCCGCCCGACGCATCACTGCTCGACGCCGCTGGCGCGGGCCAACTCGCCACGGCGGACGATCTCGCAACCCAAGCCACACGCTTGATGCAGCTCCCAGCCTTCGCCGACAAAGTGCGCGATTTTCACCACAGCTGGCTCCAGCTCGAAGGGCTCGCGGGCGCGTCGAAAGATGCGAGCGTGTTTCCCGATTTCTCGCCCGACCTGGCCGAGAGCATGCAACGAGAAACACTGCGCTTCATCGAAGAGGCCACCCTGAACGACAACGGCGCGATCACGGCGTTGCTCTCCGCCCCCTACACCTTCGTCGACGCGCAGCTGGCGGGCATCTATGGGCTCTCTGGGTCCTATGGCGATGAGCTGATCCGCGTCGACTTCGCGCCCTCTGACCGGCGCCTCGGACTCTTGACTCAGCCTTCGTTCTTGACGGGGCACAGTTCGTCCAGCACGCGCACCTCTCCCATCTTGCGCGCTGTTTATCTGCTGCGACGCATCCTGTGCCAAGACATTCCCGACCCTCCTCCTGGAGCGGAGGGCACCGAGCCTCCCGCGCCGGCGGTGGAACCCGTCACCACGCGTGACTACTTCACCTGGAAGACTTCGATGGCAGTCTGCTCCACGTGCCATGAAACCGTCAACCCCATTGGTTTTGCTTTCGAAGAATTCGACGCCATCGGCAGACATCGAACCAGCGAAAACGGCGCGCCCATCGATAGCACCGGTCAGGTGCTGCTAGGCGGAGAAAGCCTGGCCTTCCAGGGAGCGCGCGAGCTCTTGACCGCGATCGCCAACAGCTCGGAGGCGCGCGCCTGCTATGCGAAGCAGTGGCTCACCTTCAGCTACGGTCGCAAAGACTCCGGCAACGATCTTCGCACCCTGGCCATCCTGCACCAATCACTCGCCGACCCGAGCTACGGAGTCCGCGACCTCGTGCGGCAACTGACCCAAAGTGCAGCCTTCTCGAGCCTGCTGAGGAGCGCGGAGTGACCAGCATGAAAGGCATGAAAGGCATGAAGTTCTTGAATCGCCGGCGGTTTTTGCGCGGCATGGCGGGAGTCACCGTGGGCCTGCCACTGCTCGAGAGCGTCGGTACCCCACCGCTGAGCGCCCAAGGTGCTGGCCCGGTCACCCGCTTTCTCTCTTTTCATTGCAGCAGTGGCGTAGAGACCGACCGCTTCTGGCCGAGCCTCGGCACGCTGACTGCGGAGTCCTTCGCGGGAAAGGGCACCGAAGCCCTCTCCCCCTACGCCAGCCGACTGTTGATCCCACGCGGAGTGCACGGCTATCCGGTGGGCACCTGGACGGGCCACTTGGAAGGCACCGGGCAAGCCCTCACTGCTGCAACAATCGGCAGCGACGAGCTGGCCCAAGGCGCCTCCATCGATCAGCTCATCGCAAACCAGCTGAACCCACCCGGGCGAGAAGCGCTCGTGCTCAAACCAGGAGGGCGCGACCTCGGCGTACCCATGTTCAACGGCATCTCGTATCGCGCCCCCGGACAGATGGCGAACGCGGAAAGCAACCCGTGGCTCGCCTACCGTGCCATGATGGGAGCGAGCAGCACTGGTAGCTCCGGTAATTCCGGTACAGGCACGGGTAGCGGCAACGACCCAGTGCAAGACCTGGTACTGCGCCGACGGCAGAGCGTCATCGACCTGGCTCGAGCCGAGTTCGAAGAGCTCCAGGCCATGAATCTGAGCCGGGGCGACCGAGAAAAACTCGACGCGCACTTCTCGCTGCTGCGAGATGCCGAAATAGAAATGAGCGACCCAACCGGGCCCATCACCTGCGACGTCGACGCGCAAACCCTGGGCGCGCTGCAGGGCATCGAAGCCGCCGCCGTAGAGCGCAACGAAAACTTCCCGAGCATGGCACGCCTGCACGTCAAAGTGGCAGCCCTCGCCCTCGCGTGCGGCTATACCCGTTCCGCGGTCATTCAGTGGGGAGCGGCGGTGGCTGGATCGCCGATGTACACGTGGGACGGCATGAACCACAGCTATCGGCACCATCCCCTGTCTCACGGCACCACGGATGACTTCAACGAAGAAGCCGTCGCCGGCTACAAGGACATGCTCTTCGAGATCGACCGCTGGAACATCGCCGAGTTCAAAGCCTTGCTCGATCTACTCGACAGCTACAGCGAGGGAGAAGCGACCCTGCTCGACAACACCGTGGTGCTCTACACCAACGAATTCTCCCACGGCCAAGGCCACACCACCGGTGACCTGCCCATCATCATCGTCGGCGGAGCCGGATACTTCAAACGCGGCGTCTCCCAAGTCGTCGACAACAGCACCGCCGACATCGGCGGCGGCAACGGCAACAGCAACAAACTGCTCGCCACCGTGCTCAACGCCGTCGGCATCCCGACCAGCCAATTCAGCGACGGCCCAAGCGGCGAGTTCAACGAATTGAAGGCGTAGCCCCGATGGGGCTTTGGGCCTTCTGTTGAACCGCGAAACCGCCAAAAGCCTTCAGGTCCTCCGTCGAAGGGGGTGCCCCCACGGCATGCTCCCCATGTCAGTAGTACTGACATGCCTCTCTGTCTTTTCGTGCGGTTGATCGGGCGGACCTCGTCCTCGTTCTGCACTCAAGTTCCGGAGGCCCAGTCGCCACATACTGGTCAGTCCGCCGGTGCGGCCTTGCGGTTGGGAGACCGATGGGATCACCAGGGATAGCGCCGCACCGAACCCAGCGTGCACAGCGCGTTGCTAGCCGTTCAACCCGGCGACCTCATCGTCGTGGACGAGTGTCACCGCGGCTACAACCTCGACCGCGAGATGAGCGACGCCGAGCTCCGGAGGGGTTGCCCGGTCCGTGGCGGAGCGGGCAGTTAGTCGGTTGGGAGGGCTGCTGGTTGAAGAGCTGACACAAGGTGATCAGGAGCTGGGTCTTCCAGCAATCAAAGCCAGCAATTCCGGTTTCGTAACCCGTGCCAGGCTCAATTTCCCTTTCTCAGCCACGAGTGCCACCGGCTTGGGATTTGCTACGTGCCAGGCGTAGTCACCATCCACTCCAGTGCAGTCGACGATGTCGCACACACCGACCACGCCGCCGCGCTCTAGTTCTTCGAAGAGTGGCATTTCGGGAGCTTGCCGCTTGAAATCGCGGTACGCGTCGCGTTCGGCGGCGGTCTTGGTGCGGCTGGCGTGGATGAGCAGCGGGCCGCGGTATCGGGTAGACCACGTGCGGTACTCCTCACGCTTCTACCTCCTTGGTTTGCTGCCGCGCTTGCTCGGGCGCTGGGAGAGGGCGGACGCGGCGGCCGTCTTTTCAGCTTTGGTTGACCGCGGATTTGAAAGGACCTTGGCCGCAGCCGAGGCAGCTTTCCTGCCGGTCACTCGTTGTGCATTTCGTTTTGGCATGGCGACAATCCTCCACGGGTGAAAGTTGCTTCGAGATAAACTTGTCATGTTGACAAAGGATGTCAATCAGACTAGTTTATAAACGTCGAAAGGAGATAGGAAGTGGACACCACCGTGTTGTGCGCCAACCTGATGCGTATTCGCGCGCAAGTGGGCTTGTCACAAGCGGAAGTGGCTGAAAAGGCGGGCATTTCTCGACAGGGATATCGGAGCCTCGAGGCTGGAAGCAGTGAGCCCCGAGCGCGCACGCTAGAGGCGATTGCAGCAGCGTTGCGCGTTCCCGTGGAAGAGCTGCTGCGACCAGTGCGTCCATTGAAGAAGGTGCGCTTTCGCGCCGACAAGAAGATGACGACGAGAAACCAGGTGTTGGCCGATGTCTCTCGTTGGCTTGAGGACTACTGCGAGTTGGAGGAACAGCTGGGTGAGGCGACGGGCCCAACTCTGCGTGAGTGTCCGCGGCGGAGCTCACCGGAAAAGTGTGCCGGGTGGGCACGTGATCAACTTGGGTTAGGTGAAGGCGAGCTCATTCGCGACATCTGCGGGCTGCTTGAGGACCAGGGGGTGAAGGTCTATCTTCCGCGCGTCGCGTCCGAGGGGTTCTTTGGGCTTTCGATCGGGCGGGACGATGGGGGCCCCGCCGTGGTTGTGAATACCTGGGACAGAATCAGCGTCGAGCGCTGGATATTCAGCGCTGCACACGAACTGGGCCACCTGCTGCTTCACCTGGACGCCTATGATGTCACCGTCGAAAAAGAAGATGAACAGCAAGAGAAGGAGGCCGACAGGTTCGCCAGCCATTTCCTTATGCCCGCACCGGTTTTTCGAGAGGAGTG
>CBFGRJ010000060.1:0-25241 GCA_965651135.1 uncultured Myxococcales bacterium
TGTAGGAGGGCAAATCCGAAACCGGATCCAGCTTTTGATTCCGGTGCCCCCTCGTATCCAGTTCTCAACGGCGGGCCGGGGCTAATGCGGGCGCGTGGGCGAGAGCGAGCGGGAGCCGCTCAGCACCCGCGCCAGCGCCAGTTCGTTCGAGCCGCCATGCCGCGCGAGGTATGGCAGCGGGAGTCGTCAACGAGCGCGGGCGTGGGGGGCAGCGTGGGGGCGAGCGCGACCACTCGTTCACCTCCAGAAAGCCAGCGCGCACTCTAGTCGCAGTCGGTTGGGCTCTGGAGAGTTGCCCCGACCTTTTGCTCCACCAATGCCTTCACTTCGGACGCATCGACGAGCAGGTGCTCGTACTCGTAGGGCGGATTGAACGCAGTGCCGAAACCCTGCGTGTTACCGCTGGTGTTCTCGAAGATGTTGTTGCCGCGTAGTTCGTTCGCCGCGCTACCGCTCGCATGGTTCGTGTAGATCGGCGTGTTGATGTCGATGAAGTGGTTGTTTTCGGTCAGAACCTTGCAGTCCTTGCCGGCAGAAATGCCGTAGTCCGACTGCTGACCGTCCCTCGTGAACAGATTGTTGACCACGTGGATGTTTCCGTATCGGCAACGAGGCTGCCGCTGGGCAACGCCCGTGAACCAGTTGAACATCAAAGTGATATTGAGCTTGCCTTCGCTCTCGGGTTCGTCGTCGGAGGACGCGACGAGGTTGGAGAAATTGTGACTACCTCCGGTCCTGTAACCGAATATGTTCCATGTGAATGTGACGTTGTCTGCGCCCTTCACCACGTCAGCATTACCGTCCTGCCCGTCCCAGAACTCACAGTGATCGATCCAGACGTTCTTTGAGCCTCCCTCGATGTTGATGTTGTCCCAGGCTTGGTCGGAGTTGGAACCGGGGCCCTTGATCACCAGGTTTCGAATGATGACATTGCTCGAGCCGTCGACGTGGATTGGCGCCTTGAGCTCGGTGCCCGGACGCAAGCCGACGATGGTTTTGTTCGAGCCGACCTCCAGTCGATCTCCCGACCTACCGCTCCATCCAGAACCCACGGGGCCGTCGACGTGGATCACACGGGGTTGGTCGCCTTCGGCATTCGCCTGAAGGTCGCCGAAAGAGTTGACGACCACCGGCGCTGCATTGCCACCACCCGTCACGTCGACAGCGCCACCGTTGCGCCCGTTTCGCGTCGCCCAGCCCATCGCCTCGCAGAGCATTCCATCCACGGTTCCACCGGTGGTTCCGTTCGTGGTGGTGCTCATGGTGCCGCTCGTGCTGGCGGTATTGGCGGCTCCTCCAGCGCCCGTCGCCGCAGCGGCGCCTCCGCCGGTCGTGCTCGTCGTGGTGCCTCCGTCGGTCGTGTTGGTCCCGCTGGTGCCCTGGTCACCGCCCGTGGTCGCAGCCGTAAACGACATGCCCCCGGCCGACGATGCACTCACGGAGGTGACACCGCTGGTAGCAGTTCCACCGCTGGCAGCCGTAGTTGCCGCACCGCCCGTCGTCGTGCCCGACCCAAGGGTCGTAGCCGCGGACTCGCTCTGGGTTGCATCAGAACCTTTGCTCGTACCGGCTCCCCCTTCGTCCCCACAGGCCGTGAGCACGAGCAGTGAGCAGAACGAAGCGGGAAGGTAGGAAACACAAGTACGACTGTGCATGTCGAGAAATGCTATACCCGCCGAGGGGTGGATTCATTCGCTCTAGCGATTTTCCAGCTATGCCGCTCGATTCCTCTGGTCCTGTGAGCGCAAGCCTTACAAGCGGTCACTTGATGACGGCTCTGTCGCGTAGCCAAAGACCACGGTCGCCTTGACGTTGGGGTTCGCTTCCACCGTGGCGCAGGTTCTCGGGCACACGTGAATCGATGTTTGGGGCGTCCGGGTCATCGTAGTACCAGCCATCATTCAGAAGCTGCGATAGTTATGCCCGTCGCGGGCCGGACCAGAGCTGCGAGAGGTCGATCTCGATCGCATCGAAGGGCGCAATCCGCGCGCGCTCATCGCCTCGGTAGTGCCGCACCTCACGCCAGCGTTCACGCTCGACCATCGCGTACGCCTCGAGCATCTGGGCAATCGGGTCTACGAGCCACACGTGACCAACGCCTTGTTCGGCGTACAGCGGCAGCTTCTCGTCGCGATCCAGCTTTTCCGTCGATTTCGACAATACCTCACAGATCCAATCGGGCACGGTCGTGAAAAAGGCCGTGTCTGGCAGTTCAGGCATTGTCTCCACGCGCCATCCCGCAAGGTCGGGCACGACCGGCTCGTCGGGAATCAGATGCACCTCAGGTTCGAAAAGGATCCACCAACCCCCTGGTCCGCCGTCTCCCAGCTGAAACGGCCCATTCAGCCGTCCGCCCAGCACCGAACTCGCGCTCGCATGCCGCGGCGACGGACGAGGCACCACGTGTAGCGTACCCCGCACGATCTCGGCACGCAGGTGCTCCGGCACCGCGAGGTAGCGATCGTACAGCTGCTTCCTTCTGTCTTCGGCAGGTTGGGCCACAGGGGGAAGATAGCATAGCGAACCATCGCGGGTTTGCAGTTTGCGCCATGACCTCGTAACGCCGCCTCGAGCGTTCGAGGTGTCACGCGGCGTGAATAGCGCCAACGACGAGCCGCTGCGTCCCGCCGCACTCTGAAATCGAACATGAGGCAAATCGAACATGAGGCGTTGGCCCCTCGCAACGACAGGGAAAACTGAACGATTTCATGCATCTTACCCTGCGCTCAAACGCCTGGCTCAATTCGACGACCGCGTCGTCTCGGCGTTCACCGGACTCCACGGGAGTGCAACCGCAACGGTCACCCGAGTGGCGCGGTGTTGGAAAGCACATCGAGTAGCCAGGGTACCAGGCGAGCCCAGGGACCTTGCGACAACGGATGGGGTTCGCCCGTGCGGGTGGCAGAGCGTGACCTAGCAGGCGCTCGCAGACCGGATGTCAGCAGCGTTTGGCGCGCCGCCTACCTATCGCCCCAACGCCTCGGCTCGATTCACGATGCGGGGGGTGATGAAGATCACCAGCTCGCCGCGCTGGTCGGTGGCGCGGCGCCGCTGGAACAAGAGCCCGAGCAACGGGATGTCGCCGAAGAAGGGGACTTGGTCGAGGTTGCGGCCGGTGTTTCGGGTGAAGATTCCGCCGATCACGGCGGTGTGGCCGTCCATGACGAGCAGCGTGGTTTCTGCCTCGCGCTTCAAGATGGTGGGATCGCCGCGGGCCGACGTTTGGTTGAAGTCGGGCTCGTCGCGGTTGATCTTGACGTTGAGGCTCACGCTGCCGTCGGCGGTCACGTGGGGCTGCACCAAGAGCTGCAGTTTGGCCTCCTGAAAGGTGGTTTGGACTCCCTGCGCGCTGACCTGCGAAAATGGAATCAGCGTTCCTTGAGAGATGCGCGCCGTCTTGTTGTCCAGTGTCAGGACGCGTGGGCTGGACAAGATCCGCAACATGCCGCTCGATTCGGCGGCGGAGAGCCTCACCGCCAGATTGATGGTGTTGTCGATGGAGCCGAACGTGAGTCCCAACGCACCGCCGGACCCCGTGCCCACGACCGCGGGTAGGTTGACCGCGAAGTTCGGGTTGGCCACGGTCGGGCTGAATGGGCTCAAGCCGGCCGTGGGAGTCTGTGCATCGCTGGCGCCGCCGACGACCCCAATCGCGCTCGGGAATGCGAGCCCGGTCGGGTTTCCCGTGGCGGGCGAAAAGGTGGCGTCACCGCCCCACTGAATGCCGACGTCGTGCAAATAGCGGCTCGTGGCTTCGACGATACGCGCTTCGACCAGAACCTGCGGCGTCTGCGTGTCGAGCGAGCGCACCAGCGCTTCGATTTGGTTCAGGTTGCCGGCCACATCGCGCACGATCATCATGTTCGTGCGTTCGTCTACGGCAATCGTGCCACGCGCCGAGAGCATCGGTTGCGCGCGATCGCGAATGTCGTTCGCGTCTGCGTAGCTGATGGGAATCAAGCGCGTCTCGAGCGGGGCGAGCTTGATCTCCTGCTGGCGGCGCGCGATCTCCATTTCGCGCTCGCGTTCGAGGTCCGACAGCGGTGCAACGCGAATCATGTTGCCCCGGCGCACCATGCCCAAGCCCTTGGTTTGCAGCACGACGTCCAACGCCTGGTCCCAGGGCACGTTGCGCATGCGAATGGTCACGCTGCCCTGCACGTTGTCAGCGGTGATGATGTTCACCCGACCAACGTCCGCGAGCAACCTGAGCACGTTGTGGATGTCGGCGTCTTTCAGGTCGAGATCGATGCGCCTACCGGTGAAACGCTGTTGGCCCAAGACTCCACTCGAAAAGCTCTGCGCTTCTTCGGTCTCGCTCTCTTCTACCTGCGAGGCTGCCTCGGGCAAATAGCCCGCATGGACCTTGGGAACATCGTCGAAGCCTTCTTCGACATGGACCGTTTTGGAGCGCCGGGCAATGCCGCCGTCGCGCGCCACTCCGGTCATGGACGCAGGCAGGCTGCCGGGCTTGAAGAAACTCCACACCAGATCCGTACCGCGACGCTCGACGCGACTCGTCAAGTCCTCGGCGCGCTCGACCTCAATCACGACGTTGCCGTGCTTTTCGTAGCTAGAGACGCTGAGCACACCGCCGCCGAAGGCAGTGACGTCCAACGTCCGCGTCAAGGCTTCGGGCAATTTGCTCTTGCGAAGAATCAGCGTCGACTGCCCAGACGCACCGTTTTGCTGCCGGTATTCGGGCAGCCCGTCCAAGCTGATCTGGACCTGGTCACTCAGCTTTCCATGCTCGAACCGAATGTCCTCCACCAGTACCTGGCGCGCTTTGGCAGGCTGCTTGGCGGGGGCGCTGGCTCGCACCGATTTGAGCACGCCCGCCTTGCCGGGGACGAAGCGCACCACCAAGCTCTCCCCTTCCACGCTGACGCCGTACTTGCACTCCTCGAGCAGCGTGATGAGAAAGCGCGCCGTGCTCCCCTGTTTGCTGGTGAAGGTCTGAGACATGATCCCCCCGACCACTCCCGTTTGCTGCGTGATGGCCGGGGGCACCCCGCGCAACCCCGCGTGAGGCACGTCGAGCACCAGGCGGCGACCGCCCTGCTCGAGACGGGCCGTATAGGTGGGTGTCCCGGTGAATCGAATGCTCACCTGAGCAGAACGGTCAGCCCCGGCCTCGACACCGATGTCCGTGGCGTAGGCCTGTCGACCGGGCTCGGCGCCTGCCTCGATGGCATGGGTCAAGACGCTGGCAAGCAAGAATGTCGCGAAACCGCGGGCTGTTCGGGACCAAGTCCACCTCATCGTACGACTCCGTGGTGCGGCTCCGGGCGACCTGGATTGGCAAAGCCCGACCGCTATGGCTCGAAAGCCTAACTAATCGCGTCATGAAGGAACAAATTCCCAGCGTCCTTCGCGCGGCGCGAGGCTTTCGCGTTGGACACGGTCGCGCGGCCTGGCGCCGGTCAACCCGAGTTTTCGAGGAGCTCGAGCAGGCTGCTTTCGCCTTCTGGGCGCAGCGGCAGCACACGAGTAGCCTGGGGCACGTCGGGATTCGTGGGATCTTCGCGGACGAAGACGACATCGTTGGGTCGGATGCGATCCACGCGCCAATGAACCTGGTACGAAGCGCCCACGTCCTTCGCAGTCTGAACCACGTCCGGCCGCCCCACGAACTGTCCGCGCTTGATCACGTGGCCCACACCGTTCGGATCGACCAGCATCGCTCGCTCGGGGTGCACTCGAGTCACGATCCCGATCAACTTGAGCTGCTCCAGGCTGTACTTCTCGAGCTTCACCTCGACCTGGGACTCGATTTGACCCGATGCTTCTTCTATGAAGAGGCGGGCATAAGACCGAAACGGGTCGCGACTCTTGTCGCTCTCCGCAAAGTCGGCATGCTCCAAGTCCAGCTCGGGAAGCTTGGAAGCCTTGGCCGTGGCTTCGGCCTTATCCACCTTTTTTGGCTTGGCGGAGGGGGCCGGGCCGGGCGTTGCGACGGTGATCTCTTCGCAGCCTAGGCCAAAGCCGCACAACAGCACGCCGAACAACAGCCGCTTCATCGCTTGGCCTTTCTGCCGCGCTTTTCGAGCTTGCTCGGCTTTGCTTCGCTGGGCTCTTCAGAAAGCGCGCGAAACGCGGTCGCCAATGCCGACACCTGCACGTACACGTCTTCGTCACGCACCTCGGGATTGGTAATGGCGATGTTTTCTATGTTGATGATGCGATCGAGCTGACCGACCCCATAGAAGAATTTGGCAATCTGGTGAAATCGCCCCTCGAGCTCCAGCTTCATCGGAACGCGAGCGTAGTACTTCTCTTTCACCTCGCTTTGAGGAGCCCAGGCGCTCAACGTCACGCCGCTGACGTTGGCCACGGACTGCAGCGAGCTCAAAAATGCCGGGTGCTCGGTTTTGGTGGGCAGCATGCGCTGAAGGTCGCGCTGCCGCTGCTCGCGTTCGGCAAGCTCCTTCAGGTCTTGCTGGTAGGCAAACTCCACTTTTCGCGCATTCGCCAGCTCTTGCCTCAAGTTACGTTCACGCGCTTCTTCGGCGGTAATGCGGCTGGCGATGTCGCCGTAAAACACGATCCAGTAGGCTGCTGCGGTCATTGCGAGCAAGCCGAACCCGATGCCGACTTTGGCGAGCGGCGGCAGGCGCGTCAGAGCTGGAGTCGCCTTGGCCATCAGTAGCGCACCTGTGCTTCGAGTTGAAAGTCCACGAGCTCGAGTCCGGTGTCCTTGTCCTGGCTCGTCTGCCCTGGCAGCAGTTTCACGTCGGTAAAGTACTCCGACAGGTTCATGCGCCGCGCGAGCTCGCTGACGTCTTCACCGTTGCGTGCGCGACCGTCCAAGCGCACCTTGCGGTCCTTCTCGGTGTATTCCGTGATCCACAACCGTCGCGGATCCCAGCTCGTGTTGTGCAACGCGAGCGGGTTGTCACGGCGGATCTGATCGAGCTTTTCCGGCGCCACGCTCGGGCCCCGGCCGGGTGTCATGACTCGCGCAAGCTCCAACAGCACGGCGGTGGGCCCCGTACGAGCCGCCTGCAGCTCGTTGATGGCTGCCTCGCGCGCCCTGAGGTCCTCGAGCTTCTCCTTGACTTCGCCATGGTTGGCGACCGTTCGCTTGGACTGATCGATCTGCGCTTGAAGCTCCTTGTTGGTGCGGCTCTTCAGGTCCAAATCTTCACTGAGCTGCCCGTGCCAAACGAAGAAGCCTGCAACCTCGACCAGCAGCAGCACGAGCACAATCGCGAGCCATGCCTGGCTGCCCTCGGGGCGCTCCGCACGCCGCTTTTGCGGGAGCAGATTGATGCGAATCATGCGCGCACCTCGCGCTCCTTGCGTAACGCAAGCCCCAAAGCCACGGGAAGCTGTGCCGCGCGAGTCTGCAGCAGGGCCGCGTCCACGTGCTTTCCTTCTACGGTGACCTTTTCAGTCGGTGACCACACCTCCACCGCAATGCGAGCGCGCCGTTCGATCGCTTGGCCCAGCGCCGCCAAGCTGGCAGTGCCACCAGTCACGTAAATGCGCGAGATTTCGCCGTCACCGCTGGTCGCCATGAAAAAATCGAGGCTGCGCTGGATCTCCGCCGCAATCGAGTCACACACCGCTTCGATGATTTCCACGACCTGTTGGGGGACGAGGCCCTGGCGATACGGATCGTTGGGATCGCCGGTACCACCGCACTTGTAGGCTTCAGCCTGGTCGAAGGGTACGTTCAGCGCCTTCTGGATCTCCTCGGTGATCACATTGCCGCCGTTGGCGATCTCGCGGGTGAACTGGCTGACGCCATTGGCAATGATGTTGAGGCTGGAAAGGCTGGCTCCCACGTTGAGAATGGCGATGGTCTGATCCTGGGGCAACCCTCGCGAGTACTCGAACAAATTTTGAACAGTAAAGGCGTCGATATCGCAAACCAGCGGCTTCAGCTTGGCGCTGCGAGCCAGCTGAGCGTAGTCGTTGATCTGGTCACGCTTGGCCGCCACCAACAAAAGATCCATCTGGCTCGCGTCAGGGCGGCGCCTGAGCACCTGATAGTCGACCTGCACGTCCTTGATGTCGAACGGGATGTGCTGCTCGGCCTCCCAGTGGATCTGCTCCTGCAGCTCCGCTTCGGTCATCATCGGCACCGTGATTTTGCGGTGGATGACGCTCTGGCCAGAGACGCTGAGGGCGCATTCCTTTTGTCGGATCCGGCTATTGTGAAACACACGCTGTAGGGTCTCGATCACGATCCCCGCATCCATCACCTGACCGTCGACGATGACCTGAGGAGCCAACGGCGCATAGCCAAAGCGCACCAGGTTCAGCCCCCGACGGGACTCCTTGAGCTGGCACACCTTGATGGAGGTAGTACCGATGTCTACCCCGACCAGGTTCTTACCTTCACCCATGCGCTACCTCAGGACCGTGCAGCGCGACCTCGGCTGCGATCAAAACTGTGGCACCCCTGGGTAGACAACGTCAAAAAAGCCGACGTCTTCTCGGGCTCGCGCGGTAATGCCCTCGGAGCGTACCCGCTGCTCCGTGGTCCCACAGGTTGGCGGAGACCCCCCGAAGAAAGAGCCATAAACCTGCGCAAAGTGGTCACTTGCACACCCTCTGGCCAAGAGGGGGTCGGCAGCGACCCAGGGCCCACTTCAGGGGTCCGCTTACCCAGGGTACCGAGCGTCCCAGCCCAGTTTTTGAGGATTTCGTGTTGAACCAGCCTGAGACGTGCGAAGCGCGGTGGGTCACGCAGGACCCATACCCAAGGCGCATATCGTTAATTTTTCCATTGATTACAACTACTTATGTGCGTGGCACAGGAGCTGCTTTTGGGGTGGCCAAGGAGCGAACATCCCTATGGCACTGCGAATTCCCTTGGCAATTACCGAAACCAGCGACCCGACCCTGCCGTTCGTCGATGACGAGCCGGACAGCGGAGTTCGACGCCCCGCGGTCGCGCGCCGGCAAGATCTGCCTAGGGCGGGGTTGCCTCGGCCGGGGGCCACACGCAAGCCGCTGAGTGCCGAAGCACGAGTCCAGCGGCCGCGCCCCAGCGGTGCCGGCGCCAAGCGCGCCAAGCACAACATGGACCAGCGCGTGGTCGCCCAGATGCTCAGCACCTACACTCCGCTGGTTCGTCAGATCGCGGGAGGCTTCCAGCGCCGCCTGCCTCGCAACGTACTGCGCGAGGATCTGATTGCCGCTGGTATGAGCGGTCTGTGGGATGCGATCAGGCGCCATGCCGACAAGCCCAGTGAGAGCTTCGAGTGGTACGTACGGGTTCGCATTCGTGGAGCTATTCTCGACGAGTTGCGCGCTCAGGACTGGCTGCCACGCCGCGCCAGAGCCGCTGCTGCCGAAGCGAATGAGCAAGGTCAATCGGCACGCGCCTTCGCGCCGGCCGTCGTGCGCTTCGACGACGTGAGCGAGTGGGAGCAGAACCGTTGTTTGGCAACGCTGGCCAGTAGCGAAGCCGCCGTGGACGCAAAGTTCACGAAGGAGACCCTGGCGCGAGCGGTCGAGCAACTTCCGACACGCGAACGCCACATCGTGGCGGCACACTACTTCCGTGGCGTCAAGTTCAAAGACCTCGGGACCGAGCTCGGAGTCAGCGAGCCCCGCATCTCGCAGCTGCACTCGCGCGCCATGCAACGCCTGCGCGCCATCATGGCTGCTGCGGCCTAGTTCCCCACATCCGGCTTGCAAGGGTGGCGCCAAGACGCGCCGCCCTACCTGACGCGATCCGGTCCGCCACGGTGTGCGCTTTTGACCGTGACCCTTGGTGTTACATAGCGCAGAAGGTCGCGTAATCGCGCTGGTTCGGACCCCGAACGCCTATGGTACGACCCGTGCTTGAAGAGGGAGACCCTCAACCACGGAGTCTCCATGACAATTCACCTTCTGAAAGATCGAGGCACGCCGCTCGAGAAGCAACGCTTCACCTGGCGCGAGCTGGTTCAGGCACCGTACAGCAAGCTCGATGACGATGCCTTTACCCGCGTACGGGTGATCTTGATGAACGGCATCGAATCAGAAGCCGTTCGCTTTGGTCATGCGTGTGCCAGAATGAATCGCGACCTGCAGGCCGATCTGGCGCGCATTCGTCGCATCGAGCATCATCAGCAGACCCTGATCAATTGGCTGAACCCAGCCGACCAATCGCCGCTTGAAACCACCATTGGGTTCGAGCAGGTCGCTATCGAGGTCACGGCCAGCGTCGCACTTGCCGAGCCCGATCCCTACTTGGCTCAGGTCTACCGCTTCGGCTTGCTCGAAGACTTCGACCACATGTATCGCTACGCGGCACTCATGGATCGAGTCGAAGGCAAGGATGCGAATGCGCTGTTGCAGAGCTACACCGACATTCTACCCGGCCGGCCCACGTCCATCGAGCACAGGCACCCCGAAGACGATCTTCGCACGCCCTACGACCGCATGGATGCCCAATTCGTGAGCAAGCTTCACGCGCTCACCATCATGGCCGGGGAGCATCAAACCCACGACTACTACATGACCGTGGGACCGATGTTCAGCGATCCCATTGCTCGTCAGTTGTACGCCGAGATCGCGTCCATCGAGGAGCAACACGTCACCCAATACGAGTCCATCATCGACCCCGAGGAAACCTGGCTCGAGAAATGGCTCTTGCACGAAGCCAATGAAGTCTACAACTACTTCAGTTGCGTCGAGTCCGAGGGAAATGCCAGGGTCAAGAAGATTTGGGAACGCTGCTTGGACTATGAGCTGGGTCAGCTCCAACACGTGGCCAAGCTGTTCCAGAAGTACGAAGGTCGAGACGCCAGCGAAGTCCTGCCCGACAAGTTGCCCGAACCGATTCGCTACGAAAGCCACCGAGAATTCGTGCGCCAGACGCTGAACGAAGAAGTGTTGCTGAGCGCGAGCGGCAACGAATTCGTGCCTCGCGACGAAGAACCGGAACGCACTCGCTCGTACCGCGACAAGCTGAATTCGGACGGTTCACCTTCCGATACGATTTCTGCGGACTACATGTGGTCGCCCGGGACGGAGCTGAGCCTCAGAAAGCCGGGCAAAATCAAGCTCCCAGCCAGCATGGAACGCGAACAGACAAGGGGGGTAGCATGAATCAGCATCCGCAAGTCGGTCACAACGCCACCGGTGCCAGCTCCAACCCTTCGCTCAGCCAAGCGATGCAAGAGGGCATGAATCAGTACCCGCCTACCAGCGTAGGCTCCACGGAAGGGGCCGGTAAGGTAAGGATCGAATACGCCAAAGAGGGTTTGCCCGTAGGCAGCATTCCCAAGCCGGTCGAGACGAAAGAAAAGCTCAAAGCCGCTGTCGGAGCCGGCCCTTCGCCCGTGCTGATGGACAAGCTGGGCGAGCGTCTGGCTTTCGAACGGATGGGGACACGCCTGTATGAGGCGCTCGTCTCCAAGCACGAGGCTTACGGCGGCTTCGACGGTGGGCCGAGCCGAGCCGAGCTGCTGGAGATCATGAACGAAGAGCACGCCCACTTCAAAGCGCTCGAAGACACGGTCCGCGAGCTCGGAGGCGACCCGACGGCGATCACGCCGTCGGCAAACTTGGCAGCCGTGGCTTCCGAGGGCGTTCAAAAGGTGATCACGGATGCCAGGACCACGCTTCTGCAAAGCCTAGAAGCGGTGTTGATCGCCGAGCTGGTGGACCGAGACAGCTGGAACATGCTGTGCGAGGCCGTGCGCAGCCACGGAATGAGAGACTTCGCCGAGTTTTGCGAGCGCGCCGAGCAAACCGAAGAAGAGCACCTGTCCAAGGTGCGCGCCTGGGTCATGGCCGGCCAGCAGCTGCCGGGCTGACCTCATGGGGCACCCTCGCATCCCGAATGCGCTGGGTGCCCGTTCAGCGACGCTCGAACAGCGCCAATAGCTCCACATGCTCGGTGAACGGGAACAGCTCGTAGGGTTCGAGCATGCTCAGCGCAAACCGACCCGAGTCCAGCAGGGCGCGGGTATCGCGTTCGAACGAATCGAGGCTGCAGCTCACGTAGATCAATCGCTCCGGGGGCATCGCGCAGAGCCCCCGGATCAACGCTGACCCGAGCCCCTTGCGCGGCGGATCGACGATGACGACCTCGGCTCGGTCGAGAAGCTGGCAGTAGTCGCCGGCCGCTCCAGCATGGAGCGACGCACGCGCGCGGATCTCTGGCTCTAGATGCGCCAACCCGAGCTCGAGACCGGCGATGCCTCCTGGGGCGATCTCGACGAAATCGATCGCGCGAGCGCGCTCGGCGAGCGACAGCCCGATGGCCCCGACTCCTGCGTGGTATTCGACCACTCGGCGCTGGTCGGGAACCCACGCGCCAATCCGTTCCAAAATGGCATCGAACAAATGCAGATTCGCCTGTCCGAAGGCACCCGGAGGGTAAAAGACACTGACCCCGCGCAGCGTTTCGGTCGTGGCGGGAGGGCCACTCAACCTCTGCCAAGTCGGCCCCAAAATCGTATTGGCCCGTGCCGTGTTGCCGTTGAACCAAAGGCTGTGCGCTCGCTCACCGAGTCTTTGCCCCAACGCATCGAACAGTGCTTCGGCTTCTCGCGGAGATTCCGAGTTGCAGACGACCACAAGCTGCACGCGCTCCGTTGCACGCTCCACCACGAACTGGAGGTAGCGCACCAGACCCGAGTGCTGGACATCGTTGTAGGGATCGATGCCCGTGTCGCGGAGCGCCCGCTTGACCGTGAGCGCTGTTTCGTTGATGACCGGGTGATGAATGACGCAGGCCGGAATGTCGACGATGTGGTGTGAGTGCGCCTGGAACAAACCGATCTTGGGCGCCCCTCGAGTGCCGCGTACCGCCAGGCGGGCACGCTGTCGATAGGCCCGCGCCTCACCACGCCGAACCGGAAGCAGCCGACTGGAGGCTGCCGCGGTCAAAAGCTCGAGCCGGCTGGAGATGGCCGGAGCAAGCCCAGCTTGCCCAAAACGAGGACAACCGTCACAGGGCGGGCGGTGCGGGCAAGCTTCGAGAGTCATGGCGTTGTTTTAGCAACGTTTCGGACCGCGGGCGCCGCCTTGACAAAACTGCCTCGAAATGGTCGGCGGCTCCAGAACGCTCCACTCCGGATCGTTTCTCCCCAGGGCTCTGGTTGAGGTAGGCTGCCGGCGTGGGAGACGCTAGTCCCGCCAGCACCAACCGCTGTCACGCTTGTCGCGGTGAGAACTTTCAGAATGCGAAGTTCTGCGGCCATTGCGGCGTTCACTTGGTCCCCAACCACCAGAGCAGCACGAAGAACCGCACTGAACCGGCTGCCTCCTCCGCTCACTCGCACCCATTCGTCGATCCTTTGATCGGGGTCGTGGTCGCCGAGCGCTATCGCATCTTGGAGCAACTCGGGCGAGGTGGCATGGGAGTCGTCTACAAAGTGGAGCACACCCGCATCGGCAAGCTCATGGCGTTGAAGCTGCTGACCGGAGAGCTGACGCGCGATTCGGACCAGGTCAAACGCTTCCGGCGCGAAGCTCTCATGGCCAGCAAGTTGTCCCACCCGAATACCGTGCAGGTGTTCGATTTCGGAGCGGTCGATGGGCTCACCTACCTCGCCATGGAGTACTTGCGAGGCATCGATCTGGGCCATCTGATCGCGGTCGAAGGCCCATTGAGCGCCGTTCGCACCGCCAAACTCATGATTCAAATCTGCAGCTCGGTGGCGGAGGCGCACGAAAAGGACATCGTGCACCGGGACTTGAAGCCGGAGAACATCATCGTGATGAAGAGCCCGGCAGGCGACGACATCGCAAAGGTGCTCGACTTCGGCCTCGCCAAGCTCAGAGAATCGCGTGAGCTGGCCGACGTCACTACCCGCGGCGCGATCGTCGGCACCCCGTACTACATGTCGCCGGAGCAGGTGCAGGGCGAGAGCGTCGACCAGCGCAGCGACGTCTACGCGTTGGGCGCCCTCATGCACGTCTGCCTGACGGGCGTTCCAGTCTTCGATGCGCCAAGCCCGCTCGCCGTGCTCAGCAAGCAGATGACCGAACCACCGCGGCCGCCGTCGGCTCGGTTTCCGGAGTTGAACATACCCATCACGTTCAGTCAGCTGATCATGCGCTGTTTGCGCAAAGACCCAAAGGAGCGCTTTCAAACCGCGCGGGAGTTCCAAACGGCGCTGATCAGCGCCCTGCGCGGGTTGGATCAATCCGGCGCCGACTTGCTGCTCGATGACGCACAGCTTCGGCTGCTCGCGGACAGAGATTCGCTGGCGGCCACCCGCAGTGAAGTCGAAAACTACGAGCGCAAACTGCAGCGGCGCGGCAGGCTCGCCTACGCGGCGGTAGCAGTGGTTTTGATCCTCGGTGCGCTCATCGGATTGCGGGCCTGGCGTGCCGTGAATCAACCACCCCGCTTCTTGGGCGAGGAGCTCGAGCCCAACAACAAGGCCAGCGAGGCGACCTCGATTCCATTTGGCAAGACGGTGCGCGGCACCCTCGGCAAGCGCCTCGACAAGGAACGCAGCGACCGCGACTTCTACAGCTTCGAGGTTCCCCGGGTCAGGGACCGCTCATCGACCGTCATGGCGCTCGAGGTCAGCGCCATTGGCAACATGGCGATCTGCGCGTGGCTGTATCGAGCGGGCAACAACTCGCCCATTGCTCGCTACTGCGCGGGCAACGTCGGTGCCCCGGTGTCCATTCCTCAACTCAGCCTCACACCGGGCACCTACCTGGTGGCAGTCATGCAAGATCGCACCGAGTACAGCGCCCTGGGTAAGCCGCCCGTATACGAAAACGTCTCGGACTACTACACCGTCGAGTTCAAAAGAGTCGACCGCACCAGCGATCGAGAGCTCGAACCCAACGGCAGCCCGAGCTCCGCCGAACGGCTTGCGATTGACGAAACCAGGCAAGCCACCCTGAGCTTTGCCAGAGACGAAGACGTCTTTTGCGCAGCACCCAGCTCGGGCACCGTCAGCTTCGAGATCAGCGACGGCATCGAGACGCAGCGGCCAATCAGTGCCGTGCTCCAAGTCACGCCGATGGGCGGTCCAGGTGACGAGATCCCCGTTCGTGTTCACGACAAGAGCGCTAACGTGAAGCCCACGGAACGCGATCAGCTGAGCCCGTGGCGGAGCCCTCCGGTCGATCTGGCCCATGTGGCACCCGCGTGCGTACTGGTGACCCTAGTCCCGAACCCGTGGGCCCCGACGCCCCACCCATCTATCGCGCCACCGAGCTATTACGCCTACTCCGTAACCCTGAGGGCGGCGCAACAATGAATGCCGACGTCGATTGAGGTGCCCAATCGACATCGGGACAAAACGATTTTGTGCCTTACGATCGTGTGCCTTCGCATCGTCAACTCGCACAGGCGGCGTCGTGGTGTGATGCCCGTATACCCACGCGCAGTATTTCAAAAGGAGCCGTGCGCCGGCGAAATCTCGGTTTTTTTGACTCGATTTGGCTGGGGCGGTTTTTTCTTCCCGAAACGAATTCCGATCACGACGCGAGCACAATAGGAGATGCTGTGCGAGATTCGCCTATGGGCCTTAGCGCCCGTGGTGACGTTCCACATGACCATGAACAACGCCGGGAAACCCGGGCGCGCGGATGACGAGACGGCGGGCAGCCCCGCCGAAGTGAGTCATATCAAGGCCGCTCCCATTCCATTCGAAAAGTTGGTGTACGAGCACCTGGCGTTCGTTTGGCGCACTTTGCGCCGTTTCGGTGTGCGACCTCTCGACGTGGACGACGCAACCCAACGTGTCTTTTTGATCGCTAACGACAAGCGAGCGAGCATACGACCGGGCAGCGAGCGGTCGTTTCTGGTGGCCGTAGCCATGCGGGTCGCGTCGCACACCCGGCGCGCCAACCATCGGCGCGAAGCCGCACAGCAGCGCTGGTTCGAATTCCAGGCAAGCGTCCCCGCGCCGGACGGACCCGCGCGCCAGGCCGAGGCGCGGGATTTACTCGACCGTATCCTAGATAAGATGCCCGACAACCTGCGTTCTGTATTTGTCCTCTTCGAACTCGAGGAATTGACAATCGACGAAATTGCCGCGCTCCTGGGCTTGCCTCGTGGTACGGTAGCAACACGGTTAAGGCGAGCGCGTATGGTGTTTCAGGAGCAAGCCAAATCGCTCGAACGCTCACCCAAGGGAAACGAGCTGTGACGGATCCCAATCGACTCACCGACGACGGCAGTGAATTCGAGCGGCAAGTTTTGCTCTCGGGTCGCAGCGATGCCATGCCCGAAACGAGCGCGCGAACCATTCTTGCTGCGCTTGGCCTGACAACGCCGGCGGCTGCAGCAGGTGCCATGGTAGCTGGCGCAAAGGTCTCTCTAACGAAAGCCGCCATCGCGCTGCTCGGAGTGGGCGCCGCAGGCGGGTTGGCTCTCTGGCAGAGTGACACCTTGTTCGAAGAACCCGCTCCGCCTCTGGTCGTGTCCACGGCTGTCGAGGTCCCTGCTCCGGTGAAAGCCCCTTCCAAGATTGAGCCGGCACCGCCAGTAGCCGAAGAGCCCGAGCAGGCCGAACCGGAAAAAGAGCCCGTTCAAGCACCACGCCAGCGCGTGGTGACAAAGGCCGATACGCTGGCTCTCGAGCTCGAAGCCATCGATGCAGCGCGAAGGGCACTGGCCCGCGGCGACCACGCATCGGCGATTCGGTTATTGGATCGTTATGCGGCGCGCTTTCCCAAGCCGCGCCTCGGCGCGGAGGCAACCGTGCTGCGAATCGAAACTCTCGCTGCGCGAGGGGACAAGAAGGCCGCTGCACGCTTGGGCAAGGCATTCCTCACGCGGGATCCCAATGGCCCCTACGCACGTCGCGTGCGTTCGTTGATCGGCGCTTCGTCCTCCTCGGAGCGATGACGCGGCTGCCCCTCCTGGCGCTGGCACTCGCTGCATCGACAGCGTGCCACGAGGAGGTTCCGCTGGGTGCTTGGGAGCCGTCGCCGGTTTCGGGGGGCGGCGGTGGCGGCGTCACCAGCATCAGTTCCAGCATCAGCTCGGCCACCGACGCTGGACCGGGGCAAGGCGGCGATACCGGCACCAGTGCAGGGAGCATCGGGCTACCCGCCTGTCGCGAGATGAAAGACCCGGGGCCCATGAACGAGCCTGGCATCGTATTCGGCGCCACCGAGACAGCCACCGATTGGACCTGGCCGGAGCCCATGACCTCGATCCAGTGGGATCTGATGATCGAGGAGGAGATCGAACGCGCCTCCCCCACGGCACCGCCAACGAGCGGCTACTACTGGGCTCACCAATTCTCCTTCCTCGAGGGCATCGTGGGCTGGCTCGGCATTCAAGCAGAAGGTGGCTATCAGCCCGACCCTTCCCAAGAGCTCGTTTTTACGAAGATAGCGGTCTTTTGGCTATCGGGGCCCCCGCTCTCGGCCGAGCTCGGGACCATCCCCTACCCGGACGCTCGCGTCGCCCCGCAGACCGCCGCCGGGGTCAGCTACATGACCATTCACGCGCTGTTCGATTGGCAAGCATGCCGAACCTACCGCTTCAAGCTGGGGTCCGCCGGCGTCGAAGCCGATGGTGCTACCTGGTACGGCGCGTGGATCGAAGACCTGGATTCAGGGGAAGAGACTTTTCTGGGCCGCATGCTGTTGCCAGCAGACAGCGGACCGCTGGCTCCTTACAGCATGTCGCGCACGCTCGCCATCGAGTTCGGACAGCCCACGTCGTGCGCAGTCCCCGCGTACTCTTCTGCTTTGTTCGGCATACCACGCACGGGTGAGAACGGTGTGCAGGCGCTCTTGGAAGCGAACCGCTTCGATGTGCCGCTGCGCTGCCCCAGCTCGCGCTTCACCCAATTCGAAAGCGCGGTCAGGCACGAGCTCGGTATCCGCCTCTGAGTTGGCGAAAAGTCAGAAGCTCGCGCCGAAACGCAGCGCCGTCGTGGCCACCAGCAGCGGCGCTTCGTAAATTCGGGTCTCTGGATTCTGAAATACGAACTTGTAGCGCGTCAACGGGGAGGCGACACCCGCGTCTAGGTTGCAGAACCAACCGCTTCCGAGCGCTGCGTCGAATCTGAGCAGCACCTCGCCGGTCGCCCAAAAGCGAGTCTGCCGTGAAGCATTCGTAATTTCCGAACCCGCTCCCGTCACGGCTCCCGCTTCCAACACCAAGCAGGGCGCTGCTTGCAGCGAGGCTCCGAAGCGCACACCGGAGGTGCAAAGCATGGGGCGCGCCGCGTAAAACCAAAACGCCGCGCGAGCGCCTTCGACGAGTGCGGCGCTCGCATAGCGAACCGCCACTTCGAGCCCAACCTCACCCAAGACCGGGGAGTTGCTCGACCGCCACGAGATGAGCCCCGAAGGACCGAGCGCCGGCTTCGGAGCAGCGGCAAACGCAGCAGACGCGCCCAACGACCAACGCGGCACCCAAATGTAAGATAGGCCGCTCGATGACACCGGAGGTGGCGGGGACTCGGCGGGAGGCTGCTCGGCGGGGCTCTCGCTCGCAGTCGCCTCGCGCGACGCTTCGCCTAGCTCGGTCTCGCTCTCGTAGTCCGGTGCTTCGTTCTCGTACTCGTGCTCTGCTCCCAACGTTTCGCCGGGCGCAAGCTCCGCGCGAGGATCGATCGCCAGGGCGGTGGCCAACGCAAGTACGGTGGCAACGTCCTCACATTCCGAACCACTCACCCGTCGCGCCATGGTGGCCCCATCCATCTCTTGGATCACGAGGCTACCAGTGACCCGCGCGCCATCCCGCCGCAGTCGTATGATGAATGTCCGCGCCGACTCGCCCTCGTCTGCGGCGCGTGCGCTACGCGTGCGGTCGAAGACCTGGGCTTCGAATTCCGAACGCGAGGGGCAATCCTTGCTGGTCGCTGCGTGGTACTGGATGCGAATCGGTTCCTTCACGTCGGCACCCATCGAATTCGATGACAGCGCGAGAGAAAGCGCCAACAGGCACCGCGCCGGCGTTATGGGGGCCAATCCACGCATCGGGGCTCGTCAGCTTTTATACAAAGCGCGATGCGCATGCGAGTGTGATATTTGCAAAGCAGCAAACTCAGGCTGACTACGGGCGCTTCGTGCTCCTCGCGCTGGCCCGAAGTCGACGGCTAAAGCCGCCCCCAAGACAAACTTCGAGAGCCCGGTGTGCATAGGCGACATCGGTGATCGGGAGACGTTGGTTTACCATAGAGCGGATGTGGCCGCTCGCCATAGCCCCTATTGCCGAAGAAAGCCTCGCATTGGCGCGAGCTCGAGCTCTGAGCCGCTCAAGGAATGACGCACGGGCCACAATCGACGACGTCGCCGCAGCCATCGCTGATACGCCCGCAGGCTGCCTGAGCTTCAGTACACGTACGCGGAGTGCAGCGAGGGATAGTCGGTGTGTCGCCCACGCATGTCGCGAGATCGAACAACATGTAGAGCAGCACCTTTTCCTGATTGGTCAGGTTACCGTTATTGGCTAGCTCATCGCTGCAATGCGCGGGAAAGGTGGCGTCTTGGAAGGGTGTGGTGCCGCCACCGGTGGCTGCCACGTGAAAGCCGCTGTAAGCTACGCGACCGCATGCGGCGGTGTCCGGCGCTCCGTATGGGGTATCGAAAGAAAACTGTTGAGTGCGCTCGTTGCCATCGGTGCGATACACGAACTCTTCCACGCCCTCTCCCAGCTCGGTCACCGCACTTCTGGGATCGGTGATGTTGAAGGTGGTGAATCCGGCGGTCGCATCGCCGCTGATGACACCCTCGTTCACCAACCAAGTTGCAAAGCTGTCTACCCGTGGGCTCGCCTGTGGTCGGCCCACCGAAACCGCGCCAATGCCGCTATCTTCGGTGCCGCCGGGGAAGTTCCCGGTTTCCCATGTAGCGGCCAGACCCAAGCCGGTGGCAATGGGATCTGCTTCGGAATAGGCGACGTCTCCATTCTCGTGCAGCCAGCTGAAGCTCAGGTGACTAGCGAAGAGCCGGCCACCGCGGTTCACGTACTCTCGCACGTTCGCTCCAGAGTCGGCTGTCTGCGAAAAGTTGAGGTCATAACTGCCTCCTTCGCAATCGGCGACGACCAGATCGTACGTCTGGAGACGTTCGAGGCTGCCATACAAGGAGGTGTCGTGAGGTGTGGCGTCGTCGATGCGAGCGCCCACACCGGGCTCAGTGGGCCCGCCTCGATACAGGTGAACCCGTGGCGCAGCGCTGCCGTCGTCACCGGGGTTGCCGAACTCGCTGCTGGCGATACCCATCTTTTCGATCACGCACTCCATGGCGTCGATAGGACCGGTGGAGACCGCAATGCGCGGGATGTTGACCGCCAACCCGTCGGCCATGTGGCGCGGTAGGCGCGCTGGATTCTGCGCCACGTCGCTGGGCAGCTCGGTCGTGGTACAGGCCGCTGTCTCCGGCAGGCTGAACATGGCGGCCCGGCGGAACTTGCCCACCTTGACCACCAGCAAAAACTCGACACCCACCGGAATGTTGCCTTCGATCGTGAAGCGTCCCGTGGCGTCGGTGGTGGCGCCAGTCAACCAGGGACCCAAATCTTCATCGGCGCAGCGATCGCAGCTATCGCCTCCAATGGGTATACCGCTGCTAATGGCCGGTAGCACGGCCGCGTCGGTCTTCTGAACGATGTAGACGATCGCATTCGGAACGCCGACCTGGTTGGCCGTGTTGCCATCGTCGCGACCAGGGGTCACGACACGCCCGCTCAACCGCGTTGGCTGCGCGGCAGCGCTGCAATCGGGAATGGCTCCACAAACGTCACAATCGATGCCCACTTCGCAACGCGCCAACCCATCGTCACCCACGACGCAATCTTCGAATGGGCCACAGCTCAAGCCTTCAGCCGCGCAGTCGATGACATTGCCGCAATCGTCGAGCATCTTGCCGCAAGCGTGCCCCACCTCTGCGCAGGTCGCTGCTCCGCAACTTCCCTCACCAACCTGTATTCCACCGGTCACCACGGCGGAAACACCGATGCCTCCGCCTACGCCGCTGGTGGTGCCTCCGCTCGTACTATCGCCGGTCGTATTCACGTTGCTGGTGGCGCCGATGGATCCCCCTTCGGTCAGCTCGGGCGGTGTGCGCTCCGGATCGACGGTGCTGCACGCGATCGCCAGAACGACTCCTACGACGAGACAGCCACCCAGCACACCACGTGAACGACGAAACACGAGTGGATCGTACACTCGCCCTGGCTGGCGGTTCAAGCCTGATGACCGGACAACTCAGTTGTCTCGCATCGAGTCCACGCTCGCAACGACGTTCGACTCGTTAGGGCTTGGCGTGATCGATGACGCGCCGCGTGCGCTCGCGCCTGGAATTTTCTCGTGCGAACGAGCATCCACCGCAGCGTGTCTGCAAGCAGGCAGCGGCATGCGTAACGATTCCAATCGCAAGTTCCGGCGCGAAGGAACGATGGAACGGCTCAAGGAAAGATCTCACGTTCCTTGTATACGGTCATCAGCCGCTCCAGAGCCACCCCGTAGCACGCCAATCGATAGTTGCATTTGGCTCGATCGGCGAAATCAAGCATGCGGTGGTAGGCGGAGCGCATGTCATGCTCCAACCGCTGATCGACGTCAGCGGCGCTCCATTGCTCGCTCCTGCGATTTTGGACCCACTCGTAGTACGAGACCGTGACGCCACCCGCGTTGGCAAGCACATCCGGCAAAATCGTGACGCCTCGCCGCTCGAGAATGGCTTCCCCCTGGGGCGTCAGGGGGCCATTGGCTCCTTCGGCGATGACGCGCACCTGGAGCGTCTCGGCCTCGCTTTCTCCAACCTGATTCTCGAGGGCTGCCGGAACGAAGATGTCGGCGGTCAGCTTGAAGAAGTCGTCGCGAGAAATGCTCTCGCCATTGGGATACCCTCGAATGGAACCGTGACTCTCTACGTACGCCTGTAGCCGGTGCGTGTTGAAGCCCTCCTTGTTGTAGAGGTACCCGGTGTGGTCACCCACGGCGACCAGCGACACCCCCAAGTGGCTGAGCAACACCGCGGTGTGGGAGCCCACGTTTCCGAACCCCTGTACCATTAGGCGCTTTCCTTTCAGGTCGAATGCAGTGCGCTCGGCCCAATCGACGATGGTGTGCACGACGCCTTGTCCAGTCGCCTTGTGGCGCCCATAGGTACCGCCGCTGGTGACGGGCTTGCCCGTGACGACGCCGGTCATGGCCTGCCGATTCACCATCGCCACGGTGTTCATATAGGTGTCCATGGCCCAGGCCATGGTTTGCGCGTTGGTACCTACGTCGGGCGCCGGAATGTCGTAGTCTGGACTGATATTGGAGCCTAGTGCGTGGATGAACCGGCGCGTGATGCGCTGCAATTCGGCCTGGGAGACTGCACGCGGGTCGAACTTGATGCCGCCCTTGGCGCCTCCGAAAGGCAGATTCATCAACGAGCATTTCCAGGTCATCATGGCCGCCAACGCCTTGAAGTCGTCGAGGCTGACCTGATCGTGGTAGCGAATGCCTCCCTTGTAGGGTCCCAATATATTGTTGTGCTGGATGCGGTAGCCTTTGAACAAGCGAAACTCGCCATTGTCCATGCGCACGGGGAAATGAATGATGATTTCGTTCTTGGGCTGGCTCAAAATCGTGCGAATGTAATTCGGCAGGCCGATGATGTCCGCCGCTTGGTCGAGATAGCCCTGGATAACCTTGAAAAACGGATAGTGGCTCGGCCCTGGCGGCACGGACGCGCCGATGACACCCGAACTCTCCGAGACGCGACTATTTGGGGTTGTCTCGTTCATTGATTCCTCTCCTCATCACGATCGAGCACGCGGCAACCTTCTAGCACAATCCTTCTAACCTTCAGAAATTCCCTGAAAAAGCCCAGTGCAGACCGCCTAGGTCGAGAGCCGGTCGAAAAACCTGGACGAGAAGATGAGATGTTGACCCGTCTCGTCGAGATCGAAAGCGGAGGCATGGCGCTCGAACGCAACACACTCGACCGCACATGAGCTTCCGTGAAAAGGATGTGCCAGCGCTGACAAACCTGTCCGTGAGGAAATGTGCGTGTGCGTTGGAGATTCGGGGGTTAGCGCCAAGGTATGGTGCTTGCTTGCCCGTCTAGCGCCATGCAACGCTCATTTTGGATCTGGTCAATCTCAGGGGTATTGGCGGTCTCGGCGTGTGGCGGATCGCGCTTCAGCTCCGACGGTCACGCGGGGGATTCGGAGACGAGCGCCGGAGGCAGCGGAGCCAACACCTACGGTTCGAACACCTCGAGCACCGGTGGTGTAGCCAGCTCGTCCACCATGTCGAGCTCGACGGACGGGACCGGCACTGGTGGCGCGGAGACAACCAGCAGCGCGACGACTGGCAGTGGCGGCACGGGTGGCACGGCACCGTGCAACCTGGACTGTGAGCTCGCGCGAGACGAGGGTGGGAGGGTGCTCTGTGAGTGTGCACCGCAGAATGGCGAGTGCATGAGCGACTCCGACTGCGATCTCGCAACCAACCTCGCTGAGTGCTGCCCCGGTTGCAAGCAGGCATATCCCAAGAAGCTCATCGATTCCGAGCCTTGTCTGGTCACCGATGGTGCCAGCGACCCCAAGTGTGAGCGACCCGAGTGCGCCGAGGTATTCTGCCCCGCAGCCGCCTGCGCGGAGCCAGTATACGCTGCGTGCCAGCAGAACAAGTGCGTCGCCAAAGACGCATGCCCTGACGGCACCATCGAGGAATACGGCCATTGTGTGACGCCTTGTGAAAGCGACGACGATTGCGTGATCGCGACCCAGGCGGGTACCTGCTGCGAATCATGCCCCGCCGCCTACAATCGGCAAACCGTAGAGCGAGAGGAGTGCCTGGTGGCGGCCGGTGAAGAAGCGCCTAGCCAGTGCAAGCCGACCCAAGATTGCTCTGTAGTGCTTTGCCCTGCGGTTTTGTGTGTCGCACCCGGTACTGCCACTTGTCAGGACGACGGGCGTTGCATCATGGAGCAGCGTTTGGACCAATAGCAAGAATTCGCGCTGGCCATTCACCCGAACCTAGAAAGCCAAGTCGGCTTCAGCAATCCCATACGCACCACGTCGACCCGGGCTTCGGGGGCTTGCAGCTCTTCGAGGAACAAGCCCTCGAGCTCGAAGCCAAAACGACTATTGAGGTTGAGGTTGCGAATATTGATGTCACGAAAATGGACGTAGACCTTGTGCATCTCGCGAATCATGAACGCGTAGTACAAGAAGCCGAAGGTCGCCCGAGTACCCACGCCTTTGCCCCGGTGCTCACGCTCCCCAATCAATTTTTTCATTTCGAGCTTTTTGTCCCGCTCGTCGATATTTTCTGCGCCTACGATGCCCACGAGCCGTCCCTCGCGGTAAATGCCCAGGTAGTCGGCATCGGGAGCGGTCAAGTGCCGGCCGAGCTCTGCTTGCCCCTCGGGATACTCCGGAACGAAGCTCTGCCGAGCTTCGGGCTCGCCGAGCCAGGCTGCCACCAGCGGTAGGTCGCTCATCTCGAACGGTCTCAGCTCCACCTCGAGCACTCCGATGCGGCGGTCCACCTGCCAGCGGTCTTCGACGACACCGAGGTTGTAGCGAGCCTCCGTTTCGCTCATCTCCGGCATGGGCTCGGGTATCACGGAAACATGGCTCAACAGGTTATTGGCCACGGTGAGCACCTCACCGGCATCCACGCCGTATTTGACGAGCTCTCGGTAAAAGCCTTTGGCCACGAATTTGAGCATCTGCTCGCGCTTCCGCTTGAGCACGAGGAGTTCGCTTTCGCTCACGGTGAAATCCCTTCCGGGCGAGGAGTTGCTCGAAAGCGTCGCATGCCCACCTGGATTTACCAAGCATCACCGCAGCGCACCCGGACCAAGCGCCGTTGCGGCACGTTATTCCACGGCTTCGCCTGCCGGACGCCGAAAAGGACTACGGTCCGGCAATGTGGAACACGGTGAATGCGTCGCCTCCTTCGTCTTTGTCGGCGGGCGCTACCTTGTCGACCGAGGTCGAGGCGGTCAGGTGTTCACGAACCGCCAGCCGCAGGGCCCCCGTGCCATGCCCGTGCAAGACGAACCCGTAGTCTTGTCCTTCACCGATTAGCCTATCCACGAAGGCGTCCAACGCATCCAGAGCCTCGTCGACGCGAGTGCCCCGCAGATCGATCGTGTTGTCGGTGGTTCTGCGAGCACGGTCGGCGATGCCGCGGGCCTCGAGTGGGCGCGCCCGTTGCCGCGGCTTGGCTGGCCGCGCTCCGGTCGTCACGGCTGCGACCGCGCTGAGCGGAACTCTGAGCCGAACCGCGCCGGCCCGGAGCTCGACGCTGCCGCGAGCCGGCGGCTCCAGCACCGTAGCGACCACCCCAGTAGCGCGTACCAGCACCGTATCCCCCACGTGCAGCGTAGTGGGCGGCGCG
>CBFGRJ010000061.1:0-25210 GCA_965651135.1 uncultured Myxococcales bacterium
GAGAGCCCTCCCGAGTTTCATCACGCTGGCGCAAGCGCTCGGGGCCGTTTGCTCAGCTGAAACGACTTCCATCAATCGCCGGCCGGTGAAATGGAGCCCGAGCACCTGCTCCGGTCTCTGCGTAGCTTCCGCGATTTTTGGAATGTTCACGCCCCTTGCGCCGACGGCAAAGAGGGCTTCCGGCTTACAGGCGGCGTCTAGTTTGCTGAGCACCTCGGGCAAAACCTCAGGTGTCACCGAAGTCAGCACCAAGTCGGCTGCATGAACCTCACCCAAGTCCGCGGTTGCATCCACGAGAGTTACGGCGAGCCCGCCTTTCGCGAGACCCTTCGCGATGCCGGCGGCTTCTTCATCGGTGCCGATAATCGCAGCCGTTTGCACGGGGCGTGCTGAAGTGCCATCGGGTAAACGTGGAGAGCGAGCCACGTCGCGCTCGGCAAAGAACACGTGGCGCTGTGCCTTCGATTGTGGTGAGCTCATGAGCTCACGCAGCAGCGCTCGCTCGCGCTGCAAGCCCTCGCTGAACGGGAGCTCCACGGAGGCCCGAATCGCCTCGATGATGTGCCCCGGAGCCAGAAGCCCACGCTGCTTCGCTGCGACGCTGCTCGCGTACTTGTCGAACAGATCGGCATCGTCCAACACGGCTGCTCGGTCGCTCACTCTGGACCATGGAGTTTTTTCGGCAACGATGCGCTCGACGAACTCCAACGCTCCCTGTTTCAGATCGCCCTCGATGATTCGATCGAGGAGCCCATTCTCGAGCCCTTGCGCTGCAGAAATGGGGGCACCACCCACGATCATATCGAGCGCAGCGCGTACCCCGATCAGGCGTGGCAACCGCTGCGTCCCACCGGCGCCCGGCAAGATGCCGAGCCCCACTTCCGGAAAGCCGAGCTTGGCGCTCGGTGCGGCGACGCGAAAGGCGCAGGCAAGCGCCAACTCGACCCCACCGCCAAGTGCCGTGCCGTGCAGAGCCGCCGTCACCGGTTTTGACGCGCTGGCAACGAGCTCCACGACGTCGGGCACGTCGGGGAGCAGTGGAGGCTTGCCGAACTCACGAATGTCAGCCCCTGCCACGAAGGTGCGACCTTCGCACCAGAGTAGAATGGCGAGGACCGTTGGGTCCTGAAGAGCGGCGGTGAACGCGTCGCGTAGAGCGAGCCGCAACTCGTGAGAAAGGGCGTTGACTGGTGGGTTGTTCAAGGCAATGACGCCCACGCTGCCTTGCTTCGTGAAAGCGGCGAGCTGGGGCGCTGAGGCGTCGCTCATGTTCGTCTCCAGGTGGCGGATACATTGGCGTCAGGCAACGAGCGATTGTCCCCGGCACGCTGCACGGCTTCTTCGGGCAACAATGCCGTGAGCTCGGGCACGATCTGCTCTGGGGACTTTTCGGTCGTGTCGTAGGACGCGTGAGCAAGTTCGTAGAGATGGCGGCGAGCATCCAGGGTTCGCTCGATGTTGTTGATGGCTTCAGAGCGCATGTGCGCGCTGGCAATACGTGCGTCATGTTGAGCAAGGACGCGTTCGAACATGACCTGCGGCTTTGCTTTCAACCAGATGGTGAAGAACGACTCGAGCAGCAGTTCGTAGGTGGCCGCCTCGGCAACGATGCCGCCGCCGGTGGCGAGGACCACCTCGGGGTGTTCCCCAACGATGCGTTCCAAGCAGTTGCGCTCCAGCCGGCGGTAGCCACGCTGCCCGTAGAGCGAAAGGATCTCGTCAATCTCCAGCTTGGCTTCTTTTTCGATCTCCCGATTGAGCTCGATGAAGGGAAATCCGAGACGCTCGGCGAGGAGCGGCCCGAGCGTCGATTTGCCGACTCCGCGGATGCCTACCAGCGCCACGCGGCGCGCATCGCGGCTCGCAAACAAGACTTTGCGAATATGAGCCAGGCGTTCCGGAGGCTGGCGCTTGAGGAACTCCACGATCATCGAAAAGTCGGCGTTTGCCGGTTCTTCGGAGGAAAGAAAGCTAGCAATCGGGAGATTCAGCGTGAGCGCCAGCCTCTGGAGCAAGCCGAGCGAAATGTTGCCCGTTCCGCTCTCCACCCGCGCGAGATAGGCCAGCGAAATGCCCGACTGCTCTGCGAGCGTTTTGCGTGTCATGAAGCGTCGAGCGCGAGCATCTCGCAGCCGCTGCCCTAGAAGCTCGTGCAGGTTCTTCTCGGTGGCCTCTGTAGGAAGGTCGCTCTCCACCGGCGACTCTTGCCCCGCTGCGTCGGTTCGCTTCGTATCTCGTGAAGCCTGCTTGTTTTTGGTGGGTACGGCTTTCATGAGGCTGTGTACGTCAGCGGGGCGCCATGCGCAACGCACCATCCAGTCGGATGGACTCGCCGTTCAGCATCTCGTTTTCGACGATGTGCTGCGCGAGCGCCGCATATTCACTTGGCTGGCCGAGCCGTGGCGGGAACGGCACACTCTTGCCCAGCGCGTCTTGCACGTCAGGCGGTAGTCCCTTGAGCATCGGCGTCTCGAAGATTCCGGGAGCGATTGTGCAGACACGTATGCCGCTCCTGGCCAACTCACGCGCGATGGGCAGTGTCATCGCCACGATGCCACCCTTGGAAGCAGCGTACGCCGCTTGACCGATTTGCCCATCCCATACCGCGATGGACGCCGTATTGACAATGACTCCTCGTTCTCCGCTTGCGTTGGGCGTGCCCGACGCCATGGCCGCTGCCGCGAGCCGGATCATGTTGAAGGCACCGATCAGATTGACGTTGATCACGCGCGTGAAAGACTCGAGCCCGTGCGGGCCCTGCTTTCCGACGACTCGTTCGGCAGGGCCGATGCCGGCGCAGTTGACCAGCCCCTGCACTCCCCCGAACTTTTCGCTTGCGAGCTGCACCACGGCCCGAGCGTCCGCTTCAGTGGTGACGTCAGTTTTTTTGAAGACGACAGACTCACCCAGTTCCTCGGCCAGGCTTTGTCCGCGTTCGACGTCGATGTCGGCGACGACGACGCGCGCGCCGCAGGAATGGAACCGTCTGACCGTGGCTGCTCCCAAGCCGGAAGAACCGCCGGTAATAATGAAGGTTGATGACTCGAGTTGCATGATTTTCTTTCTGTCTGCCTTTCGCAAAGGGGTCAGCTGGTTCTTTGAAGCAAGATTGCGATACCTTGCCCACCGCCGATACAAGCGGATGAAATGGCGAACTCTCCGGAGGTTTGCTGTAGCTCACGCGCCGCCGTCACGGTCAAACGCACCCCTGTAGCAGCCAGCGGGTGGCCGATCGCTATGGCGCCGCCGCGCACGTTCACCTTTTGGCGATCGAGCTCGAGCTCTTTCTCTACGGCGAGATACTGCGCGGCAAAGGCCTCGTTGATCTCGAAGCGATCGATGCGCTGTGGGTCGAGACCGGTTCTTTTCAACACCGCACGAATCGCCGGTGCCGGTCCAATGCCCATGATCTCCGGCGGGACCGCGACCGTGGCTCCCGCAACGACACGCGCCAACGGCCGCAAGCCATGTGCACGCACATACTCGCCGGAAGCTACCAGGGCGGCAGCCGAGCCGTCGACGATGGCCGAGCTGTTGCCACCCGTCTGGACTCCCTCCGGACCAAAGGCGGGCCGGAGCTTACGCAGCACCTCTAGGGGACTTGGGCGAACGTGGTCGTCTCGCTCGAAGCGCTCTGTCCCGCGTGGCAGCCTGATAGCGCGTGGCTGATACCCGTCCAGCGGCCACTCCTGCGGGCTGACCGCCTCGACCTCGTCATCGAAGAATCCGCTTTCCCAAGCCGCCACGGCCCGCGAAAAACTCTCTTCCGCGAAGCGGTCGACGGTCTCTCGATCGATGTCGTACAGCTTAGCAAGGCGCTCGGCGGTTTCGCCCATGCGAGTGTTGGCCGCCGTGTCGAGGGTTGCTTCCCAGAGAAAATCGCCGAACTCGACTTGTCCCATACGGAAACCGCTGCGATGGCTGTAGGCGGCGACCGGGTTGCGTGACATGGATTCGGTACCGACGCACAAGACGAGTTTCGCTTTGCCGAGCTTGATGTGATCGGCCGCAGTCAAGATCGTTTCGAACCCGGTGCCGCATAGGCGCTGCACCAAGAGCGCTGGCACTTCAGGAGAAACGCCGGAGTAAAGCCCGATGTGGCGAGGTAGGTAATAAGCGTCGAAACTCGATTGAGCCACGTTGCCGGCAACGACCCCATCGACGTCTCTCGCCGCGACCTGAGATCGCTCGAATACCGCTCGGGCCGCGTGAATGCCGAGGTCTGTTGGCGACACATCCCGCAGCACGCCCGCATAGTTGGCAAAGGGTGTGCGAGCGCCACTCACGAGCCAGACGTCTTCGTAGGTGGCGGTAATGGCGTGCGCTTCGGAACGTTGGTACATCGTTTCGTCAGGCTCCTTTTCTCGGTTCTGAAGCGATGGCCCGCAGCGGACCAGAACTCGCTTTTTGTGGCAGAATCACGTCTGCCTGCGGTGGCGTTCGATAGAGGGCTTCGACCAGGTCCGCGCGGCGCTGCAAAACGGCGCGCTGGTTGATGTAGCCCTTGTCGGTGATTTCTCCGGCATCTGCAGAAGGGGGTTCTGCCAACAAAAGAGCTCGCGTGGCATACGTCGACGAGCCACCGCCTTTCGCTGCGAGCGCCTCCAGCCCTCGAGCAACATGCTCGCGCACGCTCGTGTGTCGGAGCACCTCGACGGTCGAGGCATCAGCGGCGCAATGCTCTGCGCAGAGTTCGCGACAGGCCTCCAGATTCGGAAAGATCAAGAAACCGATCTCGTCGCGATCGTGCCCCGCAATCACCACGTCGTGAGCAACGGGGGCAAGGGCCGCGATCGCCTCCGCCCTCAAGGTTCCAACGCTCACCCACGTGCCAGTGCTCAACTTGAAATCTTCGCCGAGCCGGCCGTCGAAATACAACCCAAGCTCTGGCCGAGCGCTGTCGACGAAGCGCACGGCGTCTCCGGTCTTGAAGAACCCTTCTTCGTCCCAGAACTTCGCGATGAGCTCCGGCCTTTTCCAATAACCTGGTGTGACATTGGGTCCTTTCACGCGCGCTTCTAGCTTGTCCCCGCTGGGCACGAGCTTGAGCTCACAGCCCGGGATGGGTAACCCGATCACTCCTGCACGCGCCGCCTGGTAGTAGCAGCTGGTGGCGGCTGGGGAGGTCTCCGTAAGGCCCCACGAAGACACGATCGGCAGCCTCTCACCGAGCGTCTCCGTGGCCAGCTCTTCCAAGGCCTCCCACAGGTGTTGGGGAAGGCTGGCGGCAGCGTAAAACAGCAAGCGAAGGCGGCTGAAGAAATGCGCTCGCAGTGCCGCATCCTTGCGTAACGCCGCCACCAGCAGATCGTACGCCCGGGGTACGTTCAAGAAGATCGTCGGCGCTACATCGCGGAGATTCGCCAAGGTCTCGTCGAAACGTCCGGGGACTGGCCGACCCGCGTCGATGTAGAGCGTGCCACCATTTCTCAGTACGAGGTTGAAGTTGTGATTACCGCCGAACGTGTGGTGCCACGGCAGCCAATCGACGAGCACAGGGGCCTCTTCGATGAACGGCCACACCTGTGCGATGGCTTGCTGGTTCGAACACAGCATGCCGTGGGTATTGATGACGCCCTTGGGTTCGTCAGTCGACCCGGAGGTGAACATGAACTTCGCGATGGTGTTCGGCTCTACTGCTGCAAAGGCGGCGTCTACCGCGGGTGAATTCGGTGACAGGTCAGCAACGGAGTCGAATCGGAGGACCCCGCCACGCTGCTCGCCCGACGTGACGATGATGGCTTGGTGCAACCCTTCGATGGCCGCGAGAGCAGGCCCGAAGCGCTCTAGATCGGCGACGTAGATGAGACCGGGACCGAGCGTCTCGATGATCTTCCGGAGTCTTCGGAAATCCGTCGACATCAGCGAGTAGGCCGGTGAAATCGGGGCCACAGGGATGCCGACATGCAGGCAGGCGAGGGTCAGCAAGGCATGGTCCACGCTGTTTTCGGAAAGAATCACGACGGGTCGCTCAGCAGACAGCCGCTGTGCGAGCAACCACCCAGCCACTCGGCGCACCTGACTGTGCGCATGGCCGTAAGTGATCCCTCGCCACGCACCGCTGCTGCCGCGCTCGACCAGAAAATTTCGCTCCGGAGCGTTGCCTCCCCAGTATTGGAGATACTCCCCCACGCGCCGAGCACCTTCTTCCAGCGGCAGCTTGGAACGGAGCAGGACCGTGCCCGCGGGGCGACGCAAGACCTCCACGCCGACGGGGGAGAACATCCGTGATGAGGTGCGACGAGCTTCGATCATCCGTGCCTGAATCGACGTGGCTGCATGACCTCGATCCTCACCTGAATGCGAGAAGTCTACAATAGTAGACTCTCCCCAGATACTGGTACGGGAAAAATCCGCCTACATTCGCTACTTCCCTGAAATTGTGCGATTCCTGGGACTCGGCAGAGATTACTATAGAAGACATAGCGGACATCTACTATAGGAGCTTTTCCTGGAATGTCCAGGCGCGCGCATGGCGCGCTCGCTCGATGACCCACCGCCCTAGGAGGGTGTGCATGTTTAGAGATTTGCACCGGATTTCGACGACTGTGTTCGCGGGCTCAGTATTGGGAGCAGCCCTGTTTTGGACTGTTGACGCCGATGCTCAGGCTGCCGATGCACCGCCAGGTGCGGATGAGCCCGTCGATCCGCCCCCAGCTGCAGAGCCGGCCGCTGCGCCCGCAGCCGCGGGGCCAGTGGCTGCGCCGCCGAACACGGGTGAGCCGCCAGCTGCGCCGCCGCCCGGGCCACCACCCCCGCCCGAGTCGTTGATCCCGGACGGCGAAGCGCCACCCATGCGCTCGATGCCTCCGGCTTTCCCGCCTGCAATTCCAAGCATCGACTACGGTGCGCGGCTGCGCACGGCGCTCGTTTTCCAGAACCCGGAGGACCCCGAAAAGCTGGACGACGTTGGAACCTACCTCGAGGCTGACATGTACATGAGCGGCCAGGTCCACCGCTATTGGGGCTGGCTCCTTGCGCTGCACATGGACTACGGGCAAGCTCCCAATCCGAACACTCCGGCCATCGTCAACGTGCAGCCGCTCGATGTGATCGCGAAGTTCGAGCCGCTCAAGGAGTTCAACATCTACATGGGGCGCATGCTCGTTCAGGCCGATCGTTTCACGCCGGGCGGCCCGTGGGGTATCGACGAGTTCTTCTACCCTGGCTTCTTCATGGGCGTGGCTGGTCCTCCCGCGCTACCCAAGGCAGGTCCCGTAGGCCGTGACGTTGGCACTACGGTGTGGGGCGCTCCATTCGGTGGCCACTTGAAGTACTACCTGGGCGCCTTTCAGCTGCACAACCCCGCCTTGTCTCCGCTGTTCACCGGCCGCCTGCAGCTCAGCTTGCTCAATCCGGAGCCCGCGTTTTTCCAGCGTACGACCTACTATGGTACCAAAGATCTGATCTCGTTTGGTGTTGGCGCTCAGTATCAAAAAGATGGAACCGTCCAGACACTTCCGCCGCCCGCCGATCCCACGATGCCACAGATCCCGTTGACCGATGACCACACGGTGATCACTGGAGACGTCAATTTCGAGAAAAACATCGGCACTGCGGGCACCCTCTCACTGGTGGGGCAGGTGTCGAGTTTCGGCGGCGACTACCAATTCTGGAAAAACTACTGGGTAGCATCGGTCGGCTACATGTTGCCGCAGGTCATCGGCATCGGGAAACTGCGTGCGACTGTTCGCTATCAAAGCGCTATGCGCAACACCGATGACGCGGAGGCAACGACTCTCCTCGATGCCCAGCTGAGCTATCTGATTGCGGCATGGTATGCGCGACTCGGTCTCGGCTACAGACGTGGCAGCACGTACGTACCGCCTACCGCCGATACCCCTGCCGCAACCCTGAACGGTAACCAAGTCTACCTGGGTGTCACGCTCGGCGACCCGTGAAGCCGCCATCACCTCAAACCAAGGACGAAAAAATGCTGCGAAGACATTTCATGACGACACTGGCAGCCGGCACTGCGCTCGGTGTGATCGGAGTCGGATGCCGTTCTTCGGATTCGACCAAGGCGAACAAGCAAAGCGCGTCGGCTGAGCGGATCAAGAAAGAGGAGCCGATCACGCTGCGGCTGCACCAATTCTTGCCTCCGATGGCTACACTGCCCAAGAAGGTCCTCAAGCCTTGGGCCGAGCGCATCAAAAAAGCGTCGGGCGGTCGACTCGTGATTCAGCACTTCGACTCGATGGCGCTGGGGGGAGCGCCGCCGCAGTTGATCGACCAAGCTCGGGACGGAGTTGCTGACATCAGCATGACGCTCACGGGCTACACGCCAGGGCGCTTCCCGCGCACCGAGGTGCTCGAGCTTCCGTTCATGATGACGAGCCCGGTGGCCACCTCGAAGGCGTTTTGGACGATGATCGCGGAGGACTGGCAGAAGAGCGAATACAAAGACGTGAAAGTGCTCGCTGCCTGGGTGCATGGGCCGGGCGTCATCCACACGCGCGATGGAATCAAAAAGCTGGAGGACATGAAGGGCCAGAAGCTAAGAGGGCCAACCCGCATCATCAACGACCTGTTGGAGGAGCTGGGTGCTACTCCGGTCGGCATGCCTCTGCCCGCCGTCGCCGAAGCCATTTCCAAAGGTGTAGTGTCAGGCACGGTGATTCCCTGGGAGGTCACTCCTGCGATCAAGCTTTCCGAGCTACTGAAGAAGCACACCGAATTCGGAAGCAAGGAGTCCTTCTACACCGCTACGCTCGTGTTGGTGATGAACAAGGCGAAATACGAATCGCTACCCGCGGACCTCAAAGAAATTCTGGATCGCGAGTCAGGTATCACGCTCAGCGCGAGTGCAGCTGAAGTCATGCTGGAAGCCGACGCTCCTGCTCGCAAGATTGCAACGGACGCCGGCAACGAGATCACGAGGCTCGAGGACGCCGAAGTCGATCGCTGGAAGGCTGCGGCGAAACCCGTAGTGGACCGCTGGACCGCGGACGTGAAGGGTCGCGGCATCGATGGCGCGGCGCTCATCGAGAAAGCGCGCTCGCTGATCGCGAAAAACGAGTAGTGAATGCAGTGCAGCGCTCCTCCGTTGCAATCCCGGGAGGTCCTCATCTAGACAGGTAGGCTCCATGATCGATCAGGACCTCTGATGGACGCGTTTCACAAACTCGTTGGGCGACTAGCGGCGTTGCTTGCGCTCGTTGGTGGTGGCGTCTTGGTGCTACTAATAGTGCTGACCTGCGTATCGATTGTCGGCCGTTCCCTGGTCTTTGCCGGGCTGGGGCCAATCCCAGGTGACGTCGAGCTGGTCGAGCTGGGCATTGCGTTTGCCGTCTTCAGCTTCTTTCCTTGGTGCCAGTACACCCAAGGTCACGCCCGCGTAGAACTGTTCAACCGCTTCTTCAATCGCACCACTCGCTGGATCAGCGATGTGTTATCGGACTTGCTGATGTTGGTCATTTCCATCGTGCTCGGCTGGTGCCTGTACCAGGGCATGCTGGACAAGTTCCACTATACCGAGACAACGTTCATTCTGCGTCTATCGTTGGGCTGGGGTTACGCTGTCTGTCTCGTGGGTGCTTCTACATTCGTCCTCGTTACCGCCTCGTGCTTGCTTCGAACGCTCGTTCTGAAGCGCCCCACAGCCCGCGAGCAATCCGTTACATGAGCGATCTGGAACTCGGCATCGCGTCATTCCCGCTCCTGCTCCTCTTGATTTTCCTGCGGGTTCCAGTCGGGCTGGCGATGCTGAGCGTGGGTTTGGCGGGCACGTATCTGGTCAGTGGAACGCTCTCGGTCGGCTTTTCGCAGCTGAAGCACCTGACGTACGGGACGTTTTCCAGCTACTCGCTCTCCATCGTTCCGCTGTTTCTGCTGATGGGACAGTTTGCGATGTTGGGAGGCATCTCGGCTGCTTTATTTCGCTCTGCCGAAAGCTGGCTTGGGCACAAGAAGGGGGGAGTGGCCATGTCCGTGATTGGCGCGTGCGCTGGCTTTGGCGCGATTTGCGGCTCGTCGCTGGCAACTGCCGCAACCATGGCGCAGGTCGCCCTGCCGGAGCTCCGTAAATGTGGATATTCGAATTCGCTGGCGACGGGCGTGCTCGCCGCCGGTGGAACGCTCGGCATCCTCATCCCGCCATCCATCATCCTGGTGATCTACGCCATTTTGACGGAGCAAAACGTGGCCAAGCTCTTCGCGGCGGCGTTGCTTCCAGGTCTCCTTGCAGCGGCGGGCTATATGCTGACAATCGCCCTGTACGAGCGCCTGGTACCCGGTTCCGCTGAAGTCAGAGAGCGCCGACCCTATGCAGAGCGTCTCAAGGGGCTGGTTTCGGTTTGGCCGGTGCTGGTCATTTTTCTGGTGGTCGTCGGCGGCATCTATGCAGGTTTTTTCACGCCGACCGAGGGTGCTGCGGTGGGTACGGCAGGAACCGGCTTGGTTGCCTACTTCGCCGGTGGTCTGAATCTGGCGAGCGCTCGCCAGGCCATTTTGGCCACGGCCTCCAGCACGGCAATGATCTTCCTCATCGTGCTCGGCGCCGGTCTCTTCAACACCTTCCTCGCGATGACCCTCTTGCCTCAACAGGCGGCTAGCTTCGTCGGCGCGCAGGGCGTTTCGCCCTGGACCATTCTCGCCGGTGTGCTCGTGCTCTACCTGGTCTTCGGATGCGTGATGGACAGCCTCTCGATGGTGCTCTTGACCGTGCCGATCTTCTTTCCCATCATGAGCCAGCTCGACTTCGGAATGACCCCAGAAGACTTCGGGCTGTGGTTTGGCATTCTGGTCCTGATCGTGGTCGAGGTGGGCTTGATCACGCCGCCCGTGGGCATGAACCTGTTCGTCATCAATGCCATGGCCCCCGACATTCCCATCGAGCAGACCTTCCGCGGCGTGTTGCCGTTCGTATTGGCGGACATTGTCCGCGTGATTGTGCTGGTGGCATTCCCCTCGATCACTCTGAGCCTGGTGTGGCTCATGTATTAGCGCGCTCTTAGGTTCCGTCGTCCACTAGGAACACTCGAAACTCGGCCTCGTCCGTTTGGCTGCGCACCCCCACCGCTACACCAACTCTTGTCTGGTGGAGGTGTCGTGGGGCTGGCGCTATCCGCTGCCGGCGATCTGCTCGCGTCCGTGAGCGTCGACCGGCACTTGGTGTTGTGGGATACCGTGAAGCGAGCTCCAATAGCGAAGGGCCAAAGGTCACACCGCACCAATCCTGTCGGTTGATTGCAGTCCCGACGGCCACCGAATCGCCACCAGCGTCGTCAACGCAGTGCGCCTGTGGGACCGAGCCGGACAATGCTCGGCTGGGGACAATGCCGATGATCGCGACAAGAAGTTCTGGCGGTACTACAGATCCGCCAGCTTCTCGCCGGATGGTCAACGCCTCGTGACCGCTGCCAGCCCGGAAACTCGCACGACAGAATTGGTTGTCGCCCTCAAGTTGACTTAGTCTACAGACTGAGTCATGTTCTCGAGATGGCAATCCAGGCAAATATCCACGAAGCGAAGACGAAGTTTTCGCAGCTGCTCGAGAAAGCGCACGAGGGCGAAGAGGTGATTATTGCCAAGGCGGGTAAACCCTACGCGCGCATCGTCCCCGTGCGGCAGCCCAAGAGTCGCGAACCCGGGGCTTTCCGAGGAAAGATCAGCGGAGACATCATGGGTCCGATTACCGATGACGAGCTGTCGGATTGGGGATGAGCCCTCCGCTCCTTCTCGACACCCACGCTCTGCTCTGGTGGATGGCGGACGATACGCAGTTGTCGTCCACGGTGCGCGAGCGAATGGCTGACACAGACCAGGAGGTACTGGTCAGTGCTGCCAGTCTTTGGGAGATTGCCATCAAGACGCGCAAAGGTCGCTTGCAGGGAACCAGACCATACCTGGAGCAGCACGCTCGACTACACATCGAGTGGGGGTTCGTACCCGTCGCGATTGATTTGGAAGATGCCGTCGTCGCGGGTGACATCACTCTTCCTCACGGCGACCCCTTCGACCGAGTCTTGATTGCGCAGGCGCAACGTCTCGGCGCTGATCTGGCCACGTGCGATAGAGCGATTCGTGAGGTTTTCGAGCGTACCGTGTGGGACTAGGCGTTCGAAGAGGAGCTGGGAGCTCGAGCGCTTTTCTTGTACGCGACGACTTCATCCTACCTTCACCTTCGTGCGCTCCACCGCCGGGCAACTCGCTTGAGCTCGAAGGATGATTCGGGCATCTTGAGCGAGCGGAGCCTGACGACATGAATTTACCGGAGACACCCGCACACCAGCCTCCTCATCCGCCTCGAGAGCCAGCGCCACGGCCGCGTCGGTCGCGGTGGCTCGGGTGGTTATGCGTGCTCTTGATGGCCGGACTATTCGCCGCCTTCTATGTCTTCGAGTACGCGCCTCTCCAGAAGGAGCACGCAAAGGCCCAGGCACAACTCGAGAGCGCGAAGAAGCGCGAGCGCGAGCTCAAGAGCCAGGTCGACCAGGGCAAGCAGCGCGCTTTGCAAGGAGATGCCGAGCTCTCCGCGCTCAAAGCCCAATGCAGTAAGGTGGAGGGGGTTCTCAAACAGACAGCTCAAGAGAAGCAGCGAATCGAAGCCGAGCTGACGCGCGTCCAGCAGGAACTCTCACACATGCTCGAACCCGAGATTCAGCTTGGCAATGTGCGCATTCGCCGGCGTGGCCAGGAGCTCGTCGTCGATCTTGCTGACGCCATCTTGTTCGAGACCGGTCGGGCCGAAGTCAACGATCGCGGCAAGAAGGTGCTCATGGAGGTGGCGCGCACCTTGGCCAAGTCGAAGGATTGGGATATTCAAGTGGCAGGCCACACCGACAACCAACGCGTGGTCACGCCTGAAACGCGCGAGCGATTTCCCACCAACTGGGAGCTTTCTACTGCTCGCGCGACCCACGTTGTCCGCTTCCTTCAAGATCGCGGAAAGATTCCCGGCCAGCGCCTCGTCGCTGCCGGCTTCGCACAGTTCCGACCGACCACCAGCAATGCGAGCGAAGCGGGCCGCACTCAGAATCGGAGAATCGAGGTCTTGCTCCTGCGGCGTCAGGCCGCAACCGAGCACAAGGTGCTGTGAGCGTAAGCAAACGCTGTGTCCGGCAGCGTCAAGTTAGCAACCTCGAGTCCAGCCGAAACGGTATAGGCTGAGAGACGCTCAGCTTTGCGGCGTCGGGATGGTCAGGGTTCAACAGCAGGATGTATTCGAGTGGCACGATGGCGCTCGGAACCCTCAGCAAGGCGCTTTCGGAAGATTGCACCCAAGCGTCGCCGAGGGCCTGGAGCTCCCGCGGAGCTGGGAAATCCGCCCATGTCGCGGGTAATGCATTCGCGGCTATCGATTGAATCATGATCGGCTCGAAATCGATGCGAATCAGCGAATACGAGTCGAGGACGCGCGTCGATTGGAGGTGAACCAGCACTTCGAGGACTGCCAAAGAGATGGACTCGGCGAAGTACACGACTGACACACCAGGACTGTTCCAGCGTCCGCCGTAGAGGCGAGCACCTTCTGCGTTGAGCGGGCTGCCTGCGAACTTGGTCTTAGTGATGCGCCAAGCGCTGGCCATCACACCGCCACACCATGCTCGAGACGGCCGATTAGGTTCTCGACTTCGCGCGCACCGACATCGGTCTGAAGCAAGTCCATCGGGGTCAGACCGCCGAGGGCGCGTTGCTCATTGGAAAGCCACTGGAGCGCAGCAACGCGATCCCCTTCGAACAGATCGATGGCCAAACCAAAGATCCGGGAGGCGCGGAGCAATCGGTCGGATTCCTCGGGCTGCAATCGCCCCTCAGTCTTTCGTCTGACCAACGTTCGGTTGGGAATGTGAATCAGTTCGCCCAAAACACTAAGCGGAAGATCGGTTTCGTGCGCAAAGCGATCAAGAACGCTGTACGTGAATCCGCTGCGGACCGCCGCTGCCAGGGATAGGACGTCCGTTTTGCGCAGCCCTAGCAAAACCCTGGCGTAGCGGTGTCCAGGGCCCAGGGGTTCGACGGCAGCTCGTGATTGTGCCATGTGGCGTAATTGTTGACGCCACATGGCCTGGCGTCAAGGTCTCAGTGCAAAGTGCGAGCTCGCAGCAGGTCTGTACAAGGCGAGCACAGGTCCCCGGCCCACGCTGTCTGCAATGGAAAGGAGACAGATCTCATGACACCTCTCGTCATTCTGATCGTGGTGTTTGCCGTGGCCTCCCTGTGGCTCCGCCGTCGTGGCAATTTCGCTTTGGCGGGCCGCATTGCGCTCGCGGCCATGCTCGTGCTCACCGGTGTGTCGCACTTCACCATGACCGAAGCGCTGGCGCAGATGATCCCACCGGTTCTGCCCGAGCCAACGTTGCTCGTGCTCGTCACGGGTGTGCTCGAGTTGGCGCTCGCACTGGCATTGCTTGCTCGGCCGTCGCGGGCGCTGGGTTGGGTGCTGGCGGCACTGTTCGTTGCACTGTTGCCGGCCAACATCTACTCTGCTCTTGCCGGCGTGGGCTACGGCGCCCACGGCGCAGCGTATCTTTGGTTCCGGGCTCCGCTGCAGGTACTATTCGTCGCATGGGCGCTCGTCAGCACCGGCGTGCTAACGTTGCGGCGTCGTGCTGCTTCCCCCAGAGGTTCCGGCCGCACTGTGGCCCTCGCTGTTCGCCGTACAGGGCGCCGGGGCGAAAACCGCACTGCATCGCCATCACGGCATGCATCTGCTGCTCGTTCGTAGCGGTGTAGTGCGCGTGACCTTCGAGGCCGGCACTGCAATCAGCGCCGGCCTCATGACGCCCCCCGATTTCGCGCACGCCATCGATGCCGAAGGCAACACCACCATGATGATTTTCATCGACGCCGAGTGCGAAATCGGCAGTCACCTGCGCGCCGCCCTCGGGGGAGAGCCTCGCTGCTTCGACGCCGATGCCCGCGACGAGCTGCTTCTGGGGCTGCCGCCTACTCCGACTGGGCCCGAGCTCTCGGGGCGACGATACGACGCTGGGCTGGGTCTATCAGTTCTGGAACGACGCGGAGCGCGAGCGCCTCGACGCCAAGATCAACCACGGCAAGAAGATCGAGCCACACGAGATCGCCTCCAAAACTCAGATGTTCACGGAGCGCTACATGGTCGAGTGGCTGCTCCAAAATAGCCTCGGCCAAACCTGGCTCGCCATGTGCAAAAAGCAGGGTTGGGACCGCAGATTTCGAAGCCGTGCGCGCGCCTCTCGAAATCGCGGCACGCTACTTCCCCCACCGCGTCGACGAGAAATGCCGCAACGATCCGCGCTTGGGTGTGGCTCACCACTGCTTCTGGAAGTACCACCCTGCCAAAGCCTACGCCTGGGAACTCCGGCTCCAGGACGAAATCAAACCCGACTTCACCATCGATGAAGCGCCGGGCGCCGACCCGCTCGGTACCAGCGAAGGCAGCGATGTCTACCGAAGGGCCTTCCTCGACGAACATCCGGACGAAGCCCGGGAGATCGAAGCGAAAGAGCAGCAGCGCCGCGAGCGCAATTCGAAGAAACAACGAGTACGGGGGACAGCGCCATGACGACCCAGAGTTTGAGGGGGAGCAACTGGCAGCGCCGCGAGCGCAATCGGAAGAATAAGGAAGGCGCGGCGAAAGACGATCCGGCCTTGGAAGCGACTCCCCAGCTGTCGCTGCAAGGGGGCACCGCGAATGACTTTCAGGCAGCTTATTCGGAGGCACCTGAGTCATGGCGGCGCAGAAGTGAACACGCTCCGCGCCCGTCGCGCCGCTGACTTGACAAGGCATATGCCAGGCATATGCTGGAAGCTATGAAGCCGGACCCATCGCCTCCCGTGCGGTATGCCTCGTTGTTCAGAAACGGTCGCAACCAGGCTGTGCGAATTCCGAAGGAGTTCGAACTGGATGGTGACCGAGTTCGCATCTCAAAAGAAGGGGCTCGACTAATTCTGGAACCAGTCGTCGCTTCGAAACGACTGACAGCCGTGCTCGCTGAGCTCGGTCCCATCGATGTAGAGTTCCCGGACGTCGACGCCGGGCTGCCTCCTCTTGATGAGCCGGGGTTGTAGCGATGTCATTGTCGCATCTGCTCGACACCAACGTCATCTCCCGGCTCATCAAGGAGCCAGCCGGTGTCAGCGCGAGTCGTCTTTCCCAGGTTGGAGACGACCGAGTCTGCACTAGCATCGTAGTTGCCTGTGAGCTTCGTTTTGGAGCCGCGCAGCGCGGCTCCGAACGTCTTGCCGAAGCCGTGGAGCGTGTTCTCGACGCCATCCCCGTGCTTATCCTGGAACAGCCCGTCGATGAACACTACGCGAACATCCGCAGCGATCTACAGAGCCGAGGGACACCCATCGGTCCGAATGATCTGCTCATCGCGGCCCATGCACGTTCCCTGGGGCTCACGCTGGTCACTGAAAACGAACGCGAGTTTCTGAGGGTCAGTCAACTCAAGGTCGAGAACTGGCAAGTAGGATAGGATAGTCCAGGGCTGGCCTCGTTGAAAATCCAGGATCGATCCCATCGCTCCCCAACAGAACCAGTCATGACCGAATGTTCCGAGAGCGCCGCCGTTCAGGCGCCCACCGCCGCGGGCCCCCATCACCCCGTCTCCGCCGCGCTCGAGTAAGAGCTGAAGGCTGAACTGAAGCAGAAACGCCTCGTGATTTGGCTCGACATGGACCGGGCCTAGACCAGCTTCGTCGATGTTCTGGCTGAACAGCATCAGAGCGGCGCGTTCCCGTACCCGGTGCTCGGTTTTCGCGGCAGCTATCTCGAGCTGATGCTGGCGCATGCCCGGCTTCAACGAGACGACCATTTGCGACGGCCCGCTGCTCGAGATCTACCGTGCCGGCAAACGTTATAGAAAGGCGCTGCCCACTCTGGTGGAAGAGGCAGCTCAAGGGCGAGCCTTGCCCGAAGACGTGACCGCGTTTTTGAGCCAGCCCGGCCTTACGCTCGGGCGGGCGGATACGTGGCTGCTCGACTTGATGCGCGACACGAAAGATCCGCTCTCGATCTACTTAAAGGCCAGCAGCGCCGAGACCATCCTGCGCGACCTGATCACTCCTGAGTCGCGGCTAGCACAGCTGCTACCGTCTGGCGACACCCAAGAATCGCGTGAAACGCCGCACGCTCAGTGCGGGCAGATACTCGAAGCTTTGCGCAGTCACCTGGGCATCGCCGCAGAGTTCGAGTTCGAGCTGGAAGGCGAGACCGACGAGCGCGTGCGCGTGGAGATCTTCCATGCTGAGGGGGTCGAGTCGGTCACCCCCAAAGTCGTGGACGGCTTCTTTCAGTCGTTCCGCAACCGCCGCGCCGAATCCAAGGCGGCCGCCGACTCCGCCAAAAAGCCCACGCCGGCCCCCCCGCCCAGGCCGCCGCCAGGCGAGCCCACCTGGGCCGACCTGGTCGCCGACGAGAAGTACCGAAAAGTCCTCGCCATCCTGGAGTCGGGGACGATGGTGAACGAGGCCGAGCTTCGCGAGTGCTTGGGCAGCGCGCGCCAGGTTCGCCTGTTCGCCCTACGCTACGAGCAGGTCACCGAGCATCTGCCCTTCGAGATCGAGATCCGCACCGTGGCCGGGCTGAAAACCTACGTCAGGAAGGATTAGCCGGGGTGCAGGACCTGCCGTGCTGCTTGGACATGACGCCTCGCATGGGCGACCTCCAGAGGTTATATCCAGCCACATCGGGTCCAATTTCCATAGATATGGCTGAATATAGATTTTATAATCAGCCATATCTTGCTACAAGAGGGGAGATATGGCTGAATATCGGCGTGGACCCCGTGATCGGTCGCGACCCGCAGAAACGCACGCTGGACGTGGCGCTCTCGTCCAAGCGGCCAGAACTGGTGGCAGTTTACGGCCGCCGCCGTGTCGGAAAAACGTTTCTGATCCGACAACACCTGCAGCGGCAGCTTCATTTCGAGCTCACCGGCATGCATGGCGCGTCAGCACGACAGCAGCTCGCCAATTTCGCCGTGGCGCTGGGCAAGGCGCGCGGGACGGGTGTCGCGGCACCTGCCAATTGGGTGCAGGCCTTCGAAGCACTTTCGGCGTGGCTCGAACAGAAGCCGAAGCACCCTGGGAAGCGCGTCCTGTTCTTCGATGAGTTGCCCTGGTTGGCCAGTCGCCGCTCCGGCTTCCTGTCTGCCTTCGAACACTTTTGGAACTCATGGGCCAGCCGCCGCAGCGACCTGGTCGTGGTGGTGTGCGGATCGGCTGCTTCCTGGATGCTCCACCACGTGCTGAATCAGCGGGGAGGTCTGCACAACCGCGTCACACGCCGGCTGTTGCTCGAACCGTTCAACTTGTACGAGACGCAGGCCTTCTTGCGCTCGCGAGGCGTGGACCTCGGCCACTATCAGTGCCTAGAGCTCTACATGGCGCTCGGCGGGATCCCCTATTATCTCGGACACGCCGAGCCGGGGCAAAGCGCCGCTCAGATCATCGAACGCACGTGTTTCGCCAAGGATGGCCCGCTGCGCGACGAGTTCGATCGGCTGTTCGCGTCACTCTTCGAAAATTCCGAACGGCACATTCAGGTCTGTCGCGCCCTTGCCAGTAGACGGGGCGGCCTGACTCGACAACAGCTGATTGAATCGGCGAAGCTGTCTACCGGCGGTACCACCAGCAAAACGCTCGACGAGCTGGAGCAGTCGGGCTTCATCATGGTTCAGCCCCAGTTCGGGCACGAAAGGCGCGACGCCCTTTTTCGGCTTGCCGACGAGTACTCCCTGTTTTTCCTGACGTGGATGGCAAAACGCAAGAGCCGGTCCGGTTCGACCTGGTCCACCGTGCGCGGCACGCCGGCGTGGCGCGCCTGGTCCGGCCTCACCTTCGAGAGCCTGTGTCTGAAGCATGTGGATGCTCTGAAGCACGGTCTACAGATCGGAGCGGTACATACGGAGGAGAGTGCCTGGCATCACCGAGCCAAGAGCGGCAGTGACCAGGGCGCGCAGATCGATCTCGTCATCGATCGCCAGGATGCCAGCATGAATCTCTGCGAAATGAAGTTCAGCGACGCCGAGTTCGTGATCGACAAAGCCTACGCGGCGAAGCTGCGCAACAAACGGGCTACTTTTGCTCGGGTAACGAAAACCCGCAAGACCCTGTTCCTGACGCTCGTCACCACTTACGGCGTGCGTGACAACGATCACGCGCAATCCCTCGGCATCAACAGCATCACGATGGATGCGCTCTTTCGCCAGACATGACCACCGGATTTTCAGCGTGGATTGGATCTACTGTTGGCGGATGCTTCACGCTTGAGCTCGTGTAGCAGCTCGCGCTCGTGAATCTCGAGCCAAACGCCTTTCACGGTGTATGGAACTCGCTGCGGGCAGCAATCGGATTCCGGAATGTTGACAGGTTCACCGTTCTGTCGCGATGGATGCGCGAATCGAGCGGACCTCGCGCGCGAGCAGCTTGGGATCTCGATAAGCGTGGGCCATGACGACCGCCCCCTGACAGCGGGCCAACAGCTGCAGCGCGTCCTGCCGAGCTCTGGTGCGCGTGCGACCGAGCGCCTGAAGTTGGCTCGTCACGAAATCGACCAGACGCTCGAGTGTGCCGAGCAGGGGGGCCTTGAGCTCGTCCCGGCCTTTGCCCAGTTCTGATAGCAACGATCCGACGGGACAGCCGAAGCGTACCAGTTGGTCTTGGTCGTTAGTGAGCATTTGAATGACTCGCTCGATGCGCGCCCGCGGCGTAGCTAGGGTCTCGCCCCATTGCTCGAGCATTTGGGCGACATCCTCGTCCCGTGCCTTCAGCACCGCCTGCAGTACGTCGTCCTTGCTCTTGAAGTGATAGTAGAAGTTACCTTTGGGTACGCCTGCGTCTTCGGCGATGTCGGCAAGCGAGGTGCGGTCGTAGCCGCGTACATAGAAAAGCCGTCGCGCCGAGGTCAGGATGGACTCGCGAGTCTCCATGGTCCGGTAGCGTGAGGTTTGGAGCGTTCGGAATCAAGAGTGTGCCACATTCTCGCCTCGGGCGAAGCGGTGAATGGTCTCCAGCGGCATGTGGTCGCCGCCGTCGGAGCCGTAGTACGCGTGTCGTACGATACCAGCCTCGTCGACCAGAAAGCTGGCTGGCACGAGGTGCGGATCGCCATCGAAGTGGCGGGAGGTCAGGCCTTTGGCTGCTGAGGTGATAGCGTCGGGCAGTCGGCGTGCGGCTTTGAGCGAAGCCAGCATCGAGCGTTCGACGGCGTACAGGGAGTAGACTTCCTTAGAGGGATCGCCCACGATGGGGAAAGGCGCATGCTGTCGTCCCACCGCTTGCTGAATCACGTCCGGCGGCGACTGAAAAAAAGCGATCACGTGTAGTCCGGCTTTCTGCCAGCCTTCGTGTTCGGCGATCAGGCGGTGCACGCGGATGTTGCACAACGGGCACGCCGCGAAGCGGTGAAAGGAGACATACACGCGCCGACCTTGGTAGTGGTCGAGGTCCACGGTCTGGCCGAGATGATCCTGGCGGCAGAAGCGCGGAGCTGGCGTTCCGGGTTCGAGGCGCATGGTCAGCCCAACAAAAGCCGGGGCATTGGGCTTGCTAAGCGGCCGGGCCCAGCTGTGCGCAACCTGGCGACCTGTGCGGCAACCGATTCCCTCCAATCGGCTTTCGGCGAAAACCCGATAGGCGTGCCGTCGAGCTGGGGTTCGAAGGGCTCAGAGATGTACACGATGCTCCGCGTCAGCAAGGGTTCCCACGGTGTGATGCGGCTGACTAGCTCCGCGGCATGGGCGAATCGATAGGCAAGTCGTGACGAGACCGAGAACATCGGGAATGGATAGCCGTGCGCGTCACGCAGCTCTTCGAACACCTGGCGAAAGGTTGGCGGGTTGGGGCTCACGATGCCGGCAGGTTGGAAGCCTTGCGGGCCAGGTGCCGTCATCGCACAGGCAAAGGCTTCGCCGATGTCATTCTGATCGACGAGCCTGGCGACGCCCGATCCGCGGTCGATGAGCGGTACCATTCGCCGTGCCAGCTGCGGCAGCAGCACCGGCAAAAATCCCAGCGATACATCGGGACCCGTAAAAATGCCGAAGCGCAGAGGGATCATGACGCGGTCCGGTGTCGCGAGGCGCTGCATGGCGCGCTCGATTGTGAGCACATTGCCTAGGTGTGGCCAGACGCGGCCCGGATCGCGCCTCATGTCGCGAAAACGGGTGGTAGCCAAATTCTCGATGTCGAGGGCACTGGTGAAGGCGATGCGGCTCACGCCGGCGGCGCTGGCCGCTTCTAGAGCAGCCAATGTGGGCTCGAGAAACAGCGCCCGAGAAAAGGCCGCATGCCCATAAAGTGCGCTCCACGCGGCAGTAAAACAGGCCGCATCGATGCCCTGCGGGCCGTGGTCGGCCGGCATCCGAACAGGCCGCGTCGATGCCCTCGAAAACGCGCGCTCGATAGGCCGGGTCGCGTAAATCGCCGACGCGCACTTCGCCCTCGAAAGGCGCCAGCCGTTCGGGATTTCGGCAGCCAGCCACGACCTCGATCGACGCGCGCCGCTGCAACGCGATCAGCGCCTGCCTCCCCACGAAACCCGTAGCCCCAAGCACCAAAACCTTCATTCATTACTCCAGTCAGACGAATGTCTTAATCAGACGAGCGTCTGAATAGAGCGCGGGTGGGAAACTGTCAAGGGACCGCGCAATAAAGCCGTGCTGAGACGGATGCAGGCCTCACCAGTTGGCTGCCGGGTCGTTGGTGGCGGGAGGTCCTACGCTGATGAAATCGTGGGGATCACATGCCGGATCGTCGGCTGGGCATTCGGAGATCAGCAGGGCGAATGGAGTTTCTGATGCTAATTGAGTCGCTGACTTCGCTCCTGATTGAGCGGACGCCTCGCTATCGACTACGAGGTAGTAAGTGCCGGGTGAAAACGTGTTCTGTAGGAGGGTATGGCGGAACGCCAGGCAATGCTCACCGTTCGGCTCGCCCTTGAGTAGGAACAACTGACGGTGCGCCGGGCTCGCATCTTCACCCAAGCCTTCGGCCTCGGCAGTCAAGAGGGCGATGCTGAGCCGTTTTTTTTGTTGGAGGTTCAGTTGGTAAACGACCTCCGGCCCCTGCTTCTTTACAGGATTGAAGGCTTGCGCGGCTTCGCGCTTGCAGCCACCGTAGTCGGAGAGTGCCGACCGGTGTGCGCTGTCGAAGCGCCGCAAGTCGATGAATGGCAGTGATTGAATCTGGTAGGGGGTGCTCTTGGTTCCGCTACCTGAAAGCCGAGGTGTTGACTCGGCAGTCAATGCATCTGGCGCCGGCTGCCCGTCATCGAGCACTCGCTTCAATCGAGCCAGTGCCTGCATCGACAGCAAGTTCCTGATGTTGACGCCACACTCGAGGCCGCTCGCACTGAAATCACACCCGTTGCCGCAGGCGCTCGGATGCACATCCAGATTCCCGTCGGAAGCGCGCCACAAGCCGAAGTGAGGGGCCGCCGAGGCAGCATGGTGGAAATCGACGAGTGGAACTTGATGGTACTCCGCGAGTGCTCGCACAACTCGATTGAGTTCTCCGATGATGTATTCGGAGCGGGGTGTGGTTCGGTTAGGGGGCGCAGTCATTAGAATTGGGATGACACCTCGCTCGAGCAGGAGGTTCAGCGCCTGCCAGTGGTACTTGAAGTGGTAGACCAACTTGACTCCGTCCAGCTTACCGTCCGTCGAGCCACCCCGGCTCACTGTGTTCGTGCCGAACATCATCAGAGCGTAGGCGGGATTCATGGCGTCGATCTCTTGAACGAGCGGGGACTTCGGGCCACCGGTCACCACCCACTCGGCATCCACGCCAGCCCGGGCAGCCAGGCTCTCTCGTGTGAAAGGGTCGTGGGACGCATGGCCGCCCGCGGGGCCAAAGTAAGCCACCAGGTCCTCGATGAAGCTGTGCTCGGCATCGTTTCTCGGTTCGCCGTTGGTGAAGCAGCCCATGTACAACGGGTTGGAAGTGATGGAGTCGCCCACCTTGATGAACCGGTTCGCTTGCCGCTGCGCGCTGCGTCGAATGGCTTTGAGCTTGGCCACCACTCCTGGCGTCAGGGGGGAGTGGACTAACCCAGATGGATACCGGATCGAAGCGCTTGGGCTTGCTGGCTGCAGTGAATGGCTCGTACGCTCAGCTGCCGTAGGTCGTTGCTTGGCCTCCGGCTCCAGTGAGGCTTGCGCTGCCGGGGGCGAAGCCGGGTTCTCGCGCGTGACGTTCGAGGTGCCAGAACTTGGCATTGACCGTTCGCAGTCAGCCAAGCCAGCGACCAGCAGCGCGCACATCATGCCACGGAGCCAGCGGTACCTAGTTGGCCAGCCAGTGCTACGGGATCCCATATTGCCAGGCGTAGAGTGCGGGCCGTCGCGGCGCCAGTTCAAGCTAGAAACATGCCATTTTTCGTGAGCCGCCGCGTGGGTCAATGGGTCTGTGAGACGGGTGTCCGTGCCGGCCGTGCCTTCAAAGGCGTTAGCGCGGGACAGAAACTTCCACGGACGGGAGTCATTTACTTCCCCTGGTGCGCGCGCGCTGCTTGGCCCAGGCTGTCTGGCTGATCATGGCAAGACAGTATTATTTGCGCACCATAGTGGCCTTGGTGTGCGTGCTATCGGGTTGCAGTCAGTCCGATACGCCGACACCGGCAGGAGGTAACCCGTGCAGTGGCGGGCAGACGCTGTGTAATGGCGTTTGTGTGCTGCTGGGCAGCGACCCGCTGCACTGCGGGGCTTGCGGCAACGCGTGTGCAAGCGGTGTGTGCAACGCGGGGCTGTGCATGAGTGGCGCCACAGGTACCACCACCGCGGGTGCGACGACGACTGGCCCCGGCACCACCACGGGAACAGGTGCAACGACCGCCGGTGACGGGACGACGATCGGAAGCGGAACGACGACTGGCAGCGTGACAACTGGCAGCGTGACAACTGGTACCGCGACCACCGGCGGCGGCGCAGGCGGCTCGACCACCAGTGGCAGCGGCGGAGCGGGTGGCGCTTCGAGCACCGGGGGTGGCACTGCAGGCGCGACGACCGGAGGCACCGGAGGCTCGCCGCAGCAGTGCGACACGTCCTGGGATACCTATCCCAGCAAGGGCGACGGCGTCGCGCTCACGCCACCGATGGGTTGGAACAGCTGGAACGCGTTCCACGAAAACATCAATGAACAGCAGATTCGCGATGTTGCTGATGCGATGGTCAGCACGGGTTTGAGGGATGCCGGGTACGTCTATCTGAATCTCGACGACAAGTGGATGGACGACGACGGAAGAGATGCCCAGGGCAACCTCGTTGCTGATAGCGGGCGCTTCCCGAGCGGCATGGCCGCACTGGCCGACTACGTGCACAACCTGGGCCTGAAGTTCGGAATCTACGGGGATCGGGGCAACGAAACCTGCGCCAACCAGGGCACGGGCAGGCAGAGTGGGAGCTATGGTCGGGAGATACAAGATGCCCAGACCTTTGCCTCCTGGGGAGTCGATTACTTGAAGTACGACAACTGCGAGATCGCCCCGGGACGGGACAGCGATCAAGCTCAGGAGGAAGACTACCGGGCGATGGCTGACGCCCTAAAAGCCACGGGTCGGCCGATCGTCTTCAGCATTTGCGCGTGGGACGCCAAGCCCTGGATGCCCAATGTTGGTCACCTGTGGCGGAGCACGTTCGACATCGGGCCTTGCTTCAGCGGCTGCGACGAGTGGTACCGGAACATCGACCAGATCATCGACGAGAACAACGAGACACCGGGCTGGGCGGGGCCTGGACACTGGAACGACCCGGACATGATGGTGGTGGGACACTCGGCCCTGTCCTACGACGAGAACGTTGCCCACTTCAGCATGTGGGCGATCATGGCCGCGCCCATCATTCTCGGCAACGACATCCGGCAGATGTCGGACCAAATCCGTGAGATTCTGACCAACGCAGAGGTCATCGCGGTCAACCAAGACCCCGCCGGCATCCAGGGGACGCGGGTCGCCGACAATGGCGATCTGGAAGTCTGGATGAAGCCCTTGTGCACTATGGACGGTCCCGAAAAGGCGGTCGCGCTGCTCAACCGCAGTGGCACGAGCGCGAACATTTCGGTGTCCTTCGACGATATCGGTATCTCCGGCGCCGCTACCGTTCGCGATCTTTGGGCTCACCAAGATCTGGGAGAGCACCAGGGGTCATTTTCTGCGAACGTACCCTCCCACGGCGTCGTGATGCTGAAAATCGTCGAGACCGGCCGTTGAGCGACCAGCACGCCAGCTCGACGAAAGCGCATCGCCTGCTCATTCGGACAAGGAAGCGTCGTCCAAATATAGGTC
>CBFGRJ010000062.1:0-25175 GCA_965651135.1 uncultured Myxococcales bacterium
ACATGACTCGGGAACAGTGGGTGGAGGATTCTTCATGCGAGGCCTACGACCCCAACGAAGCATGGTCGGAAGAACCCAGCGGCACATGCGACGCAGACGCGACCATCAAGCATTGGCGGGTGGTGGAGGATCATACGCTGTCGCTCAACCTTGGAGGGCCGCCGTCTATCTTTTAGGCCGAGGGAGGGCGAGTAGCGGGCGAGTCGTCTGCTTTCGAACAATCATGCAGCGCCGACACATGTGCTATGGCTGAGCTCGGACTCGCCGAAGCGTACCGACGCCACGGGCCCGGTGTGTTTCGGCGTGCCCGTCACATTCTCGGCGTCGACGCCGACGCGCACGAGGTGGTGCAGGACGTGTTCTTGTCGCTCCATGAGCGGCCGGAACAATACGCGGGCAAAAGCTCACTGACGACCTTTCTCTATAGCGCGACGACGCATGCTTGCTTGAATCGCGTTCGCAATCGCAAAAACCGCGAGCGTCTGGAGCTCCAGCGGTTCGACAGCCTCGAGGGCGATCACGTGGATCAGCGGCTGACGCCCGAACAAGCCTCGATGCTGCGCCGAGCACTCGAGACCATGCCGGACCAGTTGGCCCAGGTAGCCATTTATCACCTGATCGACGGCCTCACGCACCAGGAGATTGCCGAGCTGTTGGACTGTTCGCGGCGCCATGTTGGCGATTTGCTCGAGCGCCTCAAAGCGTGGGCGCAGGCGGAGGAGGCATCTTGATGTTCACACTGCCCGTGGGGCTCACGAACGAAGGCCACATTTCGGACCTCAAGTTCGACCAATGGCAAGCCGGAGAGCTTTCAGCCGAGCAGGTGGCATCGCTCGAGCAGCATTTGTCAGACTGCGATCGCTGCCGAGGCCGGCGCACAGAGGTCGAGGCGCAGGCATGGGCATTTCTCGAAAGGTACCCTGAGCTGGAAGCAAGGTCGAAGCGTGCCAGGCCCGCACGAGCGCGTGTGCGTAGAGCCATGGGCGGGTGGGCGGCGGCTCTTGGCCTTGCTGCGGCCGGCCTGCTCTTGTGGCTCGCGCGTACTCCGCCGGGCGCAGGCGATGAGGCTGACGCGACGCGGCTCAAGGGGGGTGACCGCATCGGCTTCTTCGTCAAGCGCGGGGACCACGTCACACCCGGCGCAGAAGGCGAACGGGTTCACCCTGGCGATGCGCTTCGCTTCACGGTGAGCGTTGCCAGCCCCAGGCATTTCGCCATCCTGAGTCTCGATGGCGCACAGGTTGCCTCGGTGTACTATCCAACCGGTACACGGAGCGAAGCGCTCCACGTCGCACGCGATCTGCCGCTCGACAGCAGCGTAACTTTGGATGACGCGCTCGGAACGGAGCGGTTGTTCGGCGTGTTCTGCGAGGAGGCGTTCGAGCTCGAGCCTCTCCGAAGCGAGCTCGAGCGAACGGGCCGATTGCCGGAACTCTCCCAGTGCACGGTCGATTCGCTCAGCATCGTCAAGGTCGCGCGATGATGCGAAACGCCCTCGCTCCGCTGATGGTGCTCGTGACAATCTGGCTTTTGAGTGCTCCTGCCCGCGCCGACGTCCAGCGCTTCGCCGTGATCATCGGCAACAACCAGGGCCAGGGTTCGGACGTGCCGCTCCGCTATGCCGAGTCGGATGCCGGCAAGGTCGCAAAAGTTCTGCGCGACTTGGGGGGCTTTCGACCGGTCGACATCGTGCTGTTGCGCGGGGAGAACGCGAACGAGGTCAGGAGCAGCCTCATCTCGGTCAACGACCGGATCCGCGCGGCGCAGGCGCTGCCCAACACCGAGACGTTGCTCTTCGTGTACTATTCGGGCCACGCGGATGCGAAGGCCTTGCGGCTTGGCGCCTCGCGCCTCGAGTTTCGTCAGCTTGCCCAGCTCGTCCGAGGCTCACCCGCCAAGTTCCGCCTGCTGGTGGTCGATGCCTGCCGGTCCGGCGCCCTCACCCGAGTGAAGGGGGGGACGATTGCCGCTCCGTTCCAACTCCCGCAAACCACTCTGCGCGGAGAAGGGCTGGCGTTTCTCACAGCAAGCTCCGAAAACGAAGATGCCCAGGAGTCCGACGAGCTCAAAGGATCGTTCTTCACGCACGCATTCGTTTCGGGGTTGCTCGGTGCTGCCGATGAGGATGGCGACGGCCAGGTAGCCTTGTCCGAGGCGTACGCGCACGCCTATGCCGCTACGCTCCGCGCAACCAGTCGCACCTTTGCTGGAACACAGCACCCCACGTTCCAGTACGAGGTAAAGGGACAGGGTGCGTTGGTATTGACGCGGCCTGCAGCTGCCAGCAAAAGTCGCGCCGAAATCGTATTTCCTACGGGCATCACGTTCTTGATCATGGGGGGTGACGAGCAGGGGCCGGTCCTCGCCGAGGTGGGAGCGCGCGATCCGGCGCGCCGCCTCAGCCTGGAGCCCGGCCGTTACTTCGTGCGCGGGCGGGCTGCCGACCATCGGCTCGAGGGCAAGCTGGCGCTGAAGGCGGGACAGGTGCATCAGCTGAGGCAGGCCGAGCTCGATAAGGTGACCTACGCCAAGTTGGTGCGTAAAGGCGACGAGACGAGCCGCTCGGCACAGGCCTTCGAGGCTGGCTTTTCGGTCAGAACGAGGCTGCCGAATGCGGACACGCCATGCTACGGGCCCTTGCTGGGGTATCGGATCGAGCTCGAAAGCTTCGGGCTCGGCACTCGGCTGTTGGCCTGCACCAGCAGCTTCGAAAACGCCGCGCTAGAGGCGCGTACTCGAGAATACTCGCTCAGCCTGACCGGCGACCACACGTGGGACTTCGGCAGCGCGAGCGCGGCGCTTGGTGCAGGCGCGGCTGTGGCGCTCACGCATCAGAGCTTCGAAACGGAGGGATTGGCACCGAGTCGACTCAGCACGTCGCCCGTCGGGCTGGTGCGGGCGGGGGTCGGTTACGCGTTTGCCGATCGTTTCTTCGCGGCGTTGGATGGACGAGTCGAGGTGCATTTGCTGCAGCTCCAGCGCGGAACGTACGCCGACCCCGAGCTCGAAGCCGGCACGGCCGTGCGCGGAGCAGCGAGCCTCGGCGCGCAATTTTGATCGACCCTTCCAAATGGGCCTCTGACGCCGCGCTTTCAAGGGCCTCCGAACAGCCACACGAGCCCGACCACACTCAGCGCCAGCACGACCAATGCGAAGCCGGCTACCAAGACGTCGGCGCTGAGCCAAGCTGGCCGGCCGCTCTGCTTCGAGATGCATTGCGGTCGTTCGTCGAGCGGTAGGGCTCGCGTGGGTTCGGAGCCCTGGGGCGTCGCGGCGCCTTCGTGGTTCGGCGGCTCGGGCGGCTCCAGCGGATCGAGGAGCTCGTCCTCCACGGCTTCTAGTTCCACGAGCGCCGAAGCCACTGGGTCTTCATAGGTGAGCTCGTTGGCGCCCAGCTTCAAGATCTGGCCCGGTTTCCAAATCGCCCGCTTGCCTTTCGGGATCCGTTCGCCGTCGAGCAGCGATCCGTTTTTGGAGCCGAGATCTCGTACTTCGATGCGATCACCCCGGCGCTCGAGCTCGACGTGCCGCCGCGAGGCATCGACATCGGAGAGCTGCAGGCTCGCTTCTTTGCCTCGGCCCACCAAATGGCGTTTCTTGCGACGGTCGAGCACGAGCTCCACGCCTTGATCGGGGCCGCTGACGACCGACACTTTGAGGTCGGATTCTTGCCCCTGAGCCTTGAGAGCGCTGGCTACCAGCCCGAGTGCGATTTCTTTGGTGGCGAGCCCCGCGTCGGGGCTGGCGGGAACGTGCTCGATGCGAATCTCGAGCCAAACCCGCCCCACTCGCAGCTGATCTCCGTGTTTGATCACCCGCGATGCTTGAGGAGACAGCCGAACCGGGCCGACGAACGTGCCGTTGGTGCTTCCCTCGTCGACGACGATGTATTCGGTGCCGCGCTGGCGGATGGAAGCATGCCGATGGCTGACGCTGGGGTCCGGGAGGCGCACTTCGCAGCCCTCACCTCGCCCGATCACGATGCGGGGAGCGTCGAAACTGATAGTCGGCGGCGACTCACTGTCGCCGGAGCGCACCACGATGGTGAGCGCCATAGGGAACCCATATCTCCACGGTGAGAGGTTTTTGTCCAATCTGTAACGGAGTGCCGCACACCCTACGACAACCTTAGTGAAAATACCTGGAACTTGGCCCAAGCGAGCCATTCGCCCTAGTGCCGACTCCTGGCTGCTGAACCTGGTTCAGCGGGAGGCTGTATGACCGAATGCGATGAGCGAAGAGTCCACGGAATTCAACGAGTCCCTGTCGCGACCCTGGTAGAAATCTGCGGCAACCAGCCGGGGATCCCCGCATTCGAGGCGCAAAGCTTGGACGTGAGCGGTCGCGGTATGCACGTCAAGACGGCGTACGTGCCCAAGGTCGGCGACCCGCTGGTGTGTCGGTTCGAGAGCCAAGGGCAAGAAATCGTGGTCGAAGGAGTCGTTGCCTGGCGGCGGGAAGGCGAAACGGGTGGCGACTTCGGCATCGAGTTCACTGCCCTGGACAGCAACAGCGTCGATGCGCTGCGAAGCCTTTGTGGCGTGCCGTCGGCAGACGGCGAGCAAGGCGGTCGGCACCAGGATGTGGAAGAAGCAGAAGCGGGGCCGGCGCCTTGCGCTCAAGGCGCGCGGGTACGGCTGCATATCGATGGCCTGGGTTCCCCCATGAAGGCCAGCGTGCGAGAGGGCGGCCGGCGGCGCCTACATGTGGGATCTCAGCTGCAGTTCTTGCAAGTCGGCCGACACTTGGAGGTCGAAGACGTCGATGCTCGCGCGCGGCGCCACGCTCGCATCGATTCCGTCGACGTGCGCGTCGATCCGCGCACCCAGGTTCCCGAGCTGGTGGTGACCCTGCGCTACGAAGGTGTGGAAGATTGCACGCCCGAACCCAGCGTGGTCGACCGCTCTTCGGCAGAGCCGTTGTCTGCCGCGGAGCCCGCGCTTCGGGAAGCAGGAAGAGCGCCTCGAAGCGCTGACGACGCAGAAGAAGCCGCGGCGCTCCAGGCGGAAGCCGAAATGATCGCCGAACAGCAGGCAGCCGAGCAAGCCCGTATGGCCTACGATCGATTGGGCCACGCGGCGCAGGGCGCAGCCGAGATCGCGAAGGTCACCGGGCGCACCTTGGCCCGGCTGAGTCATTCCGCAGCGCTGGGCGCCAAAGGCTTGTTCAAGGGAGCCGGTGGTCAGCTGCGCGCACTCGGCAAGTCCGGTGGTCAACCTGCACCCAGGAGGCAAACCGCTCCGCCGCCCGGGGGCGGTCGAACGTTTGCGAGCACCAAGCTCCGCGCGCAAACGGCGCCGCGCGGCTCAGTGTCGAAATCGGGCAATACCGTCGCGCAAACTGGGCAGCCGCTCCAGCCTGGAGACCGCGCTGCATCGAGCCGGCGCCGTGTGACGAAGCTCAGTCTGGTGGCTGGTGGCGTCGTCGTGATTGGTGCGACTGCCGCCTACGCTCTACGTGACGTGGACGGCGAAGTCACTGGCCAGAATCCACCCGCGCTGGCGGCCGCTGCACCGGCGTCTGCGGCATCCAAACCACCCCAGGCCAAGCAAGCAGAAAAGGCAAAGGAGTCCGAGGGGGGCATTGTCGCCAATGTTCCGCTATTTGGTCCGACGCCCCTGGCGACCATGGAGCCAGCTCCGTTGGGAGAAGCTCCCGACCCCGAGGACGAGGAGGCGGCGGAGAAGGCGGCCGCCGCTGCAGCCGTAGAGGACGCGACCTGGAGCGACGGGCCCGAAGCCAAGAGTGCGGCCATCGATCCAAAAGATGTCAAGCCTTGGGGAAGGGGGCGCATGCACCTGCCGACCATTCACAAGCTCAGGTTGGACGGACCCGGCACTGCGATCAGCGGAGCAGTGAACGCGACGGGGTTCACCGTCGTGATTCCAGGGCGCAAGGTCATGGAATCAGGCAGAGCCATCCAGCGTCGTGACAAGCGCATTGCACAAGTGAAAACCAGCAACACCCCCCAGGGTGCACAGCTGACGTTTCAGTTTAGGGACAAGGTGCCGCCTTATCGCGTCCGCTTGCGCAACGACTTCGCCGAAATACTGATCAGCGCACCCGAAAGCTGACCAGCCGCCGTCACTGCCGTTACGGCCGCCGGCGGCATGACATAAGACAGGCAGATGCTTTGCGCAGGCTGCCTATCTTTGGCTACAAATTTGCGGCACGCGCTGTGCGCCGTGGATGGGTCTCCTTCATATTGAAAGGGTGACCAGACTCTATTCACTGCTCGCTCCGCTGCTCGCGACACTGGCCTGTAGCAGCACGCCGGCTCCTACTGCTCCTGCTCCTGCTCCGGCACGAGCCAAGGCTGCCAACTTGGAAGCATCCATCGAACGCGCGCTGCACAAGAGCCGCCCCGTTGTCATACAAGTCGATCCGACGTTGCCTCGTGAAAGCTTCGATTTGGAGGGGGTGAAGTTCGTAGGTACGGACAATGGACCGGTGCCGGACTTCTCGGTAGAAAGCTACGACGGCACCGTGTTCGAGTCGGAGCAGCTGGTCGGGCAGGAGCCATTCATCATGGTGTTCTTCGCCACGTGGTGCCAAGTCTGCGACCTGAAGATGCCCGTGCTGAGAGAAGCCCTCGCCACGCTGGGTCCAGTAAAGACGATCATGGTCAGCGTAGACGATGCCGAGACATGGCCGCACGTCGCGGGCTACCTCAGAGAACACCAGGTGCAATTCCCGGTGGTCAGTGCCCAGGCCTATCCGCGGTTCTTCGCCTCGTACAACCCGTTCCAGGCCGTGCCGCTGGTCGTCGTCGTAGGAAAGAACGGCGGGCTGGTGGACTACCAAATGGGCTATTCGGAGACGCACCTCGAGCGCCTGGCCAATGCGATTCGCTTGGCGCGCAGCGTCGGTCCTTTAAAAGCCGGCGATGTGGACTCGGCGCCAATGCTAGAGCCCGCACCAGCCGCGGCAAGATAGAACCTTCGAAGCGATCTCGGTCATGCTGGGCGGCGCCCGCGGCCCTTCCGTGTGACGGTCGGTAGCAGCGTGTGGGGGCTCATCTCGAGCCGCCCTCGGTCGTCATCCCCATTCAGCAAGCGCATGCTGCCTGCATACGCGATCATTGCGGCGTTGTCCGTGCAGGCTCGGAAAGGCGGCACGATCCATTCTACCCCACGCTGTGCGGCGCGCTCGGCGCCGCGCATGCGCAGCTCTTTGTTGGCCGCTACGCCGCCGGCGATCACTATCTTCCGAACCCCTTCCTGACGAGCGGCGCTGAGCGCCTTGTCCACGAGCGCGTCTACCACACGCCGCTGAAAAGACGCACACAGATCACGCAGTGTTTGATCGTCACCGGGTAAGCCCTGTTCGCCCACCCAGCGCAATACGTTGGTCTTCAGCCCCGAAAAGCTGAACTCCAGAGATGAGCGCCCAGGCATCGGTTTGGCCAGCTCGACGGCTCCAGCGCGCCCTTCTGCTGCAAGGCGATCGATGATGGGGCCACCGGGGTAGCCCAACCCGAGCAGCTTGGCGACCTTGTCGAAGGCCTCGCCGGCGGCGTCATCTCGCGTCGCACCCAGCTCTTCGATGTCGCCCGGTAGCGGTCCCGACACCTTGTAAAGCGCCGTATGCCCCCCCGACGCAAGCAACCCGATGAACGGAAAGCTCGGGGCCGTGACGGGCAAGTCTGGGTACTGCAAGAACACGGCGAGCAAATGTCCGATCAGGTGATCCACACCTACGATGGGCTTCCCGCTCGCCCAAGCCAAACCCTGTGCCGCCTGGATGCCAACCAAAAGGGCGCCGGAGAGTCCTGGTCTACACGTGACGGCAACGCCGTCGATTTGGTCGAGGGTCACCGAAGCGCGCGTGAGCGCCGCTTCTACGACTGGCCGTATGTTGCGAACGTGGTCGCGCGACGCAAGCTCCGGAACGACCCCGCCATAGGGAGCATGAGTGGCCACCTGACTGTGCACGACGTCGCTTTCGACCAGGCTGCCGTTGAGCACGGCTGCGGCCGTTTCGTCGCAAGAAGTCTCGATTCCAAGCACGCGCATGGGGCTCTCGGCTAGCGCAACCGCGCCTCAGAAGCCACAATTGTCTTCGTCGCGCCGCTTCAAGTGAAACAACGCGTAGCCCGCTTGTTCCGAGGCAGGGCTATCCGGGCTGCTTGCCGGGGCTGGCTTGAACAGGCGCACCTCGGTATCGCCGCTTTGCATCAACGACACTACAGCCAGCATGGTCCCCTGGCAGGTCGAATCCGCATACGCGAAGAAGCTGTGCTCGCGCCCGTCGCCGAACTTCAACATCGAAATCGGATCGTGAAGCACCTGGGGTATGGCTCTCAGTTGGGCGTGATCGAACAGCGAGCCACCCGCGTCTTTGCACAAGCCGCGCGTCTCGTCGTCCGTGGTGATCCGCCCTGGCAGTGTCGTGAGCCGATCGACGTCGAGGTGCAACTTGAGCCGCATGGCGGGTGGTGAGCCATCGGGGACGAACCCGGCGTGAAACAACGGCGCGCTCACCATGCGCCCGCAGTAAGCTTCACCCGTGTCGAGCTCGAACTTGGACAAATCGCTACAGCCGAGCGTCAGTGAGAGGCACGCCAAGGCAGCTCGAGACCGGTTCAACCTCATGGCGTCTTACTGGATAGCAGGCTTTTCGCCAACTCGCGTACTTTGGGCTCCGGGTCGTCGGCCGCCATTTTGCGTGCAAGGGCGAGCGCGGCCGCTGGGTCCACGCGGTGAAGGGCGGTCAACGCCGCTTGGCGGACCAGAGCGTAGCTATCGTTGGCGGCGCTTTCGGTGAGGGCCGTCGCGATGGGCGCACGCTCGCCGGTGCCGCCCAGAAGGCCCAGCGTCTGAGCAGCGTGCGCGCGTATCGGCCATGGGTTTTTGCTGTGGAGCAAGCGGCGCACGGCCGTAGCGGGTGACCCGACTTTGGCGCGCGCCACGGCTTCGAGCGCAGCGCGCTGCACCGCCTGGTCTGGATCGAGCAGCGTATCGACGACCGCGGCTTGTGCTGCCTGCTCGGAGCGATATGCCAGAAAGCGCACACTGCTGGCACGCACCTCGGGTGTCGGGTGGTGGGCAAGCATCACGAACGGCGTCACGGCCGCCGAGGCAATGCGCTCCGCAACGTCGAGGGCGGGGCGCGCCTCTGCGTCCGGGAGTCGTTCGATGTCTCGTGTCAGCTCCCCGAATGCTGGCTTGCCGCCCCGCGCCAGCAAGAGCTCGAGCACAGCCTGCGCGCGCTCGGGTGAGCTCTGAGCCGCGCTCACTGCAGCTTCTTTGATTGGGTCGGCCAACTTCACGAGCGCTGCTGCACGCTCGCTGGCGGTGTATCCGGAGGGAATCAGCTGCTCGAGCAACTGCTCGACGTGCACACGCCCTCGATGGGTGCCGAGCGGGTTGCCACGCAGCTGGTAGCGGCCGGTGCTGAAGACCAATGCCGCACGAATCGCTGCGCGCGCCAGCTCGGGGTCGGTGCTGACCAGATTCTGCGCGATGGTGCTGGGTGCCGTGCTGGCCCCCAGGCGGGCCAGCGCGATGGTCGCTTGACCGCGGATCAGGGGATCGGAGCTTTCGGCCAGCTGCGCCAGTGTTTCGGCGGCGCCCTTGTATTGAAGCTCGCCCAGTGCATGGGCGGCGGCCGCCCGCGGTACCGGGCCCGCATCGAGCGCTTTGGCCACCGATTGAAGCAAGCTGGCGTGTTGGTTGGCTTTGAGCATACCCAGGCCGAGCGCGCCCAGAGCGCGAATGCTGGGCGCTTCGCTGGCGATGAGCTTCACCAGCAGCGGCAGGGCACGCCGGTGGGCCATACGCGCCACCGACGCAGCGGCAGCGACCACCACGGGATCCGACTCGTCGCTGCGTACGACGCCGTCGTGAACGAGGACCTGTTCCAGACGTGGCAGCAACGTCGGATCGCCGAGCGCGCCCACGGCCAGCATGGCCCGCACCCGCAAATCGGGATCGGCACCGCCGGTGGCATAGGCGAATAGCGCGGGGCCAGCGCCCTTGTTTTCGATGTGGGCCAAGAGCTCTATCGCGGTGCGCTGCTGCGCATCGCGCTCGTCACTCAGCGCATCGAGCAACGGCTTGACCGCGCGCTCGCCGATGCGTCTGAGCTCCGCCCGTGCTGCTTCAGTCTGATCCGGAGTTCCGCTTTGCGCCTGCTGCACCAGCGGAAACGCCATGGCCCCGTACACGTCGACCAAGAGCCGCCGATACAGCGGACGCCCGGGGTTGCCCAGGGCTACCGGCAGCAGCTCTTTTTCGAGGGATTCGAGCGTGCCTCGACCGAGATTGACTTGCATGCTGAGGCGAGCTGCTTGCGCCACCAGCTCTTCGTCGGGCGCAGCCCTGACCACGCGCCGCAACAGCTGATCGGCCTCTTCGGCCTTGCCCTGGCTCAGCAGTAACTCCGCCAGTTGAAAGTAGACCGTAAAGAGCCGGTCGTTCTTGGCGATGGCTTGCCTGAAGGCGGCAATGGCGCGCTCCGTGTCTTGCCGGCGCCGGTACATTTCGCCCAGTTTTTGATGCCCATTGGCGTCATCTGGGCTCAGCTCGACGGCGCGCGCTGCGTACTCGACGGCGCGGTCGTCTTGATAGAGCTCTGCGGCATACTTGGCCATGCGTTGGTAGTACTCGCGGGCTCGCTTCGGGTCTGCCTTGGCGAGCCGCTCGAGTACGTCGATGGCAGGCCCCAACTTGCGCTGCTGCACCAAGACTTGCTCGAGCCGACCGAGGGACACGGTATCGCCAGGAGCGTGCTTGATGATCAGGCGCAGCGTGTTCTCGGCACGCTGGTACTGGCGCAAGCGAAACTGAACCTCTGCCAACAAGCGCCCGGCCTCCAGATCTGGAGGGTTCGCGTTCAAGCGGAGCGCAAGCGGTCGCTCGCGCTGATCGAGCTGCCCGCTCAGGCCCCACAGCGTCACGATGTGTTGGCGAGCTTCGCGGGCGAGATGTTCATCGTCAGCGGCTTGTTCGAGGATTTTCTCCCAAATGCTTCGCGCTTCGTCGTACTGGCGCATGCGCTGGCTGCGGTCGCTGGCGGAGGCGCCGGTTCGCTCGAGCGCCAGCGCATACCCCTTTTTGTAGCGCATGACGCTGGGTTTGAGGTGGACAGCTTCGCGCAACGCCTCCAAACCCTCTTCGGGCATTTCGTGCTCCAGGTAAACCTCCCCCAAGGTGAAGAGCGCTCGGGCTCTATCGGGCACCAGGGTCTTGATGCGCAGCCAGGTTTGTCGGGCTTTGTCTTTCTGTCCCTGTTGCCAGTAGCGGTCCCCCAGCTCCACCACGTGTCGCGGATCGTTCGAGCCAATCTCGGTGAGCCGCTTCAATACGTCCAACGCGCGACCCGTTTCTTCGACCCGCTCGTAGAAGTCAGCTAGCGCCGCTAGAATTTCTTCGTCTCGCAAGGAGCGCGCTTCGAGCTTCTTCAACTGTGCCAAGGCCCGAGCGCGATCGCCTTGTTGAATCAACGCTTCGGCGAGCTGAAACACGAAATCTGGATTGCGGGGCGCGGCGCGAATCAGCGCTTCGTACTCGCGGATAGCCGCATCCAGCTCGCCCTGGATCTGCAGCAGCTGCACTACTTTGACTCGCGTTCCGATATCGCGCGGGTTCTTGCCGAGCGCCTGCTTGTAGGTGGCTAGCGCCTCCTTCATGCGCCCGGTCTCTTCGTAGAGTGAGCCGAGCAGGCGAAGCTGCTCGAAGTCTCCCGTGGGCTGCTTTTCCAGCTCGGCGACCAGCTCGCTGAGCTTCTCTTCTTTGCGGTAGACATCGACGATGATGTCGAAAATCTCTCGGTGGACTCCGGCCTGCGCTCCCGAGACTGAAAGCGCGCGCCTGAGGTGCTTGAGGGCTTCGCTGCGCTTGCCCAGCGCTGCGTAGGCTTTGCCCAGATCGCGCAGCGCGGGGCCCAGCACGCGGTTGTCTCCCGTGGCGGCTTTGACCACGCTCTCGTATTCGTCGACGGCGCGTTGATACTCGCCCCTCAGAAGCAGCTCACGCCCTAGTTCGGCACGCACGAAAAAGGAGCCTTGCGCCAGCTTCACGAGCTCCGCGTGGTGACGCTTGGCGTCCTCGTACTTCTTGAGGTCGAGGGACAGTTGCACCAGCGTTCTGAGCGCCTGCTCTCGATCCGCGCCGGTCAAATGGGGCAACGCCTCCTCGAAGCGGGCCTTCGCGGGCTCCGTCTGCCCCTTGTCCTGATGCAGGTGCGCGAGCGCCGTGAGCGCCACCGGGTTCTTGGGCTTCTCTGCGATCGCTTTCTCGTAGGTGGCGATGGCTTGCGCGGTTCGGCCGTCTTGCTTGTAAATACCTGCCAGCGCCACTAGGGCATTCCATTGGTTCGGCCCCGGTTGCGCGGCGCGATTCTCGAAGTCAGCGATCAGCTGATCGAGGCTGCCGTCACGTTCCCGATACAGCTCGGCCAGCCTCTGCAGCGGGAATTGCGCCCCCGGTTGGTTCATGACGATTCCGGCGTAGCGAGCGATCAGCGCCTGGTTCGAAGGGGCCTTGCCAGACGCCGCCTCTCCGCTCGTGTCTGACGGCTGCGCGGGTCGCGCCGGCTTGGGCCGGACAGGTGCAGGCTGAGCCGGCCGTGTCTTCTTTCGCCCCTCGGGGTTGAATTGCGCCAGACCGTCCCGATTCGCCGACAGAGTCGCCAAAAACGTGGCCGAAAGCGCGATGAGCAGCTGGCGTCGCATCGTCTCGTAAAGCCTACTTGCTGCAGCGGGCTCTCGCTAGTGATCGAGCAAAGCCGCACGAATCAAGCGATCATAGATTACAGGGCGTCTATAGATTACAGGGCGAGTTACACTGCGCTACGACACAGACCAGTGCTTCGAACAGCTGCGTAGCCAGCTCGACATCACCGTCGTGGCAATCCACAACGCACTGAAAGTCGCCGTTGACACACTCGGTTGCGGTGCAGCTCAGGCCTTCGAAGCAAGCGTCGTCTTGCAAGCAGTCGACCATGTAGGGACATTGTCGCGCGATACAGCCCAAACAAGCGACAGGGCTTGGCCCCGAACCGCCCGAACCACCAGAGCCGCCCGCTCCTCCCGAGCCGCCCGTGGCCGAACCGCCGACGCCCCCTGTGCCGCCGTCTCCGGCAACACCGCCGACGCCTCCCACTCCGCCGAAGTCGCCGAAACCGAAGCCGCCGATGCCGAACGGACCACCGCCAGTACCGAAGGGGCTACCACCCGAGCCGGAGGTGCCCCCTGTGCCCGAACCGCCGCTACCACCCGTGCCCGAGCCGCCGCTACCGCCTGTGCCCGAGCCGCCGCTACCGCCTGTGCCCGAGCCGCCGCTACCACCCGATCCCGTGGCGGTCAGGGCGCCGCCGGACCCCGTGCTCGAAGTCGTACTGGTCAAACTAGGGCCGCCGCCTTCCAAAAAGTCGCCCGAACGCCCGCCGCAAGCGACGGAAAGCCAAAGCCCGGCCGCGGCAACGATGGCGTTTCTCTCCCACACGCGTCTCTCCCACACTCGTTCTGCCATTGTCGGCATTCTATCCGAGACGGCAGGTCATGACCACTTACGCTGAGTTTTCCGGCCTCCGGGGGTGAAACGGCGGGCTAAGGGCCCAACTCGGGGCCCCGCCTGCGCGAATGGATTCATCGCTGAGGTCGCGTCGACCTTTGCACCTGAGCCGCATGTCGACTACTGGGCAGCTCGGGACTTGCGTAGTCTGTCGCCCCCATGCTTCTTTCCTGATTCGATGCCGGTGTCCGAATTGCCAGCGACTCGCCGCGGAAGCGCCATCTTGTTTCTTCGGCGACACTGGGTACCTCTCAGCGCATCGCTGCTCGTTGCCGGCGGCTTCTTCTGGCTCATGCATCAGGGGGCCCTGCCGGTGCTGCCGGATGCCGCGGCGCAGCGGCAGATGAGCTGGGCCGCGATTCCACTCTACGCCCTACTCTTTACCGTGCAGCTCGTTGTGCGCGCAGCTCGCTGGTATTGGCTGCTCGCTCCAATCCACAAAGTGGACATGCGCCGCATTTTGCTCGTGAGCTTCGTGTTCTACGGCGCGACCGTCGCCTTGCCGTTCAGAATGGGCGAAGCGGTCAGGCCTGCGCTCATTCGCCAGAAGGACAAGCTGTCTGCTTGGGCGGCCACCGGCACCGTAGCCGCCGAGCGCGTCGTCGATGGGCTTTTCGCCAGTCTCATCTTGTTCTTTTCACTGCAGCTGGCTCAGCCGCTCGATCCATTGCCCGATACCATCGGGGGCTTACCCGTGCCGGCGGCGCTCGTACCACAGGCTGCGTATTCTGCCGTGGCGCTGTTCGCGATCTTGTTCGTCGCGATTTTGGTGTTCTACCTCTGGCGCAACTGGGCGCGCAGAACGACGGAGCGCGTCATCGGCATCGCTTCACCCAAGCTGGCCACGTGGTTGGCCGAAAAGGTGGATCGCCTGGCGGATGGCTTTCGTTTCCTGCCACAATGGCGCTACTCGCTCCCTTTCTTGTTGGCGACGGCGGTTTACTGGTTTTTGAACGCCTTCGGTATGTGGTTTTTGATGAGGGCTGCCGGTCTCGAGCAAATCGAGTTCGCTGAGGCCATGGCCATCATGGGCGTGCTCTCGCTGGGGATGCTGGTGCCCAATGCTCCAGGCTTCTTCGGCACGTTTCAGATATCCGTCTACGCTGGCCTGGCCATGTACCGCCCCGCGCACGAGATCGTGGCTGCCGGTTCTGTGGCTGTGTTCTGGATGTACGTGCTGCAAGTCGGTTTGAACCTGCTCGGGGGAATCATCGCCACGGTAAGCGAAGTCCGCTATCGCCCTGGTTGAAGCGCCTGGAAAAGTCCTAGGCGTCTAGTCGGCGATCCGGGGTAAGCCGCTCTCGTCCAGAAATTCTCGCACGTCTTGCTTCAGCTCGGCTGGCGCTGTGACGCTCACCAAATGGCCGGCGCTGGCATACGCAGGCCAGCGTATGGTGCGCGAGGTGGCTCCGATTGCTGCCGAGTCGTTGTACTTGAGGGTGAGCCAGCCCGGGCGGGCGACCCCGCTTCGCTCGGATGTCTCGCTGGTGATCGAAGTGAGCAGGGGTGTATCGGCCCAGCCATCGCAATCCTCCAGCGTGGCGGGTAGCGATTCGGTACGAATGCGGCCGTCCAGCTGCGCGTTGGTGACGAAGGTGGCCACGTGCTGCGCCGTTTCGACGAAGAGCTGACAGGCCAACAGGTTGCCCTCGATGTAGTTGCTGTTGCCGGCGATCAGCTGTTCTGCGTTGCCGATGTAGTAGCGATCGTAGTCGGGTAGAGCTCCAAGGCGCTCCAACCACTCGGTTGGCGCCTTTGGAAAGAGGCCCTCGGCGGCCAACATGGTGCTCAAGCGATAGGCCCCGTCGCGCTCGGAGGCGCTGAGCCCGGGAATGGTTTCGGGAGCGACGAAAAAGATTGCCTCGAACGAGTCGGGTTCCAACAGCGCCCGTTCACTGTCCTGCCGGGTCATCAGCGACCACCCCGCGGCTTGGTCGAGTTGTAACGGGTCGCGGCTGACAGGCGGACAGGCCTCGTCCAGCTCTTCTGCGGCGGCAAGCTCTGGAGTGCCCGGCTGACACCAAAGCTCGCTGGTGAAGGTCTCCTGATCGCCACCGACGTTGGGTTGGATCAGAATCTGCCAGCCGAAGGTCATCGCGGCGTTTTCGGCATCGATCTCTGCTGTGTCGTAGAAGTCGAGCAGGGCGTCTGCCAAAGCCTCGTCCTCGTAAATCCAGTCAGCGTCTGGGTGCAAGCGCTGCGGATAGAGCAGGTAGCTCAACATCAAGCTGGTGCGCATGCCGGCGTACCCTTGACCCACGAACACCACCGGGTTTTCGACGAGGTCGGGGTGCTTTTCGAAAAACTGCAAGAGCGCCCGCACGAAATCGGCTGCGTCCACGAAGTTGTTGTAATTGTCGGGGGCGTATTCAGCCCCTCGATCGCCGTCGTTCACTGGGTCTGGCAACAGCGAATACGAAAATCCAACCTGACGTCCGTCGATGAACAACAGGTTGCCCAGATCGCTCCACGACGATGCATTGCGCTCTAGCTCGGCGCTCCCGGGCGCACCGCTCAAACCGGCGCGGCTGACGCCGAACAGGGGGAACAAGCCGGTGGTGGACGGTCCCGGAATGGTGCTCCCAATGGTCAGATCGGGCATGCCGCCGGTGAACACGAACAGGGGCCGGCTCGAGGGTTCCGAATCGGCTTCTAGATACACGTAGAACAAGCGCGCACTGGAGGTGGTCAATCCGTCGAGCTCGGGCCCTCCGCGAAAGAAGTAGGGTTCCAGGTCGAGGAAGCCGGCTTCTCCGGGCGGTGGCTCGATGACGGGTGCGCCTCCTTCGCCGGCAGCGCCCGACTCGCCTAAACCCCCGGTCCCTGCATTGGCGCCTCCGCCCGATCCGCCAGCATCACTCCCTCCGCTGCTGCCGCTCGTGGGGCCTTCTCCAGCCGCGCCCCCGGAGCCAGTCGATGAAGCCATGCTGCCCCCGCTGCCCCCCGTGCTGCCAGAGCCCGAGGTGGCGTTCTTCTTGTCGTCGCCGCCGCAACCGGCGACCGTTATCAGGGCAACGCTGAGCAGTACCCAGCCAAGTGAACGATCGGGAGCCACCGGCGTCGGAGCATATCATCGCGCGCGCGCCCACCGCTCGCATTGCACGGCTAGGCCTTCGTGTTGACTCAAGTCCTTGAAAAATCCCCGGTGGGCTCTTGGGCCGACTGCGCCGATGCGGCTGCCGCGTCCCCCAGCCGGTTCGAGCGACCGCTACCTTGGAGGCGCTCCCTGACGTGGTACGGCCGCTTGTTTTGCGACTCGTGATACGTGCGGGACACCACGTCGGCAACCAGGCCCAACGAGACGAGCTGCACGCCGACGACTATCATGAGCACGCCCAATAGCAGCAGCGGTCGATTGGAGAGGTCTTGACCGAAGACCAGCTTCTCGAGGGCAAGGTACGCGCAGATCAAAAAGCCGAGAGTGCTGGTGATGGAACCGGCAAGCCCAAAGACTTGCATGGGGCGCACCAAGTAAGACTGCATGAAGCGCACGGTGATGAGATCGAGGATCACGCGAACGGTGCGCTCGATGCCGTAGTTGCTGCGACCGTACTTGCGGGGGCGATGGTTCACCTTCATCTCGACAATCGAAACACCCATCCAGCTGGCCACGGCCGGGATGAAGCGATGCATTTCGCCGTAGAGCCTGAGCTCCTTCGCCACGTCCCAGGTCATCACCTTCAAGGTGCAGCCGTAGTCGTGTAGCTTGACTTTGGTTGCGGCGCTGATGACCTTGTTGGCGAGCATCGAGGGCAGCCTACGAGTCAGGAACGGATCTTTTCGCTGGGCGCGCCAGCCGGCGACCATGTCGTAACCCTCCGCCAGCTTGTCCAGCATGGCCCGAATATCGGCTGGATCGTTCTGCAGGTCTGCGTCGATCAGCGCAATCGCCCGACCGCGCGCGGCGTCGAGTCCTGCTTGTAGGGCTGCGGTCTGGCCGAAATTGCGCCGGAACCGAATCACGGTGAGCGCCGGATCGTTCGCCTGAGCGGCGCGCAGCCACGCATAGCTGCTGTCGGTCGACCCGTCATCGATCAAGATGATTTCATAACTGAGCGCCGCCCCCGCCAGGGCCTGATGAATCTCGGGAACGAGGTGAGGCAAGCTCTCCGCCTCGTTGTGGACGGGGGCGATGATGCTGAGGTCGAGCTCGGGAACTGGGGGCATCAATCCGTCGGTGAGGGTTGCCTGGGGTTTGCCATGTCGTCTTGTTCGTCCGCGTCGCCTTCTTCTTCCATTTGAGGCCGGGAAGTCTCTCGGTGTTCCAATTCAGAGCTGCGCGGGCGCGTCAAGCGCCATTCGCGGATGATGTCCTCGTTTTTCTCGGTGGAGTGACCTCGTTTCATCAGCACGAATTCTCCCACGACCCGATATACGCCGTACTCTCCGGAGGTGAGAGCATCCGTAATCACCCGCTTGGTGCGGTCGAGCCTGAGACCCTTCTGTCGAGCGAGCAGGTAGTCGGCATGATAGCTGTCCCTTCGCAGAGAATAGAAGACACGACGCGATGAGACGTGAGGTCCGGTTTTTTCCGTCGCCGCAACCGATGCGTCGGGAGGAATACTGGAAATGATGTCGAGCAGCTGCGCATAGCGCTCGCGTTCCTGGTCCGTCATCGAGAACGTGATCGTGTGGTAGCCGGATTTCAGTGCACCGTCGCGGGCGGGGAACGCGCCGTAGTTGTAAGACAAGACGGCCATTACGAACCCCATGGCGATCAGGGCTGCATGGGCGCGACTAGGGCCGCTGGCGGCATCCCGCCGGTACGCTGCCAGCGCGAGCACGGCGGCCACGAAGATGTAGGGCGCCCAGTGCATGACGTACTGGAACGAGAACATGGTCACTGGTTTGTAGTCGGTGACCAGAAGGGTGAGGATGGCGCCCGGTAGGAACGAAGCCCACAGATACCAGCGCCGCGCAGGCAGGAACAAGAGCGGCACCAAAAGGTGCATCATGTAAATGATCTTCTTTTCTACCAGCACGTGGCTCAGCGTGAAAAAGGGGTTCGAAACCAGCGTTTTGATCACGCTTCGGAACCCGGTTTCGCCGTCCGCCCATAGGTCTTTGTACATCTTGGGGAACCACCACTCACCGGCCTCTTCCATGATGTAGAAGCGGAGCAGCACGAACCAAAGGGATGCGACCACGGCCATCACCAGCCCGGCTATGGGCCGGTGCCCCGAGAGCAACAAGAAGCCGCCTACGATGGCGAAACCGACTGGCATGTCTTCACGCATCAGCATGCCAATCACGAAGGCAATGCCCATGATCCACCAGCGCTTGGCGTCGGCTGCCCAGATCGTGGTGAGCACGAAAACAGAAGCCACGGGCACCCATTTCACTTCGTAGAAGTTGGCTCCGTGCATCGGATAGTAGGCGAGCCAACACAACGCGATGGCCGCGGCCATCCATTGCGACAGATGGCGGCGCGCGAATAGAAACAGCGGAACGGCGCTCAAGCCCAGCGCCGCTGATTGGATCACTTGCAGCGTTTCGGGGCGCGGTAGCAGTGCATAAATGGGAAGGAACACGTACGCGCCGACCTTGACGTGATTGGCGATGTACTGCGCTGGGTCGTGCGGGAACACGATACGGCTGTGATTGAAATCCCCGTAGAGCCCGCCGAACATCAGATTGTTGTTGATGCCGAGGTCATAGTTGCCCGTTCCCAACTTGTGATGCCAGCGGATGGTATAAAAACTCATGAACGCCGCATAGGCGAGCCCGGCGGCGACCACGACGACCAGCGGACCATGGCGGCGGAGCAGCGCGGGGATCTCATTGCGCGCTGCCGCCCAGGCCCGCCGTACCGGTTCAGGTACGGACCTGAGGCACTTGCACACGAACACTTCGACCACCATCCCCACGAACAGCAGGGCCAGCAGCAGATTGTCGTGATTGTTCTCCCAGGCTTGGTACGCCAGCAGCGAGGGCAGGGTAGGCAAGAGCGTCAAAGGCGAAAGAAACCAGAGCCACTGCTCTATGTCCGCGAGAGCGCGCCCTCGTTTGAGCGACCACCCGAGCACTCCGGCGACCCCGACCATTCCCACGAGGCCGCCGCCTAGCATGGATGAGATCAACGCCATGCGTCGGTCGAGGTCCAGACGATTTTTCAAGAGGAATTCGACGAGCCAGCTCGAGTCGAAGCTGAACTGAGCCCACGCTACCAGACTAATCCCCAACAGTAGGCCGAGCACCAAGGAGCGAGCGGCGCTGCCCACGGCATTCTGGTTCGCCCGTTCGACGACCGTATTCGGATCGTCAGGCACGGGTTCTTTGGGTGCGGCCAGGGAGCGTTTGAAGAGTCGCGCAAACAGAGACGCTCGGGCGGGCGGGCGCTCCTCGCGTTTCGAGTCAGCAGAGTGTTCTGCAACGAGGTCCACTCCCGAGGTGGCAGCCTCGTCGCGTTGCTCGCCAGGTTCGGCGGCGGCCGCGCCATTGCCTGCGTCGACGTCAGGAGTGCCGTCGACGGAGTCTTTTGCCTCACCTGAGGCTAGGTCGCTGTCGGTTGGGCTCGGCCCCTGCGACTCGGCTGGAGCATCTCGCTGCACCTCGATGCGATCGGTCGTTGGATCGGACTTGCCGCCACTCATACTTTGCCCCCGTTTAGCATGCGGCCCACACGCGAAGCGAGGAGCAACCCGGCTCCCGATTATTTCCCGGCCGAAACACAGTGTGCGAACCGCCTCCGGGCCGGTTTGCGCAGCGCGGGCCCCGCCCTCGGGCAGCCACATTGTGAAATGGCGGCGAATCATTCCAGCTTGCCTCCGTCTCCGGCCTGCTACTGTTCGTTGGCCATGACGAAATCAGCACAGCCGTCACGAGTGGCGCGCGTGGGCCTCGTTCAGATGAGCACCGGCCCCGACAAAGCAGAAAACATCGACAAGGCGCAGCGATTCATCGAACAGGCGGCGAAGCAAGGTGCGCAGATCGTCTGCCTGCAGGAGCTGTTCGCGTCGCCGTACTTCTGTCAAACCGAAGATGCGAAGATGTTCGACCTGGCCGAGCCAGTGTCGGGCGAAACGACGAGCGCCATGGCCGAAGCAGCCAAGCGCCATTCCATCACTTTGATTGCACCCATCTTCGAGCGCCGCGCGCCCGGCGTGTATCACAACAGCCTTGTCGTGCTGGGTCCCTCGGGGCAACGGTTGGGCCATTACCGGAAGATGCACATTCCGGACGATCCGAACTACTATGAGAAGTTTTATTTCGCGCCCGGCGATTTGGGATTCATGGCCGTGTCGACGCCCCATGCCAACGTGGGTCCGCTGATCTGCTGGGATCAATGGTATCCGGAAGCGGCCAGGCTGACTGCCATGCGGGGTGCCGAGATCTTGTTCTACCCCACCGCCATCGGCTGGCTACCGGAAGAAAAGGCCGAGTTCGGGGCGCAACAGCTGGACGCATGGAAAACCATCCAGCGCAGTCACGCCATTGCCAATGGCGTCTTCGTGGTCGCCGTCAATCGCGTGGGACACGAGGCCTCCCCGAATGGGGGCATTCAGTTTTGGGGCCATTCATTCGTCTGCGATCCCTTCGGCGTCGTGCTCGCCGAAGCGGGCGAAGAAGAGCAGGTGCTGGTGGTCGAGCTGGCGCTGGGCAAGGCCGAAGCAACGCGTCGAAACTGGCCGTTCTTTCGCGATCGGCGCATCGATGCCTACTCGGGCATCGGCCACCGCTACCTGGACGGTAACGAGTGAATCCCAGAGTCGGTTCGAGCCACGAGTCGCGTCAAACCACTGCGTTTTCGCTCGGGTATTCAATGCCCGCGGAGTGGGCTCCCCACGAAGCCACCTGGCTGGCTTGGCCCCATCACCGGACGGATTGGCCTGGCAAGCTTGCCGTCATCCCATGGGTGTTCGCCGAAATCGCCAAACAGCTGACGCGGAGCGAACGGGTGCGGCTTTTGGTATCGTCGAAAGCCGAGCAGGCGCGGGCGCGTCGAGTTTTCGAACGCGCCGGCGTCAACCTCGATCGAGTCGACTTCGTGCAGGCCGCAACCAATCGCTCTTGGACGCGCGACTACCTGCCCCTATTCGTGGTGTCGAAGGCTGACCGCACTGGGCGCAAGCAACTGGGAGCAGTCAAGTGGCGCTTCGATGGCTGGGGGCGCTACCGCGATCACGCGCTCGATGACGCTGCGGGTGTCAAGGTGGCGCGTCGTGTGGCCGAGCGCGTATTTCTGCCGCGCGTAGAGCACGAGCACTTGGTGCTGGAGGGAGGCTCCATCGACGTGGATGGCGCGGGGACTTTGTTGACCACCGAAGAGTGTTTGCTGTCCGGGCCCCGAGCTCGCGCCAAGCACCTGGGCCAGGCGGGGATCGAAAAGGCGCTGTCGGATTATCTGGGCATCCAGCAAGTCGTGTGGTTGCCCAGCGGCATTGCCGGTGACGACACCTCCGGTCACGTGGACGACTTCGCGCGGTTCGTTGGAGTGGGTCGGGTGGTGGTGTGCAACGAGACGAAGCGGTCAGATCCAAATTTTGCGCCGCTACAAAAGGCACGGCGGAGCCTTGCCCGCGCCCGCGATGCGCGAGGCCGGCAGCTGGAGGTGATCCCGCTGCCCATGCCCGCGCCCCTGTTTTACGCCGGGCAACGCTTGCCCGCTTCGTATGCCAACTTCTACATTGCCAACCAGCGCGTGCTGGTGCCGACCTTCAACGATCCCAGCGATCGCGTCGCCCTCGGCATCCTCGAGCAGCTATTTCCGAAGCGCGAAATCGTCGGAATCCACGCAGTCGATCTGGTTTTGGGGCTTGGCACACTGCACTGCAGCACCATGCAACAGCCCCAAACCGGTTGAATCCCGGCCACTTCGCGCTGAGCTCGGCGTGGTCGCCGCAGATCTGCGCCAATAAGTTGAAACTCGGCGCGGCTGGGCGCACCTTTGGGGCCCATGGCCCGCTCGATCACTGCACAACTGTTGCGTGTCTGCGCAGCCCTGTTGTTCGCTTCTTCCGTAGGCCTGGCGAGCGAACGCGTGCACGAAGTCGCGCCCGGTCATTCGTTGTGGGCGATTGCCAAGCGCTACGGCATCAGCGTGGAGGCATTGCGAGATCGCAACGATCTGGGGGAGAGCAGCAAGATCATTCCGGGGCAGAAGCTCATCATTCCGGACAAGCACTACAAGCCCGGCACCAAGAAGCCCGAGCACTCCAGCTCCGACAATCAGGCCAAAGGGTTCATCGCCACCAAGCCCGGGCGCGCCACCCAGGTGCAAAAGTCCTCGCGGGAGCGAGGCGTCAACCCCTGCAACACACCCGACCCGGGTTTCGGCATTTACGAGCGCTGGTCTCGGCAGATCCCAATGGGACAGTTGATCATGCCGCAGAAGGGTGGGCTGACGCGCGGCGGCGGCTTCGACGTGATGTTTCACTTTCACGGACACGAAGCGGTCCGCAAAGAGTGGGTGCAGGTGATGAACGGTGCTGTCTTGGTCGGCGTGACACTAGGCACCGGTTCGGGGCCCTACGAGACTGCATTTCGTGGCACTCACGCGTTCGAGCGGCTGGTTGCAGGCGTCGAAGAAGCCGTGGCTGCGCACGCGGGAAGGAAGAAGGCTTACGCGCGCAAAATCGGTCTCAGCGGCTGGAGCGCGGGCTACGGCGCGGTCGGTCAGATCATCAACAGCAGCTACGGTCGCAGCAAGGTGGACAGCGTCGTTCTACTCGACGGCTTGCACAGCGGCTACAACGGTTCGTCGCTCAACGAAACTCAGCTCGCCCCCTTCATCGCTTTCGCGCGGCGCGCTGCGGCGGGGCAGCGCTTCATGTTCGTGAGCCATTCGTCCATCATTCCCCCCGGCTATGCCTCGACGACCGAAACCGCGAACTTCTTGATCCACAAGCTGGGCGGCAGGCCGCACAAAACCAGGCCCAGAGCAGGTGATCCGATGGGTCTCGACCTCATCGCGCGCTACACCCGTGGCAATTTTCACGTTCGCGGTTATGCGGGCAACGACACGCTGGACCACTGCGCGCACATCGGGCTCTTCCGCGATGTGCTCAAGGTTCACATCAAACGGCGTTGGAATTCCCCCCGAGGACGCAAGGGTTGAGTCCAGTTGAGGCCAACGCGATTCGGCGCTTCGGCTTTCCCGGGACCGGCTGCGAGATGGGCCGCGAGCTAGGCCGCGAGCTAGGCTGACAGCCAGAGCGACCCAATCGTCCGCGGAAGGTGCTACAACGACCTCGCGCGTCGCTTCGCGTCTGACCATGAGCGTTTTTCCCACTCAGCTGCTGCTCGGCCTTCTGGTAACCCCGCTTGCGCTCACCATCGCGACCTGCGGGAGCCAGTCCACGCAAGCCGACGTCGCGACCGTCGACGAGCACGACACGCGAGCTAGGGGCCGGGAGCTCTACGCACGCTATTGTGCCCTGTGCCACGGAGACGAGGGTCAGGGCTATGCTGCGGACAACGCCAACGCGCTTTCCAACCCCGAGCTGCTAGCCACCGCTACGGACTCTTTCTTGCGAATAGCCATCGTGCGCGGACGGGTGGGCACGCCGATGAGTGCCTTCGGCCACCGTTTCGGCGGGCCGCTGTCGGGCGCCGACGTCGAACACCTGATCGACTTCATCCGAGGTTGGCAGACGACACCGTCCATTTCGCTCCCCACCGCGCGCATTCGGGGCGACATCGCTCGAGGCCGGGAGCTCTATGCCCAACACTGCGCTCAGTGCCATGGCTCGGAGGGCCAAGGCAAGACCGCTCCCACGCTCGACACGCCCACCTTCCATGCCACGGTGAGCGACGCTTTCATCCGCTACGCGATCGAGCACGGCCGCACCGGCACGCCCATGCCAGGCTTCGCCTCACGGCTCACCCCGGAGCAACTCGACGACCTCACCGTATTCGTGCGCAGCCTCCGCAGAAACGCCCAGCGTCAGGTGGCCGGCAAGCTGCCCGACGTGCCGCTCGTGATCCACCCAGACGGGCCCCCACCCAAGTTCGAGCTGCGCGACGACCTCTACGTCCCCGCCGCCCAGGTCAAGGCAGCCCTAGACGCCGGCGCCCGCATGGTCATCGCCGACGCCCGCCCGCTATCGGACTACCTCGAGTTCCGTATCACCGGCGCAATCTCGCTCCCGTTCTACGCCGTCGACGAATACGCCAAGAAGCTCCCGAAAGACGGCACCTGGATCCTAGCCTACTGCGCCTGCCCCCACGCCGCTTCCGGACGAGTCGCCCGTGCCCTTCGCGACCGAGGCTTCAAGAACACCGCCGTCATCGACGAAGGCATCCTGGTCTGGCGCGAGCGCGGCTACCCCATCACACGGGGCGAGTAAACGAACTTGACGCTGGTCACCCCGGAGCGCTATCCCTCGGCCACTCACACGCACGAGTGGCGGAATTGGCAGACGCGCCGGATTTAGGTTCCGGTACCGCAAGGTGTGGGGGTTCAAGTCCCTCCTCGTGCACCGACGCGAATTCGTTGAAGCAATCTCCGCTTCCGGATTTCGGTGAACAATCGCTTCTCCGAGCCCGTGAACGATTGAGTGAACGATTCATGCCCACGGACCCCAAGAACCCGGCCTCAGCCGCGCGCGCCAAGCTCGCCGAGACGCTCAAGCAGGCCAGCGAAGAGCTGCTTGCGGACGGCAATGCCGAGGGGGCCAGGATCGCCATCGACGCGCTCAAGGAGCTCCGGGCGCTCGC
>CBFGRJ010000063.1:0-24952 GCA_965651135.1 uncultured Myxococcales bacterium
ACGCCCCGTGGCGGGTGTCGAGCCTTTGCCCGCTCCTCAAGAAGCAACCAAGAAACGCTGAGCGCCTCCCGGCGCCAACGATTGGCCGGGCCTGATCAAGGGGTGTTGACCTGGGGGCCGGGGAACCGGCGTGTGCTCTTTCGCAGCGGACTCGACAACCCGGCGATCCTGCGTGAAGGTGCGCCCCCAGATGCACCGATCACGTGGTCGACCGATGCGGCGCTCGTTGTTGATAGGAGCCGGCGCGCTTTGCTTCGAGTCGGCCCGTTTGACGTTGGGAGCAGCGCTCGCGGGTTGCAGTGCACCCACTACCGGCGGTGAGCGCGTGCGCATCACCACGCGGGTTCGTAGCGACCTGTCGGCTACGCCAACGCTCGTCAACGCCTTTGGCTGGCGCATCGACCTAACCACCGCTTGGCTGGCGTTGGAACGCCTGTATTACGTCACGGGACCGGCTATCGGTTTGGCCGGAGACCCACGGCAGACCTGCGGTATTGCCGCGGCGTGGGCGCACCCGGGGCACTATGACGCAGGCGAGGTGCTGGCGGAGTCGTTGCAACCGGTCGCGGTGGATTTGTTGGCCAAAGAGACACGGCTTGGGGCGAGTGATGGTGTGACGGGCGTGGTGCGCTCGGCCGTGGTGGCCTTCGGCGAGTTACCTGACCACCCCGGGGTAGCAGCGCTACTGGAGGGCGTGGCTCGACGTGACGACCAGCAAGTCGGATTTTTCGCTCGGCTAGAGCGCGCTGCCATCGTGAACCCGACGAGTGGTCTGCCCGAGATCGAAGGGTGCCCTTTGACGGGGGGCGCCATCGAAGGGGATGGGGACATCTTGCTTAGAGTCGAGACGGCGGTCTGGGTCGATCAGATCGATTTCGCGGAGCTGGCTGCTCATGCAGACGCGAAGCGCGTCGAGCTAGAGCCGGATACGCCCCCGCACAACGCGTTTCGCCGTGGCCTCGGCAAGGCCATTGCTTATCGCTTTGGGTACTCGAGCCTAAAGTATGACGGAGACGAGTAATGCAGAATCATCGGAGGTTGGTCCAAGTCGTTCTGTCGGTTATTAGCCTGCACCTATTGGCTTGTGGCGGCGAAGACGGCGGTACCGGCTCTGTCCGCGTGACCGCCTGGGGCGAGGACTATATCGAAGAGGGCATTCCCTCGTCGGAGTTCGAGGACGGTTGGAGTGTTCGCTACGACACATTCCTCATGGTACTGGGCGAAGTCACGCTCGGTAAGGCTGGGGTCGAGCGGCAAGCGCTGCTACCTGGAACGACGCTCTTCGACTTGACCGAATCCGGCCCCTTCGAGCTGGGCTCTCTGGCTAGGTTGGACGAAGGGGAGTGGAGCTTCAGCTTCGCCAGCCTCGTTGCCGATTTGGGTACTGGGCGAGCCGAGGGCGTGAGCGCGGACGATCTGGAGCTGATGGCGACGAGCGACTTCAATGTCTTCGTTTCGGGTACGGCTACTCGCGACGATACAGAAAAGCGGTTCAGGTGGGGATTCTCGGAACCGGTGGTGTACGCGAACTGCGTCGATGTGGGCGGTGGACAAGAAATTTCTGGAGTCGTGGTGCGCGATGCTCGCGAAACCACCGCCCAGCTCACGATTCACGGCGACCACTTGTTCTACGACGATTTGGCGTCTCCGAATGCCAAGCTGCGCTTCGAGGTGATCGCGGCTGCTGATGAAGACGACGACGGCGAAGTGACGCTCGACGAGCTCGAACAGGTGCGGCTTTCCGATTTGAGCTCGGAGCAGGGCAGCTACGGAGTGGGGGCAGCCGACATCAACGACATGCGGGCCTTCGTTGCCGCAGCCACCACTTCACTGGGGCACTTCAACGGTGAGGGTCACTGCAGCCCACAAAGCCCCTGAGGGCCTGATTTTGAGGCGGCTCGCGCTGGTTGCGATCGCGCTTGGCGCTGGGGTGCTCCACGCACCGGACAGCGGCGCCCACGAAACCGTGCGCCCGGAGCCGTTGCACGTAGAGCAGGGGGTCTGGCCGGGTCAACCTTCGAGCCACGATGTTTTGGTCCCTGTCGTGCTCGTCGTGGCTGCCGACGGAACCGTCGAGCATGCAGCGGTCGAGGCAAGCGTGAACCCAGCATTCGACAAGGCCGCTCTAGATGCCGCCAGGCGCTGGCGTTTCAAGCCCGCCAGCATCGATGGCGCGCCGGTAGCAGCCAAGGTGCGGGTCGCGATCCGCTTCGTCGGCTCGCCCCCCGCCGAGGCGCAGGCACCGGCATCCGAAACGGCTTTGGCCGCCACGGAAGCCGCCGGCCCGCACTCGCACGCAACGGACGACCCCATCGAGGTACTGGTGACCGGTGAGCCGGCGCCACGCAGCGCCGGTGAAGCCCGGCTCACGCGCGAGCTGCTGCAGGCGGCACCAGCTCGCAGTGGTAGCGACCTATTGCGCCGAGCGCCGGGCATGTTCGTGACGCAGCACAGTGGTGACGGCAAGGCCCACCAGCTCTTCTTTCGCGGCTTCGATGCGGTTCACGGGCAAGACCTAGAAGTGAGCGTTGCGGGCGTGCCAGTCAACGAAGTGAGCCATGTGCACGGCCAGGGCTACGCCGACTTGCATTTCGTGATTCCCGAGCTGGTCGAAAGAATCGACGTACTGCCGGGAGCGTTGCGCCCCGAGCAGGGTGATTTCGCGGTTGCCGGCAGCGTCCGCTATCACTTGGGGCTCGCCGATCCGGGCGCGACCCTGAAGGCGGGGCTCGGAACCTACGGTGCGCGCCGTCTATTCATGGGCTATCGCCCCGAGCAGGCTCACTCGCAGACGTTCGTGGCGTTGGACCTGTACCAAAGCGATGGGTTTGGAACGGGACGCGCCAGCGAGCGCGCCAGCGCCATGGCGCAAATCAGGCACGCTGCAGCAGAAGGCCTCGAGCTGCGCTTGATGGTATCGAGCTACGCCGGGCGCTTCGATTCTGCCGGTGTCTTGCTGCGACGAGACATCGACCGCGGTTCGATGGACCGTTTCGGCAGCTACGATCCGCGGCAAGGCGGCAGCTCGGCGCGCACGCAGCTCGCTTTGGAGCTGACTCACACCGCGGACGGTTGGCATTCGTCGTTCACGCCGTTTCTGGTCAAACGACACCTTCGGCTGCGCTTCAATTACACGGGCGAGCTCGAGACCGGCGTGGACGACAGCATGCTGCAGCTCAACGACTCCGACACGGTGGGGTTCAACGCGGTGACAGGCAAGACCCTGGCGTGGGTCAGCTCCAAAGACTCGCTGACGCTGGGTGTCTTCGCGCGGCACGATGTGCTCGAGCAGGGTCAGCGCCGACCCGCTCTCGAAGAACAGCTGGTCGATGCCCGCGTGCGGGCCACCGATGTGGCCGCTTTTGGTGAGCTCGGCTTGCACCCTTGGGACCGGGTGGCCGTGTTCTTGGGGCTGCGCGCAGACGGGCTTTCGTTCAGCGTGGACGACCGCCTAGCGACGGAGACGCGCTCTGCGCAGGGGACCCACTTGGGTCCGAAGGCAGGGCTGGAGATAGGGCTCGGAGCTGGGTGGCGTGCACTGGCCGGCTACGGTGCCGGGTTTCGATCGCCGCAGGCGCGCAGCTTGGCGGACGCTGAGAGCATGCCGTTCACTCGCGTGCACAGCTTCGACGTCGGGTTGAGCTACGACGAGGCGTCGCGCTTCTCTGCCTCGCTGGGAGGCTTCGCGAGCTTGCTCAGCGACGATCTGGTCTTCAACGAGGCCACCTCGCGCAACGAGCCGGTCCCGGCGACGGCTCGGGTCGGCGGGGTGCTCAGTTTCGAGGCGCGCGCCGGCGAGTGGTTTCTGTCCGCCTGCGGAGCCAGCTACACTCGTGCCAGCTTTCGCGAAGCGAGCGGACGCTATGCGCCGGGCGATGCGGTGCCCTACGTCCCACAGTACGTCGGACGCTGCGATCTGCACTTCGAGCACGTCGTGGGTCACGTAGCTCAACGTGCGATCGCTCTGAACGCGGGTCTCGCCACCAACATGCTGCTCAACCGGCCTTTGCCTTATGGCGAGCTCGGGTCGGACTTGTTTTTGCTGGATGCATCGCTCGGGCTCGCCCGTGGCGGCGTCGAGCTTGGATTGGATGTCGAGAATCTGCTGGATACAGAATGGTACGACGGGGAGTTCGTTTACTCCTCGCGTTTCACCGCAGAGAGCCCTGCCATCCCACAGCGCCCTGCCATCCCACAGCGCCACGTGTCGGTCGGGGCGCCGAGAACGCTGATGGGGACCCTGACGCTGCAGCTTTGAGTTCCTCATGGCGGAAATGCAGCACACAGCACATACTTCCGGGCGTGCTTTCGCGCTTACGCTTCAAATGCCTTGAGTTAGCTGCCCTACTGCTGTGTGGGGCGTGCGGTGAGCCCGAGCTCCTCGTCACACAGAGCCACTGGAGCGTCGTCGTCGAGAGCGAGGCTGCCGCCCTGACCTCGGTCCACGGGCGCGACAAGAACGACGTCTGGATGGTAGGCGCCGACGCCGGCGACGGCCCCTTGGTGCTCCATTGGAACGGCGAGCGCTGGCGCCGGTTCAGCACCGGGTATCAAGGTGACTTGTGGTGGGTGCAAGCGCTCGATGATGGGTCGGTGCTGATGAGCGGCTCCGAGGCGCAGATCTTGGCGTATCGGGATGGCAGGTTCGAGCGCCTGCCGAGCCCGGGTCTCGGCAAGCACATCGTCTTCGGTTTCTGGGCTGCCGATGACGACGACCTGTATGCCGTGGGATCGACGGCGGGCAGAAACGGGTTCGTTTGGCACTACGACGGCAACGTCTGGCGCGATTTGCCGCTTCCGAGCGAGATCCCCCAAAATGACCGGCACGATATCCCAGCCTTCTTCAAAGTCTGGGGTGCCTCGGCAGACGACGTGTGGGTAGTCGGCGGCGGCGGCATGGTGTTGCGAGGCAATGCGCGGGACGGCTTTTCTTATCTCGATTCCGGGACCGAGGCAGCTTTGTTCACCATTCACGGTACTCGCGAGCGAGCATTGATCGTTGGTGGAGGCGCGGAGGGCCAGCTGCTCGAAGTGGGCGATCTGGAGGAGCCGGATTTCGTGAATCAGGCGCCCGAAGGCGCTCCGCTCTTGCAGGGGGTGCATGCGGTCGACAGCCACTCGGCGTGGGCGGTCGGGCTCGGCGCCAGCGTCTACCACTCTGCGTCCGGCCCGTGGCGAGAAGTGGTGACCGACTTGCGTGTCCCCGTGGAGTCGCTGCACGCCGTCTGGGTCGATCCGGAGGGAGGTGTCTGGGCGGTCGGGGGCAACGTGTTATCGAACGATTTGGACGGCGGGGTCGCCATTCATCGTGGTCCGACCGTGACCCACCTGACGCTCGAACCGGGTGCTGCGCCGCCGACAAGCTGCCCTCACGGAGCGATCGATCCCGAGCCGAGCGCCTCGATGGCACGGCGCTGGAACGAGCAGCTGCTCAACGCGATTCGTCGCGATACGCCCCGTCCGACGGTGCACGCCCGCAACTTGTTTCATTTCTCGCTGGCCGTGTGGGACGCCTGGGCTGCCTATGACGAAGGTGCCGCGGGTGTGGTAACCGACGACAAAGTCGAGCTGGACGAGGTCGACGATATCGAGGCAGCGCGAGAAGAGGCGATAGCCTACGCCGCTTACCGCTTGCTCGAGTATCGCTACCGGAGCGCGATTGGGGGCGACGTGACCAGGGCTTGCCTGGACGCCTTCATGCTCGAGCTCGGTTATGATCCCGCCCAAACGGATGCCACGGGCGATGCGCCGAGCGAGGTCGGCAATCGCATCGGTGAAGCGGTGATCGAGGCGTTTGCGGACGATGGCTGCAACGAGCAGAACAACTACGCCGATCCGGACCGGTTCGAGCCCGATAACCCGCTCCTGGTGGTCGACGAGCCGGGAGCGCGTCTCGAGCATCCTTTGGTTTGGCAACGTTTGGTCCTGGCCGAAGCGGTAACCCAAAACGGAATTGCCCAAGGCTCCGGAGCGCAGCCCTATATCGGCGCGCACTGGCGCAACGTGACGCCTTTTGCACTCGAGCGCTCGGAGCCGGGAGCGCCCTACTTCGCGGGCGACAATCCCCCCACCGCATTCGACGATGACTTGATCGATGCCGTGGTCGAGATCATTCGCAAGTCTGCAGAGCTCGACCCGAGCGACGGCGAACGCTGGGACATTTCCCCCGCTGGCTACGGCAACAATCCGCTGGGCAGCGACCAGGGGCAAGGGCACGCCGTCAATCCCGTGACCGGTCGCCCCTACCAGGCTCAACCGGTCTTGCGCGGGGACTTCACGCGCGTTTTGGCCGAGTTCTGGGCGGATGGCCCCAATTCGGAAACACCACCGGGGCACTGGAATACGTTGGCCAACTACGTGTCGTACCACCCCCAATTCGAGCGGCGCTTGTTCGGCAAGGGCGATGAGCTCGACCCGCTCGCGTGGGACGTCCATGTCTACTTGGCCCTCAACGGAGCCCTGCACGATGCTGCCATCGCGGCGTGGGAGCTCAAGCGCGAGTACGTATCGGCTCGACCGATAAGCTTGGTCCGCTACCTGGCGGGGCTCGGGCAGCGCAGCGATCCCGAGCTCCCCGCGTACCACGAAGGAGGGTTGCCTCTGATCGATGGTTTGATCGAGCTCATCACCGAAGAGACGGTGGAGCCCGGTGAGCGCCATGCACACCTCGGGCGCTACGTCGGCGAGCTGGCGCTTCGGTCTTGGCGCGGTGAGCCCGGCGATCGCGCACGCGAGCTGGGAGGTGTGGGTTGGGTGCGCGCGCTGGATTGGATCCCTTATCAACGCCGCACCTTCGTCACACCGGCATTCCCCGGCTACACGTCGGGGCACAGCACGTTCAGCCGCTCGGCGGCCCAGGTGTTGGCCGAGCTTTCGGGCAGCGAATATTTTCCCGGAGGGCTCGGCGAGTTCGTGGCCGAGCCAGGCTACTTGTTCTTCGAATATGGCCCCTCTGAAACCGTCAAGCTCCAATGGGCTACCTACTACGATGCTGCCGACCAAGCTGGGCAGTCCCGCCTTTGGGGAGGCATTCACATCCGTAACGACGACTACGACGGCCGCAAGATTGGCTCGCTCGTCGGTTCTGGGGCGGTTGCGAAAGCGCGCCTTTATTTCGAGGACATGGAGTAAGTGGAGCTGTCGTCGCGCTGGTTGTCCGGAATGCTGAGCGCCGCGTGTGTGGCAGCAGCGGTGGCGTCCGCCAGTGCCTGCGGCGAGGCCGACGAGTCCTCCTTGCCGCGCTGCGACGAATCGTCCACGACGTTGTTCGAAGAGCGCGTGCTGCCGCTCTTGGTGGACGACCAGCCGAAGAGCTGTAACCAGTGCCACCTCTCGGGCATCGATCTGGCCGCCATCGTTCGAGACGACCCGTGCGAAGCAATGGCCTGTCTGGTGGCGGATCGTTTGGTGGACCTGTCCCACCCAGAGCGGTCCACCATTCTGGAGTGGATTCGGCGTGCCGACTCCCAAAGCGAGCTCATCACCGAGGAGGTCATCGAGCTCGAGTATCAGTCTTTTCTCGAATGGATCGAGCTCGAGGCCCGCTGCCGCAGCTGTGCCGGCACGCCTTGTGGCCGCCGTGAAAATCCGACTTATTGCCAACCGGTCGATACCCCAAAGGCAGCTACCGATACCAGCTCGCTGGCAGGGGACTGCAGCGACAAGGCCCTGGAGCAGCTATTTCTCGAGACGGTCTACGCTTCGCGCGGGCGCTGCTACCCTTGTCATTTCACGACCAATTCTTCTATTGCCGACGCGCCGAAGTGGATCGAGCAAGAAGGAAGTTGTGAAGCGGCGTCGCTGATGACCATGCGCAACGTGATCCAGGCCGGCTATGTCGACCTCGAGGAACCTTCGCGTAGCTTGCTCTTGATCAAGCCGTTGGCAGAACGGGACGGCGGTGTCCCGCACGGGGGCCACGACAAGTTCAGAATCGAGGGCGACCCTTCGTACGAAAACTTTCTGGCCTGGGTGACGGAGTACGCGGCCTGCGAGCGCTCGTCTACCCAGGACTAAGAGGCTATCGGGTATTCAAAACGTTCGCTCCAGCCCCAAGCTCAAGGTGATGTCGAAATCTCGTCGCGAGGTCAGCGGTAGGCCCATGCCCGCGGCGAGGCTGAAATCGCCGAGCTCGTAGAACACTCGCTCGAGCACATAGGCACGCGTGGCCCCGGTTGGCCGTTCGCGCTCGGTCACGCGGCCTTGTCTGCAGTAGTCGAGCTCGCCGGTGGGAGACTTGCAATGGGCTGAGAGTCGAGTGTCGACCCATGCTCCCAGAGCAGCACCAAACCCAGCGTTGGACACCACGCCCCAGAAGAGCCCAGCGCTGGCGTCCCAGGCAATGCCCGCCGGGCGGGACTCCAGCGTGGTGAGTGCCGTCGCTTGCCAATAGATCGTCGTGTATCGGCGCGTGAAAGCGAACAGGGGAGACGCGCTGTAGATTCGCCCTGGATCGCTCGCCAGCTCATAACTGCGCGTCGGCAAGCTCACCCTGAGCCCGAACGTCGGCACCTGGCGATCCGAGCGATCATCCTTCGGGGTTAGCAGGGCCTCCAACGTCGTGTCGCCATAGCCGTGTCGTGTGGTCGCGCCCTCGTCGATGAAGGCCCAGGGAAACTGGGCGCCGAACGAGAACCACGGGTGGGGCATGAACGATGCGGCCAGCGAGGTCACGGCCCCGACGGTGGCGGCACCGGTTGGTTGATCCGAGGTGCGCGTCACCTCTTCGAGCAACCCGACGCGCTGGCTCGCCCTCGCGGACTGAGCCGATAGGGAAGTCACGGCCCGCACGCCTTCGGAGGCCCCGTGTCCGGCAGAATGGTGTGCCGAGGCGCGCGGCGCCACGAGCGCTGTCGCGAACACTGTCGTGGCTGCGGTTGCCCAAGACAAGAACACTAGCTGCTTCGGCATGGCGCCCCCACTACGGCCCGAGAGGCTGGCTGTCGATGCGGCATGTTGCCGCAGCAGATGGTCGCTCCGACGTGCTATGGGGGCGCGATGAACAGGCGGTTCGTGTGCCCGGTCCTAATGCTCGCTCTCGTGATCAGCGCGGCGGGCTGTGGCGATGGCGATTCTGATGATCTCGGCGAGCTCGGCTCCCCTTGCGTCGAAGATCGCGACTGCAAAGCGGAGCTGATTTGCGACATGCACGATGGTCGCGGGAGCTGCCAGAAGCCGCACGATCACTGAACGCCAAGTCTCGATGCGTGCGGCTGGCCGGACCTGTACGGCTCTGGTACACCATGGTCCATGATGGATGGCTTGCGAGTTCTGCTGCCAACAGTGGCAGGGCTGTGGCTTGGCGTGGCTTGCTCCCCGGATCCAAAATCGGTCGATGCATGTACCCAGGGCGCCATCGATCTGTACGAGCAGCGTATCGAACCGGTGCTCTCGGACGACCAACCCGCCAGTTGTAATCAATGCCATTTGTCCGGCGTCGATCTGAGCTTGTTCGTGCGCGACACACCCTGCGAAACCATGGCCTGCTTGGTCCAGCAGGAGCTGGTCGACTTGAAGGCTCCCGAGCAGAGCCGCATACTGGACTGGATCGAGCGCGCTTCGCCGGATTCGCGCTTGATCACCGACGAGGTGATTCGCAAGGAGTACGACGCCTTCTACGAGTGGATTGCCTATGTCGCCGATTGTGGAGCCTGCGCTGGCGCCAAGTGCAGCTCGGCATCGGGCATCGGCTTTTGTGATCTCGATGTCGAGCCGTCCGAAGCCTATGACCCTGAGCGCGACCCAGGAGGCTGTGATTCGAAAGTGCTCGAGCGCGTGTTCATGGAGACGGTCTACGTGACTCGCGGCCGCTGCTACCCGTGCCACTTCACGAGTGCCAACAATCCACCGGCGGGCGCCACGCTTTGGCTGGTGGAGGCAGACAGCTGTGAGGCCTCGTCGCTCAGCACCATGCGCAACGTGATTCGAGAGGGCTACGTCAATGTCGAGGACCCGCTCCAAAGCCTGTTCTTGTTGAAACCGCTGGCCGAAAGCGACGGAGGCGTAGTACATGGTGGGCACGACAAGTTCACCAAAGACGACGACCCGGCCTATACGAACTTCGTCTATTGGCTCGAGCGCTATGCTGCGTGTGCGCGCGGGGACTGAATCGGGTTTTTGTCCCGGGAAACTTTACCGCCTAGGTATCACTTGGGGCTTACCCGCGGACCATTCGCCCGCGTTCCTGGAAGCGCTATACTGTCGTGGGCCGAGAGGAACGGAGAGGAGTGAATATGATGCTTGAGAGGCGACTATATGCCGCCAGTCATTGCTTGCTTTCATTCATATTGGCAGGGTCGATCGTGGCTTGTGGGGGTGACGACACCGATGCGGGTGACAAGCAGCAGTACTTGGCTTGTGACGAACCTTCCCAGCTTTGTACCTTTGCCGGAACGGGCGAGGCAGGGTTCGATGGTGACGGCAATCGTCTGGTCGAGTCGATGTTTTATTGGCCTATCGATCTGACGGTTACCCAAAACGGTGACATGTACGTACTCGACTGGAACAACCACGCGGTGCGTAAAGTCGAAGGCGATGGCACCCTTCGAACCGTGATAGGTTCCGGCTTCGTCGGGGACGGTCCGGAAGACCTTTCGGATCTGGAGGCGCCGGGCGCAGAAGGCACCACGGTAGCGTTGAACCATCCCACTCAGCTCGTCGAGCTACCCAATGACAAGCTGCTGCTCGTGGCTTGGCACAATCACAAACTGCGACAGTACGATCCCGACACGGGTTTGGTGCTGGTGACCTGTGGGGGCGCCGCGGGGTTTGCAGGTGACGGAGAGCCGGCGCGGAAAGCCAAGCTCGACCAACCGACGCAGGTCATCGTGGCAGAGGACGATAGCCTGTACATTCTGGATATGCGCAATCAGATCGTGCGCAAGATCGATCCAGAAGGCGTCATCACCACGGTGGCCGGAACGCCTGGAGAGGCGGGTTATTCGGGGGACGGTGGCTCACCGCTGGAGGCCAAGTTCCGGTTTCCCGCGGGGTCGAATCCGCCGCCAGGTGGCGCGCTCGCGCTCGATCGCGACGGCAGACTGTACGTGTCGGACACCTTGAACCACGTGATTCGGCGCATCGATTTCGAAGCCGATCGCATCGAGACCATCGCGGGCACGGGAGAAGCCGGCTTTTCGGGCGACGGGGGCGATGCGACCGAGGCTGAGCTCGACAATCCCCGCGACCTAGAGCTCAGTCCAGACGGCAAGCTGCTATACGTCGCGGACGAGTTGAACCATCGTGTGCGCGCCATCGATCTCGAGCGGGGCACCATCGAAACGGTCGCAGGCAACGGCGAACGAGGCTACGACGGTGAAGGTCATGCTCCGACCGAAACGGCGCTCAATCGCCCCGGAGGTCTCGCCTTCGATGATCAAGGCATGTTGTACATCGCCGATACCTACAATCACAAGATCCGTAGGTTCGATCCGGAGGCTACCCAATGAAAAAGCTGGTTCACGGTAGGAAGATGCTGTTGTGCAGCGTTGTGCTCGCAGCTCTGTTGACCGCATGCGGCGGCGATGACGATACTTCGACTGCGTCACCATGCGGCGGCGAGGGCGTGATTTGCACGTATATGGGCACGGGGCGTGCCGCACTGGGAGAAGACGGCCAGGCCCCCACCGAAGTGAGCCTGTATTTGCCGCAAGATCTGACGTTCGGGCCCGATGCTCGCCCATACGTGCTCGACTGGAACAATCACCGCGTGCGCACCATCGTCGATGGCAAAGTAGAAACTGTGATTGGGACGGGCGAATTGGGTGACGCTCCAAACGGCAAGGCCGCGAAAATCAATTTGAACCATCCCACGCACGTGAGCTTTTCACCCGACGGCAAGCTCGTGCTCTCCGCCTGGCACAACTCGAAGGTCATGGAAATGAGCATGAGCAGCGGCGAAATTCGCGCGATCTGCGGGACCGGAGCGCGCTCCTACGCGGGCGAAGGCGTGCCTGCCCTCGAAGCCGTGGTGGATCTGCCCGTGGCAACCGCCTTCGACAGCAGCGGGCGCATGTACATCATGGATCAAGGCAACCAGCGCATCCGCCGTGTCGACGACGATGGCGTCATCAACACCTTGGTGGGCCCCGTGGGCAATTACCTCCCGGAGGGATTCATCGAGGTGTGCTCCGACGAAGAGCCGGAGCCAGGCCAAGCCAGGGAGTGTCGCTTCTGCCAGGAGGATCAAGCCGACGAGCCCGACTGCCCCGGACCTCCGGCGCGGCCGCAGGGCTTTGCGGGTGAAGGTGAGGCCGGCACGACGGCGTTCATGAACCAGCCTTTCAGCCAGTCGGCGCCACCCGCTGGCGGCATGGAGATGAGCCCCGACGACGAGCTCTACTTTGCCGACACGGGTAACCACATCATTCGAGTGCTGCACCCCGACGGTACGGTAGAAACGGTCGCTGGTAAGGTGCCCGAACCTTATGACCCCTCCGAGCTCAAAGAGAAAGCGCCCACTGGTGCGTTCGAAGGAGAAGGCGTCGACGCGCTCGAAGCACGCTTCAATCGACCGCGGGACGTGGCCATCGGCAAGAATGGCGACATCTTCGTAGCGGACACCGAGAACAGCTGCGTTCGTCGCATCGATCACCATGGTGAGGTATCCACGGTGGCCGGTATCTGCGGCGAGCGAGGCTCCGAAGGTGACGGTGAAATTGCCACCAAAGCCCTGCTCAATCGGCCCTACGGGGTTGCGCTCGACGACCGCGGCAACCTCTACATCGCCGATACCTACAATCATCGGATTCGCGTGGTGTACCTGGAAGGCGTGGAGGACAAGCATTGAAACGAGGCGGTGGCCTTGGTTTCAGCTTCGTCATCGTGGGTATCGTCGCGCTGGGCGTGACCAGCGCTTGCAGCGACGATCCCCCAACGGAGCCCTCCAAGAAGGGATTTTGGCCGCTCGATTTCGAGACGGAGCTGGTCGAGGTTCGCGACTGTCGCCTGAGCCCCGCTGAACACGATGGCTTTTACATCAGGGTGTTTGCCAATCAGGAAGCGGAGATGGCCTACCTGGAGGGTCAGGCTCCGCTCGACCCCGGCACGCAGCTGGTGAAAGGCGAATATGACGACGAGGATTGCCGCGTCTTGAAACGGGCGTCGGGCATGCTCAAGCTGGACCCGAATTCCGATCCCGAGCTCGGGGATTGGTTGTGGCAGCGCGCCGATGCCAGCGGCAATCTGGACTCATCGGCGCGGGCACGCTCGTGCGCTGGCTGTCACGCTGCGTGCGAGCATCGCGACTACGCCTGCACGGATCCATGAGGGGCGCCCCGTGAAACGACACCTGTCGCGCCTCCTCAGGGGCTTTGCTTTCGTCGTTTCCCTCGCCGCCTCGTCGTGTTCCGATGACCGCGATCGGGCCGACGAGCACGCAGTGTGGCACGTGTTGGCAGAAGAGCAGCCAGGCGCGCTGTTTTCGGTGACCGGCACGGCTGCCGACGACGTTTGGGTCGTGGGAGCCGATCGGGGCGATGAAGCGGGCCCCACCATCCTGCACTTCGATGGCCAGGCTTGGGAGCTACATGACACCGGCGTGCCCTTCGCAGACTTGGTTTGGGTTCATGCTTTCGAAGCCGGGCCGGTGTACGTGGGTGGAACCGGCGGCCTTGTGATGCGCTACGATGGCGGGAGCTTCGATCGGCTCGAAACACCGAGCGAGCAGGATGTCTGGGGGATTTGGGGAGCGGTGCCGGACGACGTGTGGGTGGTGGGGGGCGATCCGAATGTCGGCATGGGCTTCATCTGGAGAGACCGCGGCGAGGGCTTGGAGGCAGTGGATCTACCGGCGGAAGTGCCCTCTCCCTCCGCGTGGTACAAGGTTTGGGGAACCGGGCGTGAGGACGTTTGGTTTTGCGGAGTGGATGGCGCGCTCTTGCACTACGATGGCGAAGAGTTCAGCGAAGTCGACGCCGCTACGCGGCGCCCGCTGCTGACGATTCATGGTCGTTCCGACGGTTCGCTGATCACGGCCGTAGGCGGTCAATACAGCGCGACGCTGGTGGCCTCGACGGACGGTTCGCCTTGGCGTGACGTGACCCCAAAGGGTGCCACGCTACAAATGTTTGGCGTGAACCACCGAGGTCGAGAAGCGTATGCCGTGGGCATGCAGACCACTGTTTTACGCCACGATGGCTCCGAGTGGGTCGTCGAGCCCACTGGGCTCGAGCTAGTGGAAGACTTCCACTCCGTTTGGATCGATCCGGACCTAGGCGTATGGGCCGTCGGCGGCCAAATCGTCTCGCCACCCTTCACGCGCGGCGCGCTCATCTATCGGGGAGCCAACCCGCCGATAGCTGTCGACCCGTAACTTGGATGCTTCCCTTCGGAGTCCTGCAAAAAGACCAACCGCAGAACCGCCAAAGCCGCAAAACACGCAAAAAAACAGAGGGTCCCGTCAGGGCTAGCCCGGTGGGGGAATGCTGATTCTGGTTCCGGTTTCTCCTGTGCGATCCAAGGCGAACTTGAACAAGATGGGGCCTACCAGCTCGTTGACGGCCACGGTGGCGATCACCAGCGATCGGAGACCCGCTCCGAATTGGGGAAATGTCCGCTCGATGACGACCGAAAGCCCGAGCGTCAGACCCGCTTGTGACACCAATGGAGCAAACCCCCAGCGGCGCACGACCGGGGGATCCAGCGCTTGCCTGGATGCCCATGCTTGGGCGACGAAGGTGGCTACCATACGCGCGGCGCACAACAAAAGGGCGGTAGGCCAAAGCATGAGGAGCAACGGCACGTCGAGGTGAGCGCCGGCGGTGGCAAAGAACAGGACGAAAACCACGCTCCCCGTTCGCTCCACCGAAGATAGCAGAAGCGGACCTTGGCGCGAAAAGTTGCGGACCACGAAACCCGCAATCAGAAACGTCAGCAGTGGGTCGAACCTGAGGTAGCCGATGGCCTCGCCCGCCACGTACGCCAGGCCCAAGATGAGCAGCAAGATCTGGCGCCCGAAAAGCCTCAGGTAGAGCGCGAGCCCCAGCCCCAGGCTGGTGCCCACCGTGACGCTTCCCAATATCTCATGTCCCAACACCACCAGCTCCGCCAGCGAAACGTCCGAGCTGGCGTCGAACATGGGGCGCACCACGGACATGACCAGGCTGAGCAATATGATGACCACGACGTCGCTGGACATGACGAATGCGAGGGCAAAGCGTGTCAGGGGACCACTGGGGCGCGTCTGGGCCAAGATGGCGAGCGTTGCGGAAGGGCTGCGGCTGATGGCCAGCACGGCCCACAACGTTCCAACCGCCAGCACGTGCTGCGGCCCGAGCCCGCGCATGAACTCCAGATCGCTCGCCACGAAGTAAAACGCGGCGGTCATCGAAACGAACAAGATCGAGCTGTGTAGACCGTTGGCCCACAAGAGGCTCTTCAAGCGGCTTTTCAGGAGCTCCCACTCGAGCTCGACACCACCGGCCAATGCAATCAACGTGAGCGCCAGCGTGTTGACGCTCTCCAGCCGTGTTACCGCGACGTGGTCCACGAAACCGAGCACGTGTGGGCCAGCAACCAGGCCGAGCGCGAGATAGCCCGTCAGGTGGGGCAGCCCGACGGTTTCTAGCAGCTCACTGGTCAACATGCCCGCCAGCAGCAAGAAGCCAACGCTCGCAATGACGCCTCCCGGGCCGTGAAATTCGGGTGCGACGCGAGTGATCGCCCAAACCAAACCAGTCGTGACGAGCAAGGCGCCGAGTTGCGTGGCGCGCGTGCTCAGGGTTTTGACAGGCGTTGCCGCGTGACTCAAAGCTTCGCCTCCGATGATTCTAGGGTGCCGTGAGGCTTTCGTGCGGGCTGTTCGATTTCACCAGCACGCGTCAGCGCGCGCCTGAGTGCCACGGGGCCCATGAACTCTCCGACGACAGTCACCAGAGACGCCGTCAACAGCATCCATTCGCCCAGCGGTGCGCTGAGCCTCAAGTAACCGTACAAGCCGATGCTCATGGTGACGGTGCCCGATGCCAAGAGAGCTGCTCCCGTGGCGCTCGCCGCGCGTCTGGCTCCCGGGAGCCAGATGGCCAGGAGCCAACCGCTGAGCAGCTTGACCACGATGCGGATGCCGACGACGACACCCAACAATTCCAGCGAGCTGGTGGATAGGCCCCGTAGATCCAAAGTAGCTCCGCCGAGCAGCAAGAGGGGCAAGGTGACCGGTCGCTCCGTGGGCGCCAGCATCTTGCGTAGCTCGTTGTGCCGATGAGACACCATCGAAAGCACGGCGCCTGCTATGAACAACACGGAAAGGGACGCGGAGCCCAGGCGATTGCTCATGCCAATCCCGAGCAGCGCCATGCCGATCACCACGGTCCAGCTCTCGCCGAACGCTAGGCTTTTCGCCAGGAGGCCTGCGGCGGTCAAGCCGAGTATGGCGCCCAGCGCGATCGGCAGCGCCAGCCTCAAAGCTATGGGCACTTCGACGTTCAGTGTGGGCTCGGTTGCCAACGCCATGAGCACGGCCAACCCCAGCAGTGGTGGCGCGTCGTCCGTGTCTGCAATATCGGCCAACATTTTGGCCAGGGGACCATCCGCGCCGTGACGCTCGGTCACCCAACGCACCGCGTGCCGGGTGGTCTCGCTGCTTACGAGCGATAGCCCTAGTGCCATCGTGGCCGCTTCGAGAACGCCGAGCCCGAGCTGGTGCTGTGCGAACCAATAAACGACAGCTGCGACCGCCGCCATCGCCAGGGTAGGCAGAGTCAGCCCGAAGGCGTAGCCGCGCCAGGTGATTCGGCGCTCGCCCACGTAGCCGTAGTCGATCCCGATGGCGAGCGCGGTCCAGCCCAAGCCCATGACCACGAAGGGTTGGTATTCTCGGATGGTCGAAGCGTCGAAGACCGCGAGCGCATGTGGCCCGAGCACGACACCCAGAACCAACCATTCGGCACCCGAGGGTAGGCCGAATCCCCTGATGGTGCGCCCTTCGGCCAAGATGGTGCCGAAGTACGCTGCAATGAGCAGGCTGAGCGGGAGCAACAGGCTGCTCATGGGCGCCGCTCACCATCTGCCGAGGCTCCCACCAGCCGAATGCCCGCACGGCGCAGCGCTTCACTCGCTTCGAGCAGCAGGCGTTCCTTTGTGTTGCCCTGGCTGGTCGGGGCCGATAGCTCGTAGCGCGCTCCGTTGCCGGCGAGCTCTACCAGCGAAACGCGGGCTTCTTCGCTGATTTTCGCGACGCACTGTCTGAGCGTGCCCAGTACTTCGACCTGGGATGCGTTCGGATCGACCATGAGCGTGACATGAACCGCTGTACCGGACGTGATCTTCAGCGGTGAAACCAGCGCCAAAAAGTAGGGGACTCTGATCGGCTCGCCGTGGTTGCTAACGACGAGCAGATCGATCAAGCCAAAGTGTTCAACGGTACCGTTGGCGCGGCCGAATTCGATCTGATCGCCCAAGCGCACGTGGCGGCGAAAGACGATGACCGCTCCCAGGCCCGCGCTGGCTAGAATCGGCGCCGATCCGAGCGCGAGCGCCAACAAGAGGTGTGAGCCCACGTTGGCAAAGGCGCCGCTCGCCTGCCCCGTAACGATCGGCGCAGCGAAGACCAGAGCCAACACTACGATGGCAATGCGCACCAAGACGCTCAGCGCCTCGGCGAGGTCTCGCCGCACCCACTCGCTTTCGGTTTCACCTTGAGCGACGCTTTCGAAGAACAATGCCGTCAAGCGCAGCAATAGCCACACCACGGCTATGGCGAACAGCACCACGACCAACACGGGCAGCGACGCAGCCAAGCGTCCGACCAGCTCCGAAACGGGGGCGACCATCCAGTTGGTCAGGCGCTCTGCAAAGGCGCGAGTCGGTCCAAACAGCGTGGTGACGACGACCAGGTAGCCGTACAGAACAGCGCCGCGCAGCAACCACTTGCCGGCGTTCACCAGCACGAGCAGTGCGAGGCGTGCCGAGCCGGGCCCGAGCAACTGATAGGAATAGACCCGGAGGCCCGTCACCCGCTCCGGACGCTCTTCGAGCTGCATGCGCACCCGCCGCGCGACCTCGCCGCTCTTTCTGAGGATGAACAGCGTGACGAGTCCCAGAAAGATCACCAGCGAAATAGCGAAAACGGTATCCGCGACGAGGGTTCGAGTCCGCTCGGCCTGGAGAGCCTGTCTGACTTTCGCGGCGATCCCGGCGGCGTGGACTTCGAGGGAGGTGTCCCCTGCTGCATGGGCATCGTCTTCGTACAGCTGCGCTATGGGGCTTTCGCCGACGTAGAGTACGGCGGCGGCCCCGGAAGGGACTATGCGTACCTCGGTCTGCTCGAGCTTCGCTGCTGCGGTGAGCGCGGCGCTAGCGGTACTGGCACGCGCTTGTGCGGACTGTGCTCCGTGTCCGGTGCGAAAGACGAACACGACCTGTTCTCGTAGGCGCACCTCGGCGAGCGGGCCTCGACCCGCTTCTGCGTGCGCGCCGGCCATGCCAAGCGCGGACCCTGCGGGTGCGGAGCTCGCATCGGCGAGCGCTGCCGGCGCTAGGGCCAGGCACCACAATAAGGCAGCATAACAAAGGCGGAACAGGTGTCTACGCGGTCGACCCGATCCTTCGTAACGCAACGCGCGTCCTGCCTTTGCCGTGACCGGAGGGCTCGCCCGTTCGCGCGCGACTCGGTGACGTTGCCCCTGACTCTAGCGCAATCCCGGGAAATCGAGCAGGTGTTAGCGTTTGCGGGGCGCCAGCTCGACCTGCCAGCGGAGGGCCCAGTTCTTGCAGGCGCTTATCAGCGATCGTCGTCGGTGCGTTCCTCGTGCGGTTTGGTGCGGAGCACCTTCACGTAGCAAAACACCGAGAGCGCCAGCACGAACGCCAACGACAGAGTCATGAACACCCAACCGGCTGTCGTCACGGCTGGGTGTCTCCTCGGGTTCCGTTCAGGTCGAGGCCCTGTGCCCGCCAGCGGCGCTCCGCAACTCGAACCGCCGCTAACAAGAACACGACGAAGGCACCGATGCCCAGCAACGTGTTCCGTGCCGTCGGGTTCTTGAGCAAACCCTGCACGTAGCCTGGCAGTTCTTGCACCGAAAAGCCGACGACGATGACCAACAAGTAGGCCGGGGCCAGGTAGCGGATCACGAATCCGAAAGCTCGGGGCAGCCGCATGGATGCTCCGCGGTGGGCTTCTTGGATGCCCTTGTCGACCCCAAACACCCAGCCGAAGATCAAGGTTTGAACGCAGGCGAGCGAGAAGATGCCCAGCGTGCCCACCCAGAAGTCCATGGTGTCGAGTGCCACCAAGTCCCGGCTGAAGTAGCACACCCATAACGACCCGGCGCTGACCAGCACACCGATGGCTAGCGACGAGTTTCGAAAGCTGAGCCCCAAGCCCTCTCGCAAGAAGGCCCTAAAGGGCTGAAGCATCGAGAGTGAGCTGGTGATCGCCGCGAGAAAGAGCATGGCGAACCACAAAAAGCCCACGAGCCTGCCCAAGCCTCCCATGTGCGCGAACACGACAGGCAGCGTTTGAAAGCCGAGACCGAATACGCCCCCTACGGCGCCACTGGCACCGAGAAATACGAAGGCGGCCGTCACGGTGATCAAACCCCCAAAGCCGACTTCGAAGAGCTCGTTAGTGGCTGACGCCGTCAAGCCCGAAAGCACGACGTCGTCCTTGTTGGAGAGGTAGGAGGCGTAGTTGATGATCACACCGAACCCTACCGAGAGACTGAAGAAAATCTGACTGGCTGCTGCCAGCCAAGTACTGAACTCCCCAAGTTTGGCGAAGTTCGGGTTCCACATGAATCCCAAGCCCCCGCTGACGCTCAGCTCCGGATGCGCTGGATCGGGCGTGCCGAGGGTGAGCACACGGATCAATACGGCGATGGCGCACACCGCCATGGCGGGCATGGCCCATCGACTAAACGCTTCGACGCCGCGCGACAGCCCTCGATGGACCAACCACAGGTTGATACCCATGACGATCACCCAGAACAAGAGACCATCGCGACCGAATACGTAGCCATCCTCGTGGCTACCCGAAAACTCTTGGAACAGGTTGGTGGCCTGAGCCGCGTACCGTGTCGGGTCAGCTCCGAGGTCGACATCGCCGACCAAGTACACCCAGGCGTAGCGGAGGCACCAGGCTTCGATCAGCACGTAGTACATGTAGACCACGATGGGAACCAGCAGCCCAAGTGCACCCAGATAGCGGCCGACGCTCCCGCGAGCCACGACGCCTAGAACTCCAGGGGCGGAGTTGAACCCGCGCTGACCTCCGTAGCGCCCCATGGTCCATTCGGCCCAAGCCAATGGAATGCCCAGCAGGAGCAGGGCGATGAAGTAGGGAATCATGAACGCGCCACCGCCGTGCTGCACGGCCTGCCCGGGAAACCGTAAGAAGTTACCCAGGCCAACCGCTGAACCGGCAACGGCCAGAATGACGCCAAGGCGTGTCTGCCAGCGTTCCTGAGACGCCTGTGGCGGGATAGGAGCGGCGGGGGATTCGTTGGGCGAGGGCATGAAGAAGTGCTGGGAATGACTGCGCTAAGCCGGCAGTATGCCAAGGTTTTCGTGAGCCGGCGAGAATAAGCTGCTGATCATGGTCGATGCTCAGCAGAGCTAATTCAGAAGGGGAATAGCCTGGGGGTGATGGCTACCGTGACAATGGCGACCAGCAGATTCATCGGGACGCCCACCTTCAGAAAGTCCGAGAACCGATAGCCGCCGGGTCCATAGACCATCAAGTTGGTGGTGTAGCCGATGGGAGTGGAGAAGCTGGCCGAAGCCGCCACCATCACGCTCACAACGAAGGGAAAATGGCTCACTCCCAGTCGGTCCGAGACGGCGAGCGCCAAGGGGACCATCAGGGCAGCCGCGGCGTTGTTGGTCACCAGCTCCGTCAGCATCGAGGTGGTCACGTGGACCACCAATAGGCCGACCCATGGATTCCCTGCTCCCAGTGTTGTCACGAGTCCCGCGAACGCCCGTGCCAGGCCCGATGATTCGAGCGCGCTTCCCAGCGCGAACGATAGCGCGATGGTCAACAGCACTCTGAGCTCGAGCGAATCTCGAATCAGGCTGGGTGAGAGGAAACGGGTCAGGGCCAAAAGGCTGACCGCGAGCAGGCTCGCTTTGAACATGGAGACCACGCCGAGCGCCGCGCCACCCACCATCAAGATCAGCACCATCAGGCCGAATAGGGCGCGCCCGCGGCTCGGGACGCTGACCCGCTCGTGGGGCGTGATCAGGTAAAAGTCGTGGTTGCCTTGTTGTTGCTCCACGAATCCCGAACCGGCTTCTACCAGCAGCACGTCACCAGCCTGCAGAGTCCAGTCGCTCAGGCGGTCGTTGGTGACGCGTTCGCCGTGCCGCTTGACCGCCAAAACTGCGGCGTTGTACCGCTTGCGGAAGGTTCCCTCGCCGACGCGATGTCCAATCAATGGACAGCGATTCGAGACGAGGAGCTCGACCAGCGAGCGACGCGGATCATCGAACCGAAACTCTTGCTCTGCCAGCAAGAAGCCCGGGTGCGCGCGCAGCGTCAGGATGGTGGCCACGGGACCCACGAACGCCAGCCGGTCGCCGGCTCGCACGACGTGGTCTGGGCGCGGCGCCGGGATGACTTGCCCCTCCCGGACGATTTCGACGGGAGCCAGTCGTGGCAGGTCGCCCACACGAATATCCGCCAAGCGCTTGCCCGCGTGCGGCCCTTCGGGATCGACGATCAGCTCAGTGACGAAGTCTCGCGCATCGCTGTGAGTGACATCCAGATCCGGCCGGTCGGGGAGCAGAAAGCGCGCAGCGAAAACGGCGTAGCTGACTCCGAGCAGGCAAATGGGCAAACCGACCTTGCCTATCTCCAAGAATCCGATGGTGGCGCGACCCGCATCGGCAACCAGGCCATTGACGACCAGATTGGTGCTCGTGCCTATGATCGTCAAAAGGCCACCCACGATGGCGCCATAGCTGAGTGGCAAGAGCAGCCGGCTGGCGGAGATCTTGGTGCGCAACGCGAAGGCACGCACCTCGGGGATCAGCATCGCGACCAGCGGCGTGTTGTTCAAGAAACCACTGAGCACTGCTACGGGCAGGACGAGGCGTACGGTTGCGAGCGCCACGTTTTGAGTCGGCGCCAGCAGATACTTCGAGAAGATTTCGAGGCTGCCCGCGGCGCGCAGACCGCCGGCTACCAGGAACAGGAGCGCCACGGTGTGCATCTGCTCGTTGGCGAAACCACCCAGAGCCTGCGCAGGGGCGATGACGCCGGTTATCGCCAACACCACGACCGCGGCACCCAGGCTGACTTCTGCCGCGACGCCTCGGAACATCGCGACGAATGCTCCAATGGTCACGAGCAGCACCAAGGCTATCGATAAGGTCACGAGGTCACCAAGGCGGCGGGACAGTGGCTCAGAGCCAGTCGCAGGTCAAGTGGTGCCCCGACAGATGACTTTGGACCAACCACGTTCAAAGAATCGGTGCCGGTACGTAGCTCAGTGCCTCGGCATACCTGGCGCCAAGAGCCTCCACTTGGGCTGCAAAATGCTGCACCTGCGAGCGCGCCATACCTACGAAGTCGAGGGGCTCGCCGACCAAATCAGCCAGCTGCCGTGCGGTGAAAGGAAGACGATCATCCTGGCCGAGTCGTTCGAACAGGTCGTTCTCGGGTAGGCCGTGCTCCCGCATTTCCAGCGCCACGGCCACCGCGTGCTCTTTGATGACTTCGTGAGCCTGTTCACGGCCCACGCCCGCTCGTACCGCTGCCATCAATATCTTCGTCGTGGCAAGGAACGGCAGATAGCGATTCAGCTCGCGTTCGGCCACGGCAGGGTAAGCGCCAAACTCGGCCAGCACCGCAAAGAAGGTTTGGAGCAGCCCGTCGAGCGCGAAGCAGGCATCCGGCAACGCGACCCGACGAACCACCGAGCAGCTCACGTCTCCTTCGTTCCACTGGTCACCCACGAGGCCGCCGACCATGCTCAAATGGCCTTGTAAGATCTGCAGAAAGCCGCTGATGCGCTCGCACGAGCGGGAGTTCATCTTGTGCGGCATCGCGGACGAGCCGACTTGGCCTTGCTTGAACCCTTCTGTGACGAGCTCGAGCCCTGCCATCAGGCGTATCGTTTTGGCCAGATTGGCGGGCCCTGCCGCCAGCTGCACCAAACACGAGACGACATCGAAGTCCAGCGAGCGCGGATACACCTGACCCACGTTCGCCAGCGTACGCGTGAAACCCAAGTGCTCCGCCACGCGCCGTTCCAACTGCTCCAGCCTTTGGCTATCTCCCAAAAGATCGAGCTGGTCCTGCTGCGTGCCTACTGGGCCTTTGATACCCCGTAGGGGATAGCGCTCACACAGGTTTTCCAGTCTCTCGAAGGCGCACAGCAGTTCTTCACCTGCGTTGGCAAAGCGTTTGCCGAGCGTGACGGCCTGAGCTGGAACATTGTGGCTTCGCCCTGCGATGACCAAGGCTTCGAATTCGACGGCTCGCTTGGCCATTTCGGCCAGCGCCTTGACGGTTCGATCGCGCAAGAGCACCAGAGAGGACCGAACCTGCATCTGTTCCACGTTTTCGGTGAGGTCACGCGACGTCATGCCCTTGTGGATGTGCTCGTGCCCCGCCAAGGCGCAGAACTCTTCTATGCGCGCCTTCACGTCGTGCCTGGTGCTTTGTTCACGCCGGCGAATCGACGCCAAGTCGACCCGATCGATGACGGCTTCGTACGCCTCGATGACCCCGTGTGGGACAGGCACCCCGAGCTTCGCCTGCGCTTTGAGCACGGCGAGCCAGAGCTTCCGTTCCAAAATTACCTTTTGGGTAGGCGACCAGATCGCGACCATTTCGGCGCTGGCATAACGTGTCGCCAGGACATTCGGAGTGAAGGAATCCATCGGCGTATTGCCTAGCCGTGTCGGCTTCGAAAGTATAGCCCCCCGGCCATTTCTGCTTTTATTCTTCTTCTAGCGCGCCGCCGCGGGCGCTTCTGTTTGCCCAGCAGAGTGCCGTTGAAGCACGGCCTTCTTGCCCGACTCCCTGCACACGATGACCTCACGCTCGTCATCATTGTCGCTCAACACGCGAGCCGAAACCTGTCGACGAAGAGCAGCAGTGGGACACGCGACATCTGCGCCCGTGCGAGGCTATCGCGCAAACATCGCGCGCTGGGTGCTTGGCTGAGAGGGCGCACGTTTCGTATGGCTTTTGCATCGGGTAAGGGTGACCAGCATGGCACATGCACTCCCTCGAACCGTCGCGGAAATCATGACAACGGACGTTCTCTGCGTTGCCGAGGACGACAACCTTCTCAATCTATTGGAGACGATGCACGCGTTGCGCTTTCGGCATACTCCCGTCACCACCGACGGCCGGCTCGTTGGGTTGCTCGCCGAGCGCGATCTGCTGCGCATTTCGGCCAGCACGCTGCTCCCGAACCGACGCGAGAGCGATCAATTCCTTCACAAGCGCTTTTTGGTGAAAGACGTGATGATACGCGAGGTGATCTCGATTTCCCCAGAGGCTTCGCTGCACCACGCGGCCAAGCTCATGCAAAAGGAGCGTGTCGATTGCCTTCCGGTCGTCGACGGCGAAAACCGGCTAGTAGGTATCATCACCTGCAGCGACTTCCTGCGACTCGTCGAGCAACTCACCGAGGGCCTCGTGTAGGGAACCTCCGCTAGCCTCGATCCTCTGCACCGCTAGTGAACCGGGACGGGCGTCCACCTGGCGGCACTGGTGTCACGGTGGGGCCGCTCGGCCTCCGTCGTCGCGCCCCGCTGCCGGCGTCGTTGGAGGCGGTACTCCATCAACAACTCCCCGAGCTGGGCTTCAGCGACCTCTCGGCTGACCCCATAGCGAGCGACCAAGTGCGCCGTAAAGTCGTCTGTGGGTTCCTGCTCCGAGGGTTTGCTGAGGTTGCTGGGTGGCCGGTTCACGAGTGGCTCCACTGGGATTGGGGTCTCTAACCCGCTACTCTAAAGCAGAAATTGTGCCAGGCACAGTGGCTTGAAAAATGACGCA
>CBFGRJ010000064.1:0-24830 GCA_965651135.1 uncultured Myxococcales bacterium
AGCCGCGGCATTGCCGCGGCTACTCCTACGGGTATCGAATCGACAGACCCAGCCTCAGCTCTTGTCTTCTTTCTTTTCTTCCTTGTCGTCACCGCACTGGGTGGTGTCGGTGTTCTTCGATGCAGACGCAATCGTGGCCATGCTTACCGAAAAGGTGAAGGCGGCCAAGGCTAGGGTGATGGGCAGCTTCATAGTCTTTCTCCTGAGAAGAGGGTCGGTCCGAAAGTGTAGGGTCCCTCCCGAGCAACGTCCAGTGGCCCGGCTCGAGGCCAAGAGCCACGCCTCCGCCTTCCAAATGCCCAGTGATCTCGGGGCTTCCAGGCAGACCCGCGCGAAGAAGCGTTGCGCCCGACGAAACTGGAGCAATATCTAAGTGTTGCCATGCCCGCTCCGACTCCGAAGTTCAAGATTGGACAGATCGTGCACCATCAGAAGTTCGGCTACCGAGGGGTGGTGTTCGACATCGATCTGACATTCGGCCTGAGCGACGAGTGGTACGAGCAAGTCGCCCGTTCACGGCCCCCGAAGACAAAGCCATGGTATCGAGTGTTGGTCCACAACTCCGACCACGAGACGTACGTGGCCGAGCGCCATCTCGAGCCAGACCCAGAGGGAGGAGAGATCAAAAACCCCCACCTCTCGCTCTTCTTCGATAGCTTCCACGGCGACCACTACGCACGCAGCCGAGAGCTCAACTGACCGCAGCCGACACGGCCGCTTCTACCGAGCGAATCGCGTCTTCCGCGGTGCGGGCAGCCAGCACCGGTGGCCGAGGGCGCGCGTCGAGCACTCGGCCGGCGAACTCTCTGCTGAAACCTTCGACATCGAGCGCCACGATGGGCTTGTCGCTCTGCCAGGCGAGCGCGATTTCGCTGAGCGTGCCCGCGCCTCCTCCCACCGCGACGATGGCGTGCGCGGTTTGCACGATCAGGACATTGCGCGCATACCCCATGCCCGACGGGATGACGATGTCCACGTAGGGATTCGCTGCTTCGGCGCAGGATCCGGGCAAGATGCCGATCACGTCTCCTTCGCGCCAATTGCTCGCGGAGCGGGCCCCGCGACACGCAGCCTCCATGACGCCGCTCAAGCCACCGGTCAGCACTCGAAAACCTCGCTCGACGAGCAGGCGTCCGACGTCTTCAGCGAGCTCACACTGGGCTCTGGTAGCGTCCCGATTGCCGACTACTGCAACGATGGGTCGCACGTTCACGCCCCCTCGACGGGCGGTCCAATCGCAACGGCTCTCAGGCGCACCAGCCCGGGACCGGGCTTCAGCCGCGCTTGGCAGGCAATGCGGTGGTTGTGTTTGTCACCTAGTATGCGCAGCAAGTCGGCTTCGTCGTCGTTCGGAGGTTCGAAGCATTCGGCACCCTCGATGACGCGCACTTCGCAGGTGGCGCAACTTGCGCTGCGACACGAAAAAGGAACCGGCGCCAGCACGTCGTCGCAAATGTCGAGTAAATCTCCGCCATCGGGGACGTCCACCGCCTTGGCCTGGCCGGCGCGATTGGCTTCGAACTCTATTCTGGGCACGGGGTACATGTAGCGGACCGCAGCTGAGCCCGCCAGCAAAGCCGTTCGTGGGCGCACGAGACCGCCGCAGCGTTCGCTACCACCGTGCGGCCGCCTTCGTGGTAGCCTGCCCACGATGTTGGCCCTCACCCTCGACGGTCGAGCCCCACGCCTGGAGCGCTCCTACCCGGAACCGGCACGTGGCCCCGGCGAAGCCTTGGTGCGCATGCGCCTCGCCGGTATTTGTGACACCGACCTGCAGCTGGCCCGGGGTTATCTCGGATTTCGTGGCATCCCGGGACACGAGTTCGTCGGCGAGGTTCTCGACGCCGACGACAAAGCATGGGTCGGCGCGCGCGTGGTGGCAGACATCAACGCGGGTTGCGGCCGATGCGACGACTGCACCGAGCGCGATGGGCACCATTGCAGAGAGCGCAGTGTGCTCGGCATCCTGGGCAGAAACGGCGCCTTCGCCGAGCTGTTGACCCTTCCCGAGCGCTGTCTGGTCCGGGTCCCCGACACCGTCACCGATGAACAAGCGGTGTTCTCGGAACCGCTGGCTGCAGCGGTACACGTGCTCGACGCCATCCCACGTAACTTACGGAACAGAGCGCGGGTGGCTGTCCTGGGAGATGGCAAGCTCGGCCTTCTGATTGCCTTGGCTCTCGCCGGCGCCGGGCTCGAGGTCACTGCTATCGGCCATCATCCGGAAAAACTCGCCCTGCTGCCGCCGGAGCTCGAAACCCTGCTGGAAAGCCAGCTCCACGCTCGTCAGTTCGACGTTGTCGTCGAGGCCACTGGCACGGCTCGCGGGCTCGAGCGCGCACTGACGCTCGCCGTGCCACGCGGCACAATCGTGTTGAAAACCACGGTTCACGGAGACTATTCGCTCGATCTCTCCCCAGTGGTCATCAATGAGCTGACGCTGGTGGGCTCCCGTTGCGGAACTCCCGCAGAGGCAGTGGCGCTGCTGAACGACACCTCGCTCGACCCAACGCCGCTGATTGCCGAACGCTATTCCTTGTCGAATGCGGTAGAGGCATTCGCGCGCGCCAGCGCACCCGGCGTTCTCAAGGTGCTCGTCGAGGGCTGTCGAACGCCGTGAAGCTCTCTGTGTGGGGCCCGCTGGTTCTAGGCGGCGTCATCGCCGCGCTCGCGTTCGTGTTGCTCTACGCGAGCGGCGCACCGCTGTCCGCCTGTCACACGGCGGCCATCACCGGCTTGTGCGCCACTTGGTGGATAGCCGAACCGATACCGATTCCCATCACATCCCTGATCCCGTTCGCGGCTCTGCCTTTGCTAGGGGTGCTGAACCATCAAGAGGTCGCGACCGCCTACGGGCACACTCTGATCTTGTTGCTCTTGGGTGGGTTCATGCTTTCGACAGCCATGGAGCGGTCGGGCGCGCACCGGAGATTGGCTGTCGGGATGGTCCGCTTGACCGGCGGTCATAGCCCTCGCCGCATCGTGCTGGGCTTCATGTTGGCGTGCGCCGTTTTGAGCATGTGGATCAGCAATACCGCCACCACGTTGATGATGCTGCCGGTAGCGCTCGCCCTCACCGAAAAACAGGAGGATGATTCGCTGGCGACGCCGCTCCTGCTCGGTGTGGCGTACGGGTCCAGCATTGGAGGCTTGGGCACCCCCATCGGCACCCCACCCAATGTGATCTTCATGGGTGTCTACCAGGAAGCTACGGGGCTATCGGTGAGTTTCCTCGACTGGATGAAAGTCGGGGTACCGGTGGTGCTGACCCTGATACCGCTCACTTGGCTGGTGCTCTCCCGGGGCTTGCCCGCGCGAACGACGCTACCGCTACCCGAAACGTCTGCTTGGCGTCCGTCGGAAAGGCGCGTGCTCGCAGTGTTTGCGCTTACCGCTCTGGCGTGGATCACCCGCACCGAACCCTTTGGTGGTTGGAGTGGTTGGTTGAACATTTCCGGAGCCGGCGATGCGACCGTAGCTCTGGCGGCGGTGGTCGTGATGTTTCTATTGCCCAACGGCGAGGGGTCTCGCCTGCTGGATTGGCAAACGGCACAGCGCATCCCTTGGGGTTTGTTGATCCTGTTCGGTGGTGGAATTGCCATTGCGCGAGCCTTCGCGGAGTCCGGTCTCAATGCAGTGCTGGGGTCGGCTCTGGCCCAACTGACTCATTGGCCCTTCGCGCTGACCTTGATTGGCCTGTGCCTGGCCGTGTGCTTCTTGACGGAGGTCACGAGCAACACCGCCACGGCAGCGCTGTTGATGCCGGTCATGGCGGCCGCGGCAAAGGCGATCGACATGGACCCGAAGCGCATCATGATCCCGGTCGTGCTCTGCATTAGTTGCGCTTTCATGCTGCCGGTAGCCACCGTTCCCAACGCCATCGTCTACGGCACCAACAAAGTACCGGCAAAAGCCATGGCGCGCACCGGGCTCGTGCTCAATCTGCTGGTGGCGCCCGTCATCGCTCTGTTGTGCATGGCGCTCTTGTAGTGCGCATGGTGCGTCGCTAAAAGGCGCCTTCGACGCCAACACTGGGCAAAATCAAAACCGGAGCAGTCGTTTCATCGCAACCCGCAGCGCCGCACGTACGCCGAATCACTTCCGTACCAGCGTTGGCGTTCAACACCTCGGCATGCACTCCCCACCAGGCCGACCCGGTCAGTTGCCAGCGCTTTTGCAACTTGAGGTCGAGACGCACGTACGGACGGCTCCGTGACGCATCGTAAACCTTGTTTGGGGGCACCTCACGCCCACCCGGAATGCCGGAGGCAAACGCCAGCCGAGTACCCGCTTGCCAGCCGCGCCCCAGCTCGTAAGCGACCGCCGCATTCAAGAGATGCGTACGGTCGTAGGCGCTCAGGGTCTTTATATCGGCATAACTACGAGTAGTACGCGACAAGGTGTACGAGAGCACGCCGCCGAGCCCCTCTGTAAGCCGGCGCTTGGCGTGCACCTCGATGCCATAGGCATGGCCCGTTGCTCGCCTGTCTGCGCTCGTCTCGTCGATGTCCAGGCTCTGGTTGAGCCCGGCGGGATCCGTCAGCTCGAGATAAGCATTCTGAAAATAGCTGACGGTCAGCTCTACACTCATGGGAAGCACCAATGCAACACCGCTCGCCGAATGAATCGTGCGCTGCAGACCACCCGATACTCCGGCCACCTGAGCACCTGGAATGGCCGGTACGAAGTTCGGCGTTTGATGGGCCAGGCCGAGTGCGTGGAAGAGGCGTACGTCTCGCCTCGCTTGGAAGTTCGCGGTCAAGCGCGGGTCGACGCTGATCTCGGTCGCCCCCAACGACCGGAACATGTCCACGCGGACGCCCGGAGTGACCGAGTACCAGGGCGCGGGCGCCACGTGCATCTCGGCGAAGGCTCCCAGCGCCTGGTCGGTGCGAGTCGGGAACAGCGTTTCGTAGATGATTCGCTCCGAGGCTGCGGGTTCGATTTCGAGCTCGTAGGCATCTTGGATGACATCGAAGCCGGCGCGAAAGCCGACTTCGGGGACCGGCCGATGCTCGATATGGGCGCGCCCTGCCAGCATCCGATCGGAGACGAATCCCACGTCACTGAGGGTCTTGTCGTAGCCCCAGGTCACTGCCACACGCCCTTCTGTGGTGGAGGTGAACTGGTGATCGACGCGCAGGTCGATGCGGTGGAACAAGGTGCCTCCCACGTCTTCGTCACCCGCATCGAGGTAGTCGAGCGCACCAAAGGCAAACAGCCCCAGCTTCGTGTTGCTGGTCAGGTCGTAATTGACCAGCCCCTGGTAGTCCCAATAGTTGAGCTGGTTGCCGGTCAACTGGGAAATGATGAGACCGGTATAGGAGTAACGGCCACCGACGATCGCAGCGCCTCGCCCTCCTGCGAACGGGGCCTCGATCAACGCGCCGCTGTCGAGCAGGCGAACCGAGCCTTCACCCCGCAGGCGGCCCTCGGGTTCGGCGAGCTCTGCGGCTACCACCGCACCGGCAAAGCGCCCGTAGTTGGCGGGGTACGCGGCAGCATAAAGGTCGACCCGCTCGATCATTGCCGGATGCACCACGGATGGTCCCAAAAACACGTGGTACAAAAGCGGGATTCTGACGCCATCGATGAAAAACCCGACGTTGCCGGGGGGCGAGCCGCGAACGAAGAACAGCGGCAGCGCCGAAACGACGGGAGATACGCCGGGCATCATGTCCAGCGTGCGAGTTGGGTCGCCGAAGGCTCCAGGTAGCTGATCGGCCTCCGCACGAGTAAACGACGTGACCGTCGGGTGCGCGCGCCGCCCGTACACCTCGATTTCCAGAGGCGGCGGTTCGACCGCGTTTTCGGAGACGCGTGGCGCCTGCTCCTCGGGCTCTGGAGCCTGCTCGACCACCTCTTCTTGTTCGAAGCGGACCAAGAAGCGGATTCGTGCGCTCACGGGCCGACCGTTGGCGCTAGCCGGCTTGAAACGCCAGGCGAGCGCTGCCGTACGCGCGGTGCCCGCGAACGGCTCTTGCCCCTGGACCACGCGTGCGTTCGAGATGGTCCCGTCCGACTCGACCACGAGCTCCAGAATTACCTCGTGAGAGCCGTGCCCCGAAGCAGGATACGAGACGTCCGTATTCACGGGTACTGGAGCTACGATCGCCGGCGCCTGCTCGGGGGTCGGAGCGGCATCCTGCTCGCTGGGCTGAGCCAACACCGGATCTGCGCTGAAGGACAAGGCGCACACCCCAGTTGCCAACCAATGTCTTCGTACCCTCAACAGCCCGAGCCGCCAATCCTCCGAAACCAACGGATTGCCTAAGACTAGTCGACAATGCCGAGCCGACAAATGCCGAGCCGACGCCGCAACGCGCCAAGGCAGCCCCGACCTAGCCACCCCCCACCTCCCCAACGGCTGGCGACGCGCGAATTTCTCCTCAAGTTGTGTCTGCCGGCGCACCTTGTCAAGGTGTTGACGGCGGGCCGGTCCAACTTACGTTCTCATTCATTCGATCAACCAGGAGAACTCATGCCTAAGCTAGTTGGCGGCGCACCGTTGCCGAATCAGCCTTTCCCACTAGTCGCCTTGAGAGGCGGTACGCTTCTGCCCGGCGTAGAGCTGACGCTGACCATTGGCCGTGCGCGCTCGCTGGCCTTGGTCGCCACGCTCCACGAAGGGGACGTCATTGGCGTCGTCGCCCAGAGAAACAGCGTGGAGGAGCCTACGCGCGAAGACCTGTTCGATCATGGCGTGTTCGCCCGTGTCGAGGGCATTGCCAGGACGCAGGGACGCAACCTCCGCCTGACTGTTCTGGGCCTGAACCGGATGAAGCTGGGCAGCCTCGATTCCGAAGGTCCCTACCTGCGAGCATTCGGCGAGCTGGTAGAAGACGCTCGAGCCGAGGACGACGAGGCCCGGCTTTTGGCTGCTCAGCTCACCGACAAGGTCAAGGGGCTGAAACCGCTGGGCGCCGCGCTCGCAGAGTTGACCGCTCCCGGCGCTCCCCCCGGCGCCTTGGCGGACTCCGTCGCCGCTTCTCTGCCACTCGAGCAAGAAGAGGCGGTAGCCGTATTAGCGGAGAACGACGTTCCCGACCGGCTTCGGCTCGTCCTGGGCCTGTTGGCAAAAAACCTGGCGCGGGCCGAGCTGAAGCAGAAAATCGAACAAGACGTGCGCCGGCAGTTCGGCAAGCACCAGCGCGAAGCGGTGCTGCGCGAACAACTGCGAGCCATCCAGAAAGAGCTGGGTGAAGGCGAGGAGTCGTCCGCGCTCTCGAAGCTGGAAGAAAAGCTGGATGCCGCCGAGCTACCCCCCGAAACGCGCGAAGTCGCCGACCGCGAGCTCTCGCGCCTGAAGTCCATGGGGGAGCAAACGCCGGAAGCCAACGTGATCCGGACCTATCTCGAGTGGTTGGCGGCGCTGCCATGGAACAAACGGGCCAGCGTGAACACCGACATTCCGCGGGTTGCCGCCCAGTTGGATGCGGACCACTCTGGGCTCGACGAGGTCAAGCGGCGCATTTTGGAGCATCTCGCGGTTCACAAGCTCTCCAAGAACAACCGCGGCACCATCCTTTGCTTTGCTGGGCCTCCGGGAGTCGGCAAGACATCGCTCGGACAGTCCATCGCGACGGCCACGGGGCGCCCGTTCGTTCGCATCGCCCTGGGCGGCGTGAGAGACGAGGCTGAGATTCGCGGTCACCGCCGCACCTATATCGGTGCGCTTCCTGGCCGGATCATCAGCGCCGTGCGCAAGGCTGGCGTCAAGAATCCGGTGATGCTGCTCGATGAGGTCGACAAGCTCTCCGATGCTTGGGGCCGCAGCCCTGAAGCAGCACTGCTCGAGGTGCTCGATCCGGAGCAGAACTCCACGTTCACCGATCACTACCTGGAGCAGCCGTTCGACTTGTCCGAGGTGCTGTTCATCGCCACGGCGAACAACCTGGAAGCGCTGTCGCCTCCGCTCCGCGATCGCATGGAAATCGTGGAGCTCGGCGGCTACACGAACCAGGAAAAGGTCGAAATTGCACGGCGTCATTTGATCCAAAAGCGCACCCGCGAAGCGGGAATTCCCGAATCAGCGCTGGTGATCACCGACGAAGCCCTGGAGGCAATCATCGCTGACTACACGCGCGAGGCGGGCGTCCGCCAGCTCGACCGCGAGATCTCGCGGTTGGCCCGGGCCATCGCTCTCGAGGTGGCGCAGTCGGAAGACGACACCGTTTTCGGGGCCCGCCGCGTCGATGCGGACGCTCTGCCGAAGTACTTGGGCAAGCCCAGGTTCCACAACGAATCCAGAGAACGAGTGGCGTTCCCTGGCGTGGCGACGGGCCTGGCCTGGACGCCGTTTGGCGGTGACATCTTGTTCATCGAGACCTCCAAGAGCCCTGGCAAAGGGCGCTTGCAGATCACCGGCAAACTGGGTGACGTCATGCAAGAATCGGCGAAAGCCGCGCTCAGTTACATCAAGAGCCACGCCGACGAGCTGGGCGTGGACTTGGCGGAGCTCGAAGCGAGCGACCTGCATATCCACGTGCCCGCGGGTGCCGTCCCGAAGGATGGTCCTTCTGCCGGCGTGACGATGTTCACCGCGCTTGTCTCGTTGTTCACCGGCAGGCGGGTCCGTACGGATACGGCCATGACCGGTGAGTGCACACTGAGAGGTCGCGTGCTTCCGGTAGGCGGCATCAAAGCGAAGGTCCTCGCGGCGCACCGCGCGGGCATCCGACGGGTCATTTTGCCCGAGAAGAACCGGCGCGATATCGATGATGTGCCCGAAACCGCGCTGGCAGAGCTCGAGCTGTATTTCGTCAACGACATGGCCGAGGTGCTGGGGCAAGCCTTGGAGGCGGCCCCAGACGCCGGCCCGTTGATGCCGACGTCGCACGGGCCGTTGGGCGATACCACCGAGCCGAGCCATAGCGCGGTCGACCACTAAGTTGGCGGACTGGGTTGGCCGACTGAGTTGGCCGACCAAGGCTCGCTCAAGGGGGGGCGAAGCCGCAGACGTGACCGCAGGTTTCGCGAGCACACATTTCGAAAGCCTCACCCAATTCCAGCTCTTGTTGGGTGACCTTGTCTTCGCAACCGCGAGCGGCGGCGCAGCCGGAATCGGCGGGCTCGCTGTAGCATTGTTGCCTCAACTCGCAGAGCACCAGCGCATCGCAGGCGGGCAGCTCTTCGCATTCGCGGTATTGGTCACCGCAGCCCGCCGTTCCCCTGTCCAAAAGGCACGCGTCGCACTCCTCGGTCAGAGGTTGGTACGGATCTGGGTCAGGGTCCGAGCACGCGACCTGCCCCATCATCAAGAGGGCCCACCACCCACCGCGTGCAGCAGGGCCGGACAAACCACGGATCGACGCGAACATGGGTAGAGGGCGGCTAAATTAGCCGGCTGGCTAGCCTTGGACAAGCGTAACCGGTAGCCTTGGCCCCCAATGAGCAACGTGCGACGTCAGCTGTACCGGCAGCTGAAGCAAACCTGCGACACCTACGGGCTCCTGGCGCCCGACGACCATGTCATGGTGGCCCTCAGCGGCGGCAAAGACAGCTATTCGCTCTTGGTGCTGCTCGACCAGTTGGTGAAGCGCCTGCCCTTTCGCGTACGCCTGACGGCCGTTCATCTGGACCAGCAGCAGCCCGGCTACGACGGAGCAACGCTTGCCCGTTGGCTCGCCGAGAGCCGTTTCGCCTACGAGATCCTCTCCGAAGACACCTATTCCGTCGTCGTGGAGCACACCGAGGCGGGCGAGACCTACTGCTCGCTCTGTTCGCGCTTGCGCCGGGGCATCCTGTATTCGGCAGCCGCACGTTTGGGCTGCAACAAGATCGCACTCGGGCATCACCGCGACGATGCCTTGGAAACCTTTTTGATGAACCTGTTTTTCGCAGGCAAGCTGCAAGCGATGCCCGCCAAGTACACGACCGACGACGGCCGGTTCGATGTCATACGCCCCCTGATTCAGTGCGCCGAAGAAAGCGTTGCCAGCTTCGCTCGCGAACAGCAGTTCCCGATCTTGCCATGCAACCTGTGCGGCTCTCAGCCTGGTCTGGCCCGAGATCGCATGACCGAGCTTTTGACCGAGCTCGAACGCAAGCAGCCCAACGTCAAGAGCGTGATGATGGCGGCGCTCGCCAATATTTCCCCGACGCATTTGCTCGATGCCGATTTGATCAAGGCGTGGCAGGCGCGGCCGGCTGACATACCCCCCAAGTCGAGTCTAGCTTCGCGCAGCGCGCGGAGCTGCGCTTTGCCAGTCGCCAGCTCGCCAATGGCCCAGCCCGAAGCGGTCCACCGAAAGAGGTTGTCGGTGCTGCCAACCTCGTCGTGACGCTGGTTTCGAGCTTCGTCCGTGAACCGACCCTTGCGAGAGTCAATCCTGTGCTCAGGCCGCCTATCGGGTGCCTTGCTGGCGATGGGTGTGTCGTGGGCAGCGGTCTCTCGGGCCGAGCCCACACCGGCAGTAGACGAGCGCGCGTTCGCACTCTCGTGGGTGAGGCTCGACGGAGCCGAATCATGCCCGGCCCGACCCCAACTGGCCGCCGAGGTCGGAGCACGCCTGGGGCGCTCGCCCTTTTCGCCGGACGCAGAGCAAGCGATCGAGGTTGCGGTCAGTCGTGAAGACGGTCGCTGGTTGGTTCGCATTCACGCGCGGGCGAGCGACGGAACCGTGCTCGGCTCGCGCGTGCTCGAGAGCGATGGCGATGATTGTTCGGCGGTGTTCTCGGCCACTGTGCTCGCTCTCGCGCTGACCGTCGACCCCGACGCAGAGCAGAGGCTTTCTGCACGCACTACGGCCACCACACCTCCCCCCGCGCCGAACGCTCCGCTGCCTTCAACGGGAGGCACCGCGAGCTCATCCCCACTCCCACCCGCACCCACGCTGCCCGCCGCCGTGCCCGTGCAGGCTCCACCATCGATGTCGCGACCCGATCCACCGGACGCCATGCCCCCTCGTGCAACGGCCGCGCCAATCGATGTGCCGCCGACACGATCGGCGGCGGCGAGCACGGGCTCCTTGCGCATCGCCATGCAGGTGGGCCCGACTTTGGCGTTGGGCTTGCTTCCCGGCGCGGCGCCGGGCATGGTCGTGCGTGGCCAGGGGACAGCGGTGAGCGGCTGGGGCTTCGATCTCGGGGCCTTGCTGCTGCCCGCTCGCCGTACCGGCCCCGACGATGACGTCGCCGATATCGGCGTCGGGCTATCCACGGGCTTTCTGGGCGCGAGCTTCGCTCCGCTGCGCGATGAATTGAGCTTGTCGTTTTAGCTCGGCGGACAGGCGGGCGCCCAGCACGTCGCCGTCTACTCCCCGACACCCCTGGAGCAGGGCCCCGGTAACTACTTCTGGGCAGCGCTCCGCGGTGGCGCTTCGCTGGGGCTGATGTTGGTGCCACCGGTTGGGGTAGGGTTGGCGGCGGAGGCTGTAATTCCCCTGACGCGCCACACCTACTCGGTGCTGGGCGAGCCGGAGCCAGCCTTCGAAACCAGGCCCGTTGGATTGGTGAGCACTCTAACCCTCCATGTCACCTCGGACTGAAGGCCTGGACCCGCAGCGGAGACTAAGTGAAGGTGCAGAGCGCAGCCACGAAGGCGATGGCCGACCCGGCGGCCCAGGCCGATGTGGTCGCCATCTACGGCCAGACAGCCGACTTCGTCTGGCGAACGCTGCAAAGGCTCGGCGTACCCGCTCAGGATTTGGAAGACCTGATGCAAGAGGTCTATGTCGTCGTCCACCGGCAGATCGCAGGGTTCCGGCAGGAATCCAAATTGACGACCTGGCTTTTCTCGATCTGCCTGCGAGTCGCTAGCCGGCATCGCAAGCGCGCCTACTTTCGCCGGGAGCAGCAGGTTGCGTCGGTGCCGGAATCCGTCGACACACACACACCCGAACAAGCTGCAGACACACGAGAACGCACGCGGCGTTTGGAGCGCATCCTGAGTACCCTCACTCTGGAGCAGCGGGCAGTGTTCGTCATGTTCGAGATCGAGGGCTTCTCGTGCCAAGAAATTGCCGAGCTTTCCGGCGTGCCCACCGGCACGGTATATTCGAGGCTCCACACGGCCCGCAGGCGTGTGGAGACAGCGATCTCGAAGCTGCGCTCGGCAGACCGGAAGGAGGCGTTCCATGAGTGAACCCAGCCGCTGGCGCACCTCCGACGCGATCTCACCCGAGCTGCGCGCGCTGCTGCGCACCGCCGCACCGCCAAGCCCCTTGCCCGACCCCGTGCGACGAAGAGTGCTGACTCGGTTATCCACGCTTGCACCGCTCGCAACGGTGTTTGGCATGAGCCTCAAAGCGGCAGCCACGACCTTCGTTGCGAGTGCCGTCGTGTCGAGCGCGGCGATCGTCGGCGTGCACGAGTGGCAAACTGCGCAGAGCGAAGAACCCACGAATACCCAAGAACCGGCGAAAGCGCTGGCAGCGGGCGCCCCACGACCCGCGACAACCGGACCGGCGGCTCCACCAGAGCCCCCCGTCGACGAAACGCTCGACGAGACTTCGCTACCCTCGCCGACCGCAACACCGCGGCACGTGGCGAAGGCCCCTGTCCAGCAGGCAGTTGCGAAACCCGCTCGAAGTCGCCTGGAGCAAGAAGCGGCGCTGCTGGAGCGCGCCAGAGCTGCGCTGCAATCATCACCCAGGGTTGCGCTAGGTCAAGCGCAGCAGCACGCCCAGAGCTTTCCAAACGGTCAGCTGAGGGCGGAGCGAATGTTCATCGAAGCAGATGCTCTGAGGCGCCTGGGCCGGATGCGAGAAGCTCGCGCCAAGGCCGAGCAAGCGCTCGAACAGTACCCAGGCGGTCTCTATGCCGAACGAGTGCGACAGTTCTTGGACGGGCTACGGGAATGAGCGAGTCGAGCGGTTCACACAGAAAAGCGAAGCACGCCATCGCTGCGTGCGTCGTGCTGTTCTCGAGCTGCGAGCCGGAGCACCAGGTTGCCAAGACGTGGCGTTACGATGTGGATGCGACCTGCGACGCAATCTGCGAAAAGGCGGTCGACTGTGGCGAGCAGCCGAACGGCCTGTGCGAAACGCTGGACTGCGACGAGTGCCACGAGAACTGCGTGAACGATTTTCGACAGCTTGCCCACCCCAACAACGAGTTTTGCCTGGCGCTGTTCGAAGCCACCATCGAATGCCTTCGGGAAAGCACGTGTACCACGTACTACCAAGCCAGTGGAGGCCCCGCGTCCTGCGATCGTATGCGGCGGGCCAGCCGTGCTTGCTTCGACGACGAAGGCCTCGCTAACTACGGCAATGTCGGCTATGGGGTGAGCACGGTGACTGTGACGACCGTCACTTCCTCTGGCGATACCATGACCTCAGGGACATTCGGTGTCGTCGCTACTTCGGGCTCACTGGCAACCAGCACCGTCGGTGGCGTTGGCGGGGCCTGGAGTGAGGGCGAAACAGGCGTTCCGGGCGGGGCCGGCGGAGCGGACGACATGCCCGGAGGGAACGACGATCTCGACCCGTTGCTCATTGACGACTTCGAAGACGGCGACGATCCGCACTACACCGGAAGTTGGCATGTAGCGCTGGACGCCGCAGCCACCGGGGCGGTCAACATGAGCGATCCGGCGAACCCAACTCCCGAGCCCCTGGAGCCGCCGCGCACGGGCAGCTGGTACGGCATGCATTTGGCCGGACACTGGGGTGGCTCGGGTGCAGCGCTCGGTTTCGAGTTCAGGACCGATGGCGGCTCAATAGACACTGCCTCATTCTCAGGGTTCAGCTTCTGGGCCAAAGCGAGCGCCGGAAGCGTGCGTGTGGTGGCCGTGAATGCCGGCGACGGCGGACGCACCGTCTATCAGTTGGAGCCGGGGGTTACGGATAGCTGGAGCGAAGTAGTCATCCTTTGGAAAGATCTGCCGGCTGAAAGCTTGGAGCTGTCGGAGATCCGGTTCGAGCTCGGAAATGGCCCGTTCGACGTATGGATCGACGATGTTCGCTTCGTCGAATGATTCCTGACCGAAAAATCTGCAGGCGAGTCCCCTTTTTGGCAAAGGAACTGCGGGGCTCGCGACACTCATCAAATGCGAGACGGATGGATGTTCGGAGAGGATGCTGAGCGAAACCAAGCTCGCTGGGGGAGTCGCACCGCCGGTGTGACGGCGACGCGAAGCCCCGGGTGGGGCCGGGCAAGTCGTCGTCACACCGGGGTCGCGGCTTTAGCGCTCCTGAGCCCAGCCGATCTCTTTGGCGGTCATCGGGCCAACGGCTAGCTCACCGAGGTGATCGAGACTGCGTTCATGCGTAGCATCGATGGGACGGCCGCGGGCCATGATCTCCACCGCCGTCTGAGGGAGGAGCGGTTCGCGATGAGGATCGGCCAGCCCCAGAGGGATCAGCGTGCGGCCATCGGTGTCGTACTTGTCCTCCGCGCCGAGCGTGTGGAAGAGCTCATGCGCGACGACAGCCAAGACCGGGTCTACCATCGACTCGCTGAGCTCGACCTCCACGATACCGACGCGGCCGCCCTGCTCGCCGTAGCCCTCCACCAAGTGGGTCAGCGAATCTTTCGGCGGACGCGCCACGACGTAGATACGCGAATCGTAGGCGGACTTGTTCAGGCCCAAGCTCGCATCGATCTCGGAGAGGTACGACCATTGCCGCACGTTGTGCCACGCAAGCTCGGCCAGGTTCCCGTCGTTGGGTGGTTTGGGTGGGGAACCGGCCTGCGCCGGACCGTACAGCACGAAGCGAAAGGGCGCCGGTCCGGATCGATAGAGAGAAAACTGTTCGGCGAGCTGCTGCTCCAGCGCGGCGAGTCGCTCGCCAAGCCGAGCGACAGCCTCGGGGTCGACGGCCTCTGCGGCCACGACCACCAGGGCGACGCTGAGCGTGCGCTGCCATTCGGTGCGAGCTCCGCGGCTCTTGACGTCGCCGTAGCCCCAAAGGCCAACCAGCACCAGCACCGTCAAGAGCAGGCTGACCCGCAGCAAAAAGAATCCTCGGCCCAGCATGGCGAATCGGCGACAGCGAAAGCAGTGAGGGACATGATCGACGGTGACGACGCACACCGGGCACCCTCGCCTCCTGCACCTCGAACAGGTTCGAGTGGCGTCGAGCTTGGGGTGCAACGTGCAGTGTGCGCTGGCCAGCTTGCGTGGTGCAAGCCGAGCGCGAACGCCGTGCACGGCCAATTCGGTGATGATCCTCTCAGCATCCTGGAAAGGACTCAGCGGTGCGGGAATCACCGCAGGCAATGACTTGCAGAGCTCGCTCATGTCCGCCGAACGCAGCCCCAAGCGGTGCGCCAAGACGCCCAGCGCAAGCTGTCGGGCGCTGCTCGCATCGGGCAGCCGTTCGAGGACGAGATAGACTCGGTCGCCGGCTTCTCCAGCGCCCACATCCGTGGTAACGGGAAGTACCGAATCATGGGATGCGGTATGCGCCACGCCTACAGTGTAGCTGGTTCTTCAGCAGGTGCATGCGCACGCCGGCTGTCTCGAAACGAGACGGCTTGACGTCGCAGGATTGATGACCCGTTGCCCTCGCCCTATATCGGGTGACGATCAGTGCGATGACCCGAAGCTCCTTCATTACAGACGACGTTCGACGCTACCTGCTGGACACGGCGGGACTGGATTCGGAGCTCGTCCAAGAGCTACGCGCGGAAACTCTGAACACGGAGTATCCGGGCATGCAGATCGGCCGCGATCAGGGCCGATTTCTCGCCCTCTTGGTGGAGCTGGTGGGAGCCACGAAGGCTATCGAGGTGGGGGTGTTCACCGGGTACAGCTCGCTGTGCATTGCAGGGGCCATGCCGGAGCATGGCCGACTCATCGCGTGCGACGTGAGCGAGGAATGGACCTCCATTGCGCGGCGCTACTGGGAGCGCGCGGGCCTAGCCCAGCGCATCGAGCTTCGGCTGGCGCCTGCGCTCACGACGCTGGACCAACTCATCACCAGCGAACCGCGCGAGAGCTTCGATTTCTGCTTCATCGATGCAGACAAGCAAAACTACGACGGCTACTACGAGCGCTGCCTCCAACTGCTGAGACCGGGAGGCCTGATTGCCGTGGACAATGCGCTCTGGGGTGGCCGCGTCGCCCGCGCCGAAGATCAAAGCCTCGACACACTCGCGATCCGAGCGCTGAACGCCAAAGTCTTGGCCGATGAGCGCGTGACCGCCAGTCTGGTGCCCATGGGCGACGGAGTGCTCTTGGCACGCAAACGAGGTTGACGACCCCTCAGTGCTCGGCACCAGAAAGCGCCCACTCGACGAACTGGTCGATGTAGGCACGTTCAGCGTCGTGCAGCACTTTCCAGCGCACGCCCAGAAATTCGTGCCAAACCTGCAGCGCCAAAGCGGCCTCGGAATGCGCCTCGGTACCCAAGTCGCGCACCTCGAATATTGCTTGATCCACCGCGCGCTCGCGTAGCTCGGCTTGTCGAGCAGCTCCCAAGCCGACCGCCTGATACGCACGCGCCGCTGCGGCCTGCTGAATGACGGACGCCAACACGGGCGGCGATGCCACACCATCGAGCGTCAAGATCACGGCTTCGGCCGCCAAGCGCACCGAGAGTCGCACGTAGCGCCACACCGCGCGATCTGCATGCTCATCGAGCAACGTCTGCTTGGGGGCGTGCATGATGTGCAACGAGTGGCGCATGGCCTCGAGGGTCGCGCGCTCGATGTCCTGAAGCATCTGGAAACAATCGCCGCGCAGCCTTCCGAGCTGTCGCGCTTCGAGCTCGCCACGCGCCCACGGCTCCAGCGCATCGAGCGCCTTCACGAGCGGCCCGCGGGCACTAGGTGCCACGGCGCGCCTGAGCCCGTGCCGGGCCACAATGGCGGCAATCCGGACCAGTCCTCGATGTAGCGGATCGCCGGGGCGGCAAGTCTTGCTTGCCCGCTCGAACCGCGCGGGGGCGACGCCGGTTAGCGCATCGTCCGGCCCCACCACTGTGAGCCGTCGCTTCACATCCTTCCGTGCAGGTGGGCGAGATCGCGAGCGCTGAACCCCATCAGGTACAACAGGGTGTCCAGGCGATCGTTGTGGTTGAGGCTCATATCCGCCACTTCTTGGAGCTTTGGCTTGGCTCGAAAGGCAATGCCCAGCCCCGCCGTCTGCAGCATTTGCATGTCGTTTGCCCCGTCTCCGACGGCAACGGTCTGCTCCAGACGGCATTTGTAGACCTGCGCCATGTCCTTGAGCACTTGTGCCTTTCGCTCGCTGTCGACGATGGTCCCCTGCACTCGACCGGTGAGCTTTCCGTCTTTTGTCTCTAGCTCATTGGCAAAAGCGAAATCGAGTCCGAAGCGATCTTTGAGCCGGTTCACGAAAAAATCGAATCCACCACTGACGAGCCCCACCCGAAAGCCCAGGTGTTTGAGCGTGCGCACGAACTCGTCGGCGCCCGGCGTGAGCTCGAAACGCTCGCACAGCGAAAACGCTCGCTCCATGGGGAGGCCCTCGAGGAGCTTCACCCGCTCGGCCAGAGCTTGCTTGAAGTCGAGCTCACCTTGCATGGCGCGGGCCGTAATGTTGGCAACCTGCTCCTTGACGCCGACCAGCGCGGCCAGTTCGTCGATGAACTCGCCTTTGACGAACGTGGAATCGACGTCCATGCAGACCAGACGCTTGTTACGCCGAAAGATGTCGTCTCGCTGCACGGCCAAATCAACGCCCAGCTCCATGCCCTTTTTCAGGAGCTCTCCGCGCAAGCTACGCAGCTCCTGCTGGGTGAAGGTTTGGTTGTCGGGCAAGTCCGTGATGAGCTCCAAGCCGGTCAGCTCGTCCATGCTGAGCGAGCGAATTTCGCGAATGTTGATGCCGCGCTCGGCCATGAAGCGCGTGATGGCCGCCGTAGCCCGTCCATCGCCCAACGGGCCCAGCAGTGTAACGCAAAGCCCTAGCGGGGTGGGCGCACGCGCGCCGGTCACGGGCGGCTCGTAGGCGCTGACCTCCAAGCGCAACCCCAGCTTGGTCACCTCGAACAACAGGCGGCGCAAGGCCAGCGACTCTCGCGGAATGTCTACGATGGCCGAGAGCGTCAAGTAGCCGTGCAGGACCGACTGGCCCACGGTCACCAGGTGGGCGCTTTCCTCGGCGATCACCTCGGCCAGGCGCGCGGTAATGCCGGGACGGTCGGTACCGGTGACATGCAACACGATCAACGCGGGATGCTCGGAGAGCGTCATGCGCCGGAACCTAGCACGACCTTAGCCGCCCCACTCCAGCGGATTGTGCAGGGCGACAAGCTCGGATTCTTCTCAAGAAAACCCGCGCTTTTTGCGGTTCAGGATGCGCGCGCACTCGCTCAAAAAGGCAGCCAGGTCTTGCACCGCAATCGCGTGAAAACTGAGAGCGAGGCGGCCGTCCAGGCCGCGTTCGACGCTCACGCGCTTGCTTTTATGCAAACCCGCTGGCGCCGGGGGCAATGCCTTCGCGAGCTCCGAGGCGCGACGCTCCCATTCTTCCGGTATCGGGCGCCGGGTTGGCTTCGGCTCTCCCATGAGCTGGATGGCGTCGCGGATTTGCGAAGGGGTCGCTTCATGGAACGATATCGACCGAAACCGGCCACTGGCGTCACGCACGCGCAAATCGGTGCTCATGAGATCGGCAGGTCGTTCTCGCAGCGGAGCTGACTCCAAGTAGCGAAGCCCGAGCTCGAGCTTTTCGACTCCATAGCGTTCGGCCAGCTCTGCATCGAATCGACGGGCGATGCGAATCAGCTTGTAGCCCGTCGACCGCGAAAAAGACACGCCGTGCTCCAGGTAGTCTTCGAAGCTCTTGTAGCCCCGACTTTCCCAAAGGCGTTCATCGACAATCCGCGCGAGCCTCACCCCGATTTCGTACATGCCGCGGCCCACGGCGCCCTTGAGACGGTGGATTTCGTTGGTGAGCAAGTCAAGCACCAGCCCAGCCGTGGCGCGGTCGCGCGCAACGAGGCGCTTCGCCCGCGCCGTCGGCAGGAGCGGCTTGGCGCGCGGTTCGGGTCCGGTCTTCCCGGTGCGCTTGGCCGCAGACTTGGCCATGAAGCCCACCATCGCACGGAAATGTTCAGGCGTTAAGCAGGGTTGAACCGCATGTCCAGCGCCTGGACGGGTGTTCCGGCCGCCTGATTGTCGAAGTCGCACCGGGTGCGAGCCCTTCATCCCCAGATAACGCTTATGTATCGAGTCGAGATCTCATAGCTTAACCGCGCCCTTCGACCGAGCGGAGCCTCCCATGAACGAAGCGAAGCAACCCCCCAAGCTGCGGAGACTATACCGGGCCAGGTGTGCCTTTGTGGTACCGTTGCTGGTCGCCTGTGGCGGCGGTTCCACGACGCCCGCCGTCACTGTGTCCGAGTCGAACTATCGCGAGCCCGGAACTGCGACGAAGCCGGACCCCGACTCGCCTCATGACTTGGCTAGCCCCCCGGCCCCCAGCCGAGGCGCGGCCACTCAAGAGCAAGCCTGGTGGACCAACGAGCCACCGTGTCCGGAGGGAGCCACTCTGTACGGTGGCGCCCCGCCAGAGCATAGCGAGGTCGGGTGCAAGACCGACAAAGGAGTCAATCAGGGCAGGTACACGCGCTTTCACCCAAATGGCAAAAAGGCGGAAGAGGGCTCCTACCAGCGGCATGTCGCCGTGGGAACTTGGGTTTACTGGAACGAGTCGGGCAACAAGATAAAAGAAACCCCGTTCGACCAAGGCGCCCAGGACGGCGTCGAAACCGAATGGTTCCCCGATGGGAAGATCAAGACACAACGAACCTACTCGCGCGGCAAACGCCACGGGCTCACCACGATTTGGGACGCCGACGGCAACAAGCGCAGTGCCATAGAATACCAGTCGGGCAAGCAACACGGGCCCGCCACCTACTGGGACGAAACCGGACGCGTGGCGCGCGTCGAACAGTGGGTGAACGGTCAGCGCACGAAGTAGTTGAGCCAAAGGCGCCATAGCTCGCTTCGAATGCAGCAGTGCGCCACCCGGCCGACTGGTAGACAGCGTTTGCCTGACCCCGACGTCAGCCGGATGCTATCTTGGCATTCATCAACCGATACGCTCAGACGAAGGGGTTACGATGACTGAACCAATTCGACGGATCTGTGTGCTGGGATCCGGTGTGATGGGTGGCGCCATAGCCGCGCACATCGCCAACGCCGGGCTCGACGTCACGCTGTTGGATATCGTGCCGGACAAGGCGGGCCCTGGCACGAGCGCCAGAAACCAAGTGGTGCTCGGAGCCTTGAGCCGCATGGGCAAGCAGAAGCCGGCGCCATTTTCGCACCCTGACCACGCGCGAGTGGTTCGCGTCGGCAACATCGAGGACGATCTTTCCATCGTCTCGAGCGTCGACTTGGTGATCGAAGCCATCATCGAACGGCTGGATATCAAGCGGAGCCTTTTCGAAAAGCTCGACGCCCTAACCCGCGACGACACCATCGTGGCGTCGAATACCTCGGGCATCAGGATAGCCGACATGCTCGAGGGGCGTTCGGCGAAGTTTCAGCGCAATTTCTTGGTCACGCATTTCTTCAATCCCCCTCGCTACATGAAATTGCTCGAGCTCGTGCTGGGCCCCAACACCAGCAGCGAGGTGGTGCGGCGAGTCGAGCACTTTGGACGCGAGTTGCTCGGTAAGGGCATCGTTTTCGCGAAAGACACCCCAAACTTCGTAGCCAACCGCATTGGGGCTCATGCCCTCATGGTCGCGCTGCACGAAATGCTGCGCGCGGGCCTACAACCAGAAGACGTAGACAATATTGCCGGTGTTCCGCTGGGCAGGCCCAAGAGCGCCATCTTCCGCACCGCGGACATAGTAGGGCTCGATACGTTGGCTCACGTCGTCGACAACTGCTGGCAGATGCTGACCGACGACGAAGATCGCGAGGTGTTCCGCATGCCCGACTTCGTGAAAGCGATGATCGAGCAAAAGCGGCTGGGCGACAAGAGCGGTGGGGGGTTTTACCGCAAGACACCGGCAGGCATCGAGACTCTCGATCGCGAGCACATGCAGTACCGGCCCAAGGCTGGTGACAGCGCAATCAAGAAGCAAACGAAAGAGCTAGCCGCAGAGGCAGACCCTGCTGCTCGCGTGCGAAAAACAGTGAATGCTCCGGGCGCCGTCGGTGAGTTCGCATGGAACGTGATCAAGCGCTCTCTGGTGTATTCTGCCCACAGAGTCGGCGAGATCTGCGACGACGTCGTGGCCATCGATGCTGGCATGCGCTGGGGCTACAATTGGGAGCTCGGGCCGTTCGAGATCTGGGACGCGCTCGGTTTCGAAGCAACCGCCGCCCGCATGGAGCGCGAAGGCATAGAGCTACCGGACACGATTCAACGCATGCGCGCGGCCGGAGTCGAAGCGTTCTATCAGCAGGGGCGAATCTATGACCTGTTGAAGGGCGAATACAAAGCTCACAGCGAAGATCCGCGCGAAGTCGCGCTTCCCGCGCTGCGCCGAGGCAATGCACCGGTGCTCAAAAACGGGAGCGCAGAGGCCTGGGATTTGGGTGACGATATCTTGGGCTTCACGTTCACGAGCAAGGCGAACAGCATCGATGTGGACGTCATTCAACTGCTGGAGGAGGCGGCGGCCTGCGCCGAGCAGCGCTTTCGCGGCCTATTGCTGTTCAACCAGGGGCAGAACTTCTCGGTGGGCGCGAACCTGTTCTTCGTACTGATGGCTGCCAAGCAGAAGCAGTACGAGCAGATCGAGAGGGTGGTCGAGCGGATGCAGCAAGTGGTCATGAGGCTGAAGTACGCTCAGGTTCCCGTGGTAGCCGCTCCGTTTGGAATGACGCTGGGCGGTGGCCTAGAGCTCTGCCTGGGCTCCGACGTGACGCAAGCGGCTTTGGAGACCTACGCGGGTCTGGTCGAAGTGGGCGTCGGGCTGGTTCCGGCGGGCGGCGGCTGTGCCAATCTGCTTTGGCGCGCCCTGGGCAGCGTGCCCGACGGCGTGCGGATTGACACCTACGAGTACGTGACCCAGGTTTTCAAGAACATCGCGATGGCCAAGGTGGCCACCAGCGCTCACGAGGCCCAGCGTTTGGGGTACTTCCAGCCTAGCGACGGAGTTTCGTTCGATCGCGCCCGCCAATTGCACGAAGCCAAACAGAAGCTCATGGGCTTGAGCCAGAGCGGGTACCACCCTCCCGTGAAGCGAAGCTACCGACTGCCGGGCGAAAGCGGTATCGCGACGCTGACCATGCTCATCAATACGATGTTCTCCGGCGGGTTCGCCAGCGAGCACGACGCCCTCATTTCCAAGAAGCTGGCCCGTGTCTTGTGCGGTGGCGTAGGGGGCGCGGCGCGCGATGTCACCGAACAAGATATTTTGGACTTGGAGCGCGAAGCGTTCATGAGCCTGTGCGCCGAGCCAAAAACTCAAGACCGCATGCGGCACATGTTGGAAAAGAACAAACCTCTGAGAAACTGAGCGAGAGTCGGCAAATAGGAGATACACGACCATGACTGAAATCGTGATCGCGGAAATGGTCCGCTCGGCCGTCGGCCGTGCCCACAAGGGCTCGCTGGCCCACACCCGCCCCGACGATCTGGCGGGCGAGGTGATGGCTCGTCTGCTCGAGCGTGTGCCGCAGGTCGAGCCGGCAATGGTCGATGACGTCGTGCTCGGCTGCGCGATGCCGGAGGGCGAGCAGGGCTTGAACGTCGCACGCCTGGCCAGCCTGCTGGCGGGCTTGCCTCAAGAAGTTTCGGCCATGACCATCAACCGTTTTTGCTCGAGCGGCCTGCAAGCCATCGCCCTGGCTGCGGGGGCCATCGCTCTTGGCCACCACGATATCGTGGTGGCAGGCGGCGTCGAATCGATGACGAGCGTACCGATGACCGGCTTTCACCTGAGCACGTCTCCAGACTTGATGGAGAGATTGCCGAGCGCTCATACCCCCATGGGCATCACCGCCGAAAACGTGGCCGTTCGCTTCGGGATTTCACGAAATGAACAAGACCAGTTCGCTCTCGCCAGCCAGCAGAAGGCGGCAGCCGCCATCGCACAGGGCAAGTTCAAGGAAGAAATCGTGCCCGTGACGGCCGTGCGCTACAGCGGGAACGAAAAGCAAACCTTCAGCTTCGATACGGACGAGATCCCGCGGCCCGATACCACCCTCGAGGGTCTCGCCCAGCTGCGACCCGCCTTCGCCGCCAAGGGCACCGTCACCGCGGGCAACGCTTCGCCGCTCTCGGACGGAGCAGCCGCGGGCCTGGTCATGACTCGCGAGCGCGCGAATCAGCTCGGCATCCAGCCTTTGGGTACGTTTCGTTCGTTTGCCACCGCCGGTGTCGATCCAGCCATCATGGGTGTCGGGCCGATCCCGGCGGTGCAAAAGCTGCTCAAAAAAACCGGGCTAACGCTGGCCGACATCGATCTGTTCGAGCTGAACGAAGCCTTTGCCAGTCAGGCCGTCTACGTGCAAAAAACTCTCGAAATTCCGGATGAGAAGCTGAACGTCAATGGAGGCGCCATTGCTCTTGGTCACCCGCTCGGCTGCACTGGGGCCAAACTCACGGCAACGGCCCTGTACGAGCTGAGGCGTCGCGGCGGTAAGCGCGCGATCGTTACCATGTGTATTGGTGGCGGCCAGGGTGCGGCGGGGCTGTTCGAGGCCGCCTGATCCGAACCGCCGCATGCCAGACCGACGCGCCCACCGGGGGCCGCATCCCAAGGACGAACGGTTGTTCGCACCCGCGGAGCTCGACAAGCTGCGCCGGGCTGGCCAAGACTATGCTTGGCTATTGTCCCGTGGCTACACGAGCGACGCAGCGCTCGAGCTCGTGGGCGACCGCTTTCAACTGTTTGCTCGCCAACGCATGGCGCTGCTGCGCGGAGTGGCAGCCGAACGAATCATCCAGGAGCGAAGCGCCAAGCGCCTGAGCGTCGGGCACGCCTCCGGACGCGGTATTGCCGTCGACGGCTTCAATTGCCTGATCACCGTGGAAGTGGCGCTCAGCGGAGGCGTCCTACTTTTGTGTCTCGACGGGTTGTATCGAGATTTGGCGAGCGTCCACGGAACGTATCGGCGCGTGGCCGAAACGGGGACCGCGATCAGGCTGCTCGCGCGCGCACTCGGCAGAGCGCAGCCGGCAAGCGTCACGTGGTATCTGGACAGGCCCGTCTCGAACAGCGGCAAGCTTGCCGGCATGCTACGGGAAGTGTTCTCGGCAGAAGGCCTCGATTGGGACGTGGCGCTGGTGGCCAATCCCGACCGGGAAATCCCCCTCACCGGTCATATCGCTGTCTCCAGCGACGGGGGCATTCTGGATTCCAGCATAGCCTTCATCGACCTGGCGGGTGCAGTGATCGCGCGCGAAGTACCCCGAGCGTGGGTCGTGGATCTACACCCCGATTCAGAGCTGGCCCGGACCGGCGCAATCTGCGATATCACACCGAGATGATCCCGATTCTGGACGGCGAAGAGAGCCTCGCGCCGGGCTATGCCGACTACCTAGAAGCGCTCCGCGACAGCGGCTTCGAAGGCGAAATTTCCACCGACTATGCGACGCGGCTCGTGACCGCGACCGACAACTCCGTCTACCAGGTGGTGCCCCAGGCGGTGGTGTTTCCGAAGCATGCTCGCGATGTGTCGCGGGTGGCGAAGTTGCTCGCTGCCCCTCGATTTCGGCACGTGAAGCTCAGCCCCAGGGGCGGCGGCACGGGCACCAACGGCCAGAGCCTGTGCGACGGAGTGATCTGTGACTTGTCCAGGCACATGAACGGCATCGTCGAGCTCGACCTCGATGCGGGAACGGTAACGGTCGAGCCCGGAGTGGTGCTCGACCAGCTGAATGCTTACTTGCGGCCTCATGGCGTCTTCTTTGCGCCCAATCTTTCCCCCAGCAACCGCGCCACCATCGGCGACATGATCGCCACCGATGCCTGTGGCAAAGGGTCGCGCATTTACGGCAAGACCAG
>CBFGRJ010000065.1:0-24742 GCA_965651135.1 uncultured Myxococcales bacterium
GTTTCTCGGGCGCGAGAGTACCACCCAGCGCCACTTTGGCGGCCACGCGACTCACGTCGCGTTCGATCGCTCGTAGCTCGGCTGGCCCTCGCGCCTGAGTGCGCAAACGCTGGCGTGCGGCGTGCAGCTCCGCCCGCGCCTGCTTCACCTCCGTGAGCAGCCGCTGAGACTCCTGGTCGATGCGAGCTCGAGCCTCGTGCTGGAAGCGTTGCTGGTCCATTTCCAACCTGCGGGTAGCAAGCTCGAGCCTGTCGCGCTCGGCATCGAGCTCGCGCTCTCGCTCTGCCAAGCGTTCGCGCTCACGAGCCAGCTCCTGGGCGACGCGCTCGCGCTCCAGGGCCTCGCTTGGCAAAAGCTCTCTGGCGCGCGCAATGAGCTCGGCACCGATCCCGTAGCGTGCGGCAACCAGCAAAGCACTCGAGGGTCCGAATGCACCGAGCGTGACCCGAAAGGTGGGCCGCAAGCGCGCGAAATCGAAACCCACACAAGCGTTCTTCAGCGGCCCCGGGCCGGCTGCCTGCTCTTTCAGTCGCTCGTAGTGGGTCGTGACGGCCGTCGCCGCACCTCTTGCCGCAAGCGCTTCGAGCACGGCGCCTGCGAGAGCGGCGCCTTCTTCGGGGTCGGTGCCTTGTGCGATCTCGTCCAAAAGCACGAGCGTGCCTTCGCGCGACAAAGCGAGGATGGCGGCCAACTTGCGCACGTGGCCGCTGAACGTAGACAGCGAATGCACCAGCGATTGCTGATCTCCGACGTCCGCCAGCACTTCGTCGAAGAAGCCGACGCGCGACTCGGGCGCGCACGGCAGCGGAACCCCCGCACGCACCATTAGAGCGAACAGGCCCAGCGTTTTCAGCGCCACCGTTTTCCCGCCGGCATTGGGTCCGGATACGACCAACGCTTCACCTGCTCTCAGCGAGAGATCATTGGCCACTACGTCCGGCGAGCGGGCAAGCAACGGGTGTCGAGCCTGCCGCAGCTCGAGCACACGAGCGTCGCTGACTGCGATGGGATAGGCAGCGCTGCCCTTCGACCAGCGCGTCAGTGCGATCAGCACGTCCGCCTGAACGCACGCCCGAAATGCCTCGTTCACGGCGGAATGTCGCTGCAAAACCAAACGGCAAAGCTCGGCAAGAACGCGCGCTGCTTCTCGTTCGGCCTCCGCCTCACGCACCCTCAAGCGATTGGCCAGGGTCTGGATCTCCCTGGGTTCCACGAACAACGTGTTGCCCGAACCGCTCGAGCCCACCACGCTGCCCTCGACCCGCCGGTGCGCGTCGGCGCGTACGGGCAATACGTAGCGCCCCTCGCGTTCGGCCGCATAGTCACCGGAAAGCAAGTCCCGATACGCGACAATCAGCCGTTTGAGCTGCTGTCGCAGCTCGTGTTCGGTGTCCCGCACTTTGGCACGCAACGAGGCCAGTGTGGCGGAAGCGGCATCGGAGACTTCCCCGCTTGGTTCCAAGGCGGCGCGGAGCCGCTCGGCGAGGCGCTCGAGCGACGGTTCACTCGTGAGCGCCGCCACCAGATGAGGACGGGTCTCGGCGTGAGGCGTCACTGCGGCGCGCAAGCGCCCCGCTTGCTCGAGGACTTGGGTGATCTTGACCAAGTCGCTCCCGGCGGCACTCGCTCCCCGCTCGAGCCGTTCGAGCAGCTCGGAAATATCCGCGAAGTCGGCGGCGGGTAAAGCGCTGCCAGCCGCATCCAGCTCGAGCGCCGCAGCCGCAAGCTGCATGCGATGTTGCGCTTCGGACAACGAACGCGCCGGCGCCAGCGCCAGCATCGCGCGGCGCCCCGGCTCACTGGCACACTCGTCCGACAGCTGGTTCAGCAAATCACCCCACTCCAGCGCGGCCAACGAACGCGTGGAAAGGTCGACGTGCTCCAGGGGTTCGCTCGCGTCTTCGGTCATGGGCCCCTAGGCTTGGTCCCACGCTGGCGCCGTGCAAGCGAACATGGCGTTCACCAGCGCCGGACCGGCTCGTCGAAATCGTCAGGCTTGCTCTGGTCGTTCTGCTCCATGGCCTCCAGGCGGTAGCGAAACTGTCCCAGGCAGAGGCGCGAGCGATTGCTCTCCTCGATGCAGCGCACGAGCTCTCGATCGAACGGGGTGAGCAGGCAATCCATGGTGAGCTTGTCGAATTCTTGCTTCACTCGTGGGTCGGCAAGCAGTGCCGCATCCTGTATTCCCAGGATTGCTACGGCCACACGCTGGCATTCACGCGGGCCAGGCAGCTTGCGGCAGCCATAGCCGAACAGCGCGATCGAAACGCACAGCATCAGTCTGCAGATCCGGCGCACTGCTACAGGATAACACTGACCGAAAGTGTCAGCTCGAACGATCGCTCGAAGCGCGGCAGGGGCGCCAAATGCACGACATAGCCCGATTGGTCGAAGCCCTGCAGCACGTCATCGAAGGCCGTGCCATCCTGGCTACTGAACACGCCATACTCGCCGAGGGCCGACACCTCCAGCCAATGCACAATCGGCTCCCACGCGAGACCTATCCCAGCCTTGTAGTTGAGCCCAACGCCCGCGCGTTCGGCGGACCTCACGTGCGTGTCACCCTCCGTCGCGGGCGGCTGAGCCTTGAAGCGATTCCAGGCGATGTCGAAAGCCGCCATGATACGCCACTGCTCGTTCAGCACCAGCGTCGGCTCTACGCGGAACCCGAGGCCGATGGAGTCGAGCGCGGGTTGCTCGATACTGGTGTTCGGGTAGCGGTACTCGCCGGTATCGAAGGCACCGGGTCGTGCGTCGACCGGAATGTCCTCGAAGCGGGCATAGGCCACCGTTCGCAGCCACGGGAAAATCTCCACCGCTGCCTTCGGACCATAGGCGAAGGAGGTGCCATAGGTCACCCGATCGTCTTGCGAGCTGCGGTGCACCGCTCCCGCATAAACCCCGAGCACGACTCGTCGTGAGGGCTTGGCCGAACGCGCTTCGGGAACTGGCTTGGGTAGCTGCTCGGAGCCCCGAGGCGCAGCCGGCGGAGGCAGCGGCGGCAGCTCATCGGTCGGTGCCTCGACGTCTGCATCGGCCTCGTCGTCCGCTTCACCGGCTGGTTCCGCACTGGGTGGGGCGTAGCCTTCTAGGCTATCTTCTTCAGCCTCTTGCTCCGGTGCTTCGGCAGCGCTGGAGCCAGGCTCGCCTTCGGTACCGACACCGGCCGGATCGACGGCGGCGGGCTCCTGCGCCCACGCGCGCGACCACGCAAGAGCCCCCAAGAGCCCGATGACAAAGCCCTGACGGTGCGCAGTGACGAGCATGAGAGCCCGCTCTTACCATGCCTGGCGGGCGGGCGACCAGCTCACTCTAGGTCGTGAGCCATGTCTGCCGAGTCATCAGCGCCGGCATCGTCGCCCTTGGCTTTTTTGTCCTTGTCCGTGTCCTTCTTTTGGAACTTGCTGAGCTCGGCAGTGGTCCAATCACCCGCCCAGCTCGAGATGCTGAAGATCTGTTCGCTGTCCGGTTTCTTGACCCAGCGACTGGTGCCTTCGGCATTCGAGCCGACCAAGAGCTCGCGCTTGGCGCCATCGTCTAGAGTGATGACCAGCTTACCCAAGGGCTCTTCCAGGCCCACGTCGGACAGCTGCTTGCCATCGCCGAATTCGTTCGCGTTCAGCGCCTTGTAGGCACGCAGCAAATCGTCGACCTTCTTCGGGTCGAAATCCTTGATGGCAGCCGGCGGCGCCAGCTTCGCCTTTTGGTACTTGCCTTTCCAGCTGTCCCCTTCTTTGACGAACGCGAAGCTCCCGTTTTCGTTCTCGAGATCCACGGTCTTCACCTTCTTCTCGTCGAACTTGAAGATGGTGAGATCGCGCCAGCCTTTCGTGTCGCGTTCGTAGAGGTAGCTCGAGTAGCCGTCGAGCGCGTAGCCGCCTTCTTTGCCCTTGATACGGGTCATCTGACCAATGCCGCCACGCTCGCCGAACCAGAACTCGTATGCCGGGTCCTTGCCTTTGTAGAAAACGGCGTGCAGGGCCTGCTTGTCCGTGAGCTCGTACTTCTCGAACTCTTTCGGATCTTTGGTGATGAGCTCCTTGACCTTGAGCGACTTCAAGTTCTTGAGCAGGCTCTCGACGTTACCCTTGTTGGCCAGCGCCTTGACCGGCTCTTCGAGCTTCCACTCCTCACCGTCTTTGACCAAGACGTGCTTTTGAGCTTCTTTCTTCTCCTTGTCGTCATCGCCTTCTTGGGCAGGCGTTTCGATCACGACTTTGTCGATCTTCTTGATGTCGTCGTCCGTGACCTTGATCTGCGGCAGATCGGCGGCCTTTGCCGCGTAGCTGTGCTCGGCGGCTTCTTCTGCCCGCTTCTGCGTCTGCAAGTAGTAGGCTCCACCGAGCACTACCAAAGCACCAACGGCCAAATATAGCTTCGTGTCTGGGGTCATCGAACTCTCTCTCAACCTTTGGCTCTGGTCCGCTGCTTCCTCGACTGGCGGACATTCCAACGGAACAGTCCGAACCCGGCGAACAGGAACGGCACACCCAACGTCAAGCTCCACTGCACCTTCTGCTGCAGCTCCTTACGCTGACCTCTGTATTCTTCGTCCTGCTTGCGCATTTGCTCTTCGGTAGCCTTTTCGTTGTAGGTCGGCTTCTCGAGGCTGGCGTAGGTGAGGTTTGGCTCACCCAAGATCTTGGCGCTGGCTGCAATCAGATCGGCATCGCCGCTCATCCAGTCCAGCGTGTTCTTCACGGCCAAAATCGTGCCGGTCAAGAAGCTCTGCGCATAGGGGCCAGCCAGCATTTGAAGCTGCTGATCTCCACCCACGCCACCAAACATCTGGAATTGGCCGCCAAGCTCCGGCCCGTTGCCGGCGTAGGCAAACGGATTGGTCAGGAATTGACCCGACGCCACGACAAGCACCCGCGACTGGTGCGGCGCGCGCTCCTTGGGTTTGATCTCGTCAGAAGGCTTTCCAGCGAACGCGCTCTTGAGCTTGCCTTGTGCAATGGCGGCAATGATGCGTTGCTCGGTAGGCTCTTTGACCTTCCATTCCTGATTGAGTTTCAGGTCGACACTGTCTCCCGTTTCTACGCTCGCCACGGGAGTCGTGCGAGCCACTGCCTTCAGCTCCACGTCCGAAGGCTGCTTGTCCCTGAGCAGCTGAATGCTCGACGGGTAGGGGAAGACCAGTTGCTCGATTCGAAAGAACCCAGGGAAGCTGGTATCGAGCAAGCGCTCGTCTTCGTCGAAGCGGGGGTCGTCGACCAGCTGCGCCATGCCGGGGTGCCTGACACGAGCCACTTGCGCCGGCGGCAGCAACATCTGCATGCGAAGCTGGGCGCCATGGTCGAAGACGACGTTCTTCTTGACGTCTAGACCGTAGCCGATCAGCAGCTTGTCCAATCCGTGCAACTTGAGCTCTGCGCTCATGCTGGCATCGTTCGGCTTCATGGTCGCGGCCGAGACGAAGACGGCCAAGGACTTGTTGCCCAACATCAAGAACTCGTCGATGCGACGCAGCTCCTTTTCCGTATACTCCTTCTGAGGTTGGGTGATGATGAGCCCTTCGAGCTCCTTGTCGATCGGTTCGGCTCCTTCCTTGAGATCGAGCTCTTCTACGGTGTAGAAGGGAAAGGCCTGATCGATGATCGACTTGAGGCTCGGCGCACCGCCGCGGCCCTGTCGCGCCACCAGATTCGTGTCGCTCAGCTTGAGCTCGTCCTTGCCGGTGATCACGGCAATGCGGTGCTTGATGTCGTCGTTCTTGTCGCGAATTTCGCGGATTTTGTTGGTAATCCAGAACTCCAAGCCGTCCCGCTGAGACGGGTTCATCGGCCACACGATCTTTTCGCTGCCGTACTTGAAGACCAACCCCATGTACCCCATGGTGAGCTGACCCGTGTCGTCTGCGGTTGCGTTGGCTTCGCCGAACGGTTGCTCTTGCAAGCCCTCTTCTTTGGCTTTCTCGCGCAGCTCGTCGGTGTTTGGCTCGATGATCGTGTACTTGAAGTTCCCGCCTCCGTTTCGCTCGTACTCCTTGAGCAGATCGGTCAAGTCGCGAACGAACGCATCCAGGTGCGCCAAGCCCGTCTTGACGTAAGCGTCGACACGCACGGGCTCCTTCAGCTCCGAAACCAAGCGCGCGCTGCCCTTGCTCAGGGTGTAACGATCGTTACGTGTCAGGTCTGCGCGAGAATAGGCGCCCGCCGACAGCATATTCGCCAGCACGGCGATGCCGACGATGACGACGAGGTACAGCCCGGTCTGGGCTGCGACTTTTCGTTTCTTTTCTTCGCTTGCCATGAATCTATGCCCACTTTCGGCGCTCTAGCGCGCGGAATGCCACCACCAGAGCCACTGCGGCGACCGAGAGGAAGAACACGACGTCACGCGTGTCGATCAACCCGCGCATGAAGCCTTCCATTCTCGACTCGAAGCTCATGAAATTGAGGATATTGCCCAGCGTGCCCGGTAGGTAGTCGGCCAAAATTCCGGAGAACCAGAACACGCCAAGCACGAAGAACGTCAAAAAGAACGCGATCGACTGACTGTCCGTGAGGGAGCTGATCAACAGACCCACCGCAACCGCGGCCAACGAAAACAGCAAGAGCCCAAAGTAGCCGCTCCAAACCGGACCCATGTCCAGCGGCCCGAGAACCCAGGGGAACTTGAACATGAAGAGGGGGTAAGCCAGCGTGGCGGCCACTAAGGTCAAGACCAAGCCGAGGGCGCCCAGGTACTTGCCCATGATGACGTCACTGTCTTTTACGGGCAGCGTGATCAGCATCTCGAGCGTGCCGCTGCGCCTTTCTTCCGCCATCAAGCGCATCGTGACCACCGGGATCACCAAGATCGAGAGACCCGCGGGTGCGAAGTAGAACAAGGTTTGCAGACTGGCGCGATCGGCCTGCCAGAACCCGCGGCCCGGCCACAAGAAGAAGATCAGCCCCAGCCCCAAAAAGCTCAGGCAAATGACCACGTAGGCGAGCGGAGAATCGAAGTAGGAGCGAAATTCACGCCGCGCAATCGTCATCATGGGTGACATGCTTCACCTCTTCTCCTTGCGGTCGTCGTCGTCGTCGTCGTCGTCGTCGTCGTCATCGTCGTCATCGTCGTCATCATCTTCGTCCTCGTCCTCTTCCTCTTCTTCTTCGTCGTCTTTGGACTTGGACTCTTCTTCTTCGTCGTCTTCGCGCTCGTCGTCGTCCTCGTCACCTTCCCAGGTTTCACCGCGATCGAGGCGCTCGTCGCTCTTGGTCAGGTCACGGAAGACGGCATCGAGGCTCTGGGCTTTGCGCGACAATTCGAGCAACGTCCAATTGTTGGCCACGATGAGACGGAAAATTTCCGCCCTCAAATCAGTATCTTCGGAGCCGCTGACCTCGAATTTGTGTGCGCTTTCGTCCGTCGGCAGCTCGCGCACCGCGTTGGCGCCAGGTAATCGTTGGAGGGCTTCTTGTACCGCCGTCGCACTCGGCGGTTTGCCACCTGCTTCGGCGTGCTTCTCGTCGATGCAGATCAGGTAGCGAACACTGCCCGTCTTGGCGCGAATCTCGTCGAGCGGGCCATCGGCAACGATGCGCCCCTTGCTCACGATGATGGCTCGAGCGCAGGCCTCTTCGACCTCGGCCAAATTGTGCGTCGACAGCAAGATCGTCCGATCTTTGCCGATTTCTTTGATGTAACGGATGACCTCCGCCTTCTCGTTGGGGTCGAGGTCGGCGGTGGGCTCGTCCAAAATCAAGATGGGCGGGTCGTGAATCAACGCCTGGCCCAGGCCGACGCGCTGTCGATAGCCGTGCGACAAGGTCCCGATATCCTTCGTAAGAACCTGGGCAAGGCCGCAAATTTCGATCACCTTGCCCAGCTGCTTTTTGAAGCGGGCTTCGTCGAGGTGACGAACATCGGCCGTAAAGCGCAGGTACTCTTCTACACTCATGTCGGTGTAGAGCGGCGCGCGTTGGGGCAGGTATCCGATGGACTTGCGAACCTCCAGGGGATCGTCGAACACGTCGTAGCCGTGCACTTTCGCCGAGCCGACCGTCGGGGAGATGAAGCAGGTCAGGATGCGCATCGTGGTGGACTTGCCGGCCCCGTTCGGACCGAGGAAGCCAACCACCTCGCCTTTGTTGACTTTGAAGCTGATTTTGTCGAGTGCGCGGACTGATCCGAACCGTTTGGACAGCCCGTTGGCCTCGATCATGACGTCGGTGGACATCCGACCTCCGTGATGAAAAGGTTGCGTCGAACGAAAGCTCGCCCACTACTGCGGATCCCACGCAGCGCTGAGCGGCGGCATCCTAGCGATGGCTCCTTGTGTGTCAATCTCATGGGGTTGGGCGCCGGGCGTTTCCGACTTGGCCCAGCGCCGCTCACAACCGCCCAACCGGCTCATTATTCCCTAGGCTCCTGATAAACCCATTGGCCGACCAGCGGACCAATGGCTATCCCGGGGAGTAGCCCGTCACCAGGGCTTGGGACAGCAAACCCCAACCGTCGACTGCGACGAAGAGCAGAAGCTTGAAGGGCAGCGCGATTTGACTCGGACTCATCATTTGCATGCCCAGCGCAAGCAGCACGTTGGCCACCACCAAGTCGATGATCAGAAACGGTAGATAGATGGCGAAGCCCAAAGCGAACGCCTCGACGAGCTCCGTGACCACGAAGGCTGGAATGATCACGGGCAGATCGTCGGGCCCTACCTGACCGCGATCTTCGGGCGCATAGCTTTGGCGCGCCAGCTCGAAGAAGCGCGTGCGCTCGCGACCGGAAGCATTGGCCTTCAGAAATTCGCGCAGCGGCTCGCGCGTAGCAGTGACCAGTCCCCCGACGAGCTCGCTCGTCGTTGGGGGACCCTCGGTGTCGAACAAGGGCTCGGCACGCTCCATGATGCGGGTGCCGACTGGCGCCATGGCGATCAGTGTGAGGGCGCCAGCGAGCGCCATGACCACCGTGTTGCTTGGAATATTGTGAGCTCCAATCGCGCCCCGAGCGATTTGCAGCACGGTGGAGATCTTGACGAAGGCCGTCAGCGACATGAACAAAAAGGGCGCGAGCGCCGCAAAGGCCAGCGCCACCACCAGCACGATAGGCTGGGAAAACGTAGCCTCGGGCAGGTCCTGCGCCCAAGCCTCGGCCGGCGCTAGTCCGAGCAAGGCGAAAGCCCATACCGAACACCTACGTCGCGCTATCGTCATCTTGCGCCTTACGCTTGCTGAAAGCCTGCGCGAGCACCTCGCGAAACCCGAGCGGTGCCGCCTGTGCGCGCTCCAAATCCAACCCTTCGCGGTCGAGCTCCCCCAACTTGGCCAGCCCCGCCTCGCTGGCTCCGAGCACGAACACCTTTTGATCGACACGGACCAGATAAACGGCGCGACGACCATCGAGCGGCAGCCGCCCCACGAGCTCGAGCGGCCCCTGCGACCGCCCCACACCCACCCGGCGCGCTGCATAAACCACCAACGCCGCCAGAATCACGATGGCCAGCAGGGTAACGATCGTCTCGATCACATAGGTCGCAAGGGGCGACATGGCGGCGAGGGTACACCGAGCGGGTAACTCAGCGTTCTGCTTTTATGCACTGGCCCGAAACCCAATGGCGTCAGCTCGACGGCAGATTCGTTTTCTACGCAACCGAGCGCCCCGGGCGGCGACTAGCATTGAATGACGGAAGCAATCTCACGAAACGAGCCGCGCCAATCCACGAACGATAACTGGAGCAGCTCCACATCTACCGATGTTCAGTCGTCGAATGCGCCAACCAGCACCGAGCTGGAGTGCAGAGCTCCCCCCGATGACCCTGCTCTGGCCCAGTCCGAAGAGCTACCACCGGCCGTCAGCCTTCTCGTATCCCGCAGCCAGACTACACGACCGGCCGCGACCACCAGCGAGGGCTCCTCCGAGCCAAAGCCCAAAGAAACCAACACGAACAACAATTCCCAGCGCACGGCCGCCACCGAGCTAGGGCCCTTTTATGCCAGAGCAGGGGCGACGAGCGCTGGTGACTCGGTCTATGCCGGTGCAGCCTGGCTCAAAGGTCACGCCGATGGCGGCAACTTCGAGTTTTTCTCCGCCTCGGCTCAACTCGGCGCTCAGACGGAGTTCCAGGCAGGGCTGGCACGTGTCGGCATGAGCTCCGACTGGGGTTCGTGGGAGGTGCGCACACTCGAAGCCGATGCGCATATAGGGGTACATAACCCTGACGGAAGCACCGGCCTCAACGCCGGGCTGGCAGCGACGGCAATCGCCGCCGAGACAACGCTGAAGTGGTCGGGCAACAGCCTAACCGTAGGGGGTGCGCTCGGCGTAGGCGGAGACGTGGCTGTAGGAAAGAGGGACGCCGACAACGACGGGAATATCGAATACTGCGCGCGAGTTGCCTACCAGGTCGTGATCGGCGGCGCCTGCATAGAACCCGAAAGCGTCGCAGCCGCTGCCGGAGAGCTCTACGAAAAGGTCGCAACTCGGCTGGGAGAGCTCATCGACTGAGCCACGCGATCGGGCGCGACCACACCTCACTTTTGGTATTTCGATTTCCATTCCGAGTACGGCATGCCGTAGATGATCTCCCGCGCCTCCGCATCTTGCAGCGTGACGCCGCGTTCCGCCGCTGCCTCCCGGTACCATTTCGACAGACAATTGCGGCAAAAGTGCGCCACGTTCATGACGTCGATATTCTGAACCTCGGTGTGTTCGCGAAAGTGTTGCACGAGACGCCGAAACACGGCCGCCTCGATTTCGGTTGTGCTCGCTATATCGTTCGGCATCCGCTGGCTGTAGCACGGATAGCTCGGGTTCGAGTCGCACACGCGCCCGCCAGCGCTACACTGCCGGCATGCGATCGATGGCTCTGTATGGTCGTTCGAGCTCTCACTTCACACGGGTCACGCGGATTTTCGCCGCAGAGCTCGGCCTAGCCTACGAGTTTCGTATCGTGCCAGACCTGATGGTGAGTACCCCGGCAGCCTACGGGGGCAATCCAGCGCTCAGGCTCCCGACCCTCGCCACGCCCGAAGGTCACTGGTTCGGGGCGCTCAACATTTGCAGGGAGCTGTGGCGGCGCTCCAGCTCGAAGCCCGAGGTGGAGTGGCCCGAGCACTTGACTTTAGCGGTGAGCGCCAACGCGCAAGAACTCGTCACGCAAGCCATGAGCACCGAAGTGGCGCTGATCATGGCCAAGCTCTCGGGTGTCGACCCCACCAACCGTCATTACGAGAAAAACCAGCAGAGCCTACTCAACATGCTGGCCTGGCTCGAGGACAACGCGCCAGAAATCGTGGGCGCGCCGCTCGAAAAGCTGCGCTTCTTGGAGGTGACGCTCTTTTGCTTGGTCGACCACTTGAGCTTTCGAGACGTCGTCCCCATCGGTCCGTATTCGCGGCTCAACGAGTTCTGTCAGCGTTTCGCCAAGCGCGCGTCGGCGCAGGCTACCCCCTATCGATTCGACCCATGACCACCGCGCTTTATCCGGCTGCTCTGCTGCTGGAGCTCACCCGCGTCGTTCGCGCGACGCCTTGGTTGCTCGAAGTGCTCCACGTCATTGCCACCGACGCGCCACCGAAGTCGTATGCAGCAGCGGGTGTCATCCGCAACACCGTCTGGGATGTCCTCCACGGGCGGCACGGCGCCGAACCGACCGGCGACATCGATGTGGTGTACTACGATCCGGCATGCCAGCGTGTCACCCTCGAACAGCGGCTGAAACGCAGGCTCCCGCAATACCGCTGGGAGGTGACGAACCAAGCCACGGTGCACCTCTGGCAGAGCGCGAAGCTCGGAAGCCCGGTCGAGCCATACCCCAGCTTGGCTGCAGCCCTCAGGAGCTGGCCGGAGACAGCGACGTGCGTCGCGGTGGCCCTTGGCGAAAACGGCGGCTTGGAGGTGGTTGCACCCTTCGGTCTGACCGATTTGTTCTCGATGATCGTGCGACCGAGTCCCGAGTTGCGCGACCCCAATGCTTATCGATGCAGGAGTCGTGACAAGGACTGGCAAACGCGCTGGCCCCGCTTGACCGTGTTGCCTCTCGATGCTCCTTTGCACAGTAGCAGTGCCGGTGCAATTGCAGGCCCGCGCGGGCCCGGCTGAGGGTAGATCAGCGTCCGCGCAGGCAAATCAGTAGTACTGACATGCCGCTTCGGCATCACACGAATGTCGTGGTGAAGGGTCAGCGCCCGTGCAGGCAAATCAGTAGTACTGACATGCCCACCACGAGCCGGCGCGCGGCACGACTGAAATTCGAGCCGGGAGATCGCCCATACGGTGGGTCGTTGGTTTGTCAGCAGCGGCCGCGCTGGATTAGACTGCGCCCATGTCCACCAGAGGTCGCTCCGTCCGTGGTTTGTGTGTCGCCGCTTGCCTAGCGGCCTGTTCGAGCCAAACACCCCCGGCCACCACACCGGAGCCAGAGCCGGCCCCCGAACCGCAGACGCCAGCCGAACAGCCCGAGTTGGGCGAAGCAGCCGAGCCAAGCGAACGCGAACAGCAACCTGCGGCACCCTCGGAAGAAGAAGGCAGCGAAGAAGCCCCGCCCAAGGAACCCTTGGCGAGCCTGTGCAACAAGATGTGCGATGCAGTGGCCCCGAAGTGCACGCCGCTGCAGCTGAAAGGTTGTCGCTCGACATGCGACGGTTACGAAGCACATCCGCCTGCCTGCGATGGAGTGGTGCGCACGGCGCTCGAATGCGCCCGCGCCGACAAGGATTTCTTGTTTTGCGCCAATGTAGTGCCCGACAGCTGCGCCAAGGAATTCAAAGCCATCAACATTTGCAACGAGACGGGGGCGCCGCCAAAAGACGCCCAAGCCCAGGGCATGCCCGACGGCTGGGAGCGTTACAAAGGGCCCGGATTTTCGGTCATCGTCCCCAAAGGGATGAAGGCGGAGACAAGAGACGGGATCAAGACCTGGAGGGTCAAAGCCCCAAGTGGAGTCGTCTACGAAGTGGCCTTGCATCGGCCACCCACGGGCAAGCTCGACAACCGCGCCTTCTTGCGCGCCGGCAACGCCATCTTCGGCAAGTGCTCCCCCAAGCTCAAGCTGCATGCCCTAGTCGAGAAACCAGGGCACACGAGCATCCAGTACAATACGACTTGCCCGGATGGTCAGCAGCAGCTCGGGCGCATGCACGTGATCGGCGATAACATGTATATCTTGACGGCATATCTTGGGTCGGGTGGCAGTACCGCTGAAACGGACGCCTTCGTTTACAGCTTCGAGTCCGGCTGACCCGAGCAGGCATTACGCGCGCCTCCCGCCTCGTCGGATTCGGGCGACGTCGAAGCGACCCACGACGTTCCGGATCTGTTGCAATTGTCCATCACTGATCGCCCCCTGGGCGGTGACTCTGGGTAACCCAGCCTCCGAGACGACGCTGAGTCTCACGCCGTCCAGCCGCTCGAGACGTGCGATATCCGCCAGTTCGTCCAGCAGGCGTGGGGGACAGCGACCACGTTCGAGTTTGAACGCGCCGCGCTCGAACTTGCCCACAAATAGCTGGGTTGCTCTGGAAAACGCCAGCAGGGCCAGCACCAAGACGGCAAGCGCGATTGCAACGAACAGCGTCGGCGCCACGCTGCTCTTGATAACAAGGAGCTAGCAGCAAGCGAAAGGGAATCATTCTGCTCAGCGCCGATAGGCGCACAGCAGCGCACAGCGGCACAAATTCGGTGCGGCATGGCCCGAGCCGCGGTAGTACGATCCTCTCGTCGATGTCAGAAGAACCGCTCCCGCGACTATTCGGACCCTACCTGCTCTTCGACAAGATCGGTGAAGGCGGTATGGCACGGCTGTATCTGGGCCAGACCAAGACCAGCTTGGGGGGTGAGCGCTTGGTCGTGGTCAAGCAGGTCCTACCGCTGCTCAGCAATAGCGAGGAGTTTTCCCGCTTGTTGACTCAAGAGGCGAAGCTCGCGGCCCAGCTTTCGCATCGCAACATCGTGCAGGTCGTGGACCTGGGCCGAGCGGGCGACGTGCTCTACATCGCCATGGAGTACGTCGAGGGGTTCGATCTCAGGGATCTGCTGAGGGAATGTTCCAAAAAGCGCCTGCCACTGCCGATTCAATACACGCTGTTGCTCCTGCTCGAAGTCCTGCGTGGGCTGGATTACGCCCACAACAAACGCGGCGAATCGGGAGAAAGACTGGGTATCGTGCATCGCGACGTGTCGCCCTCCAATGTGCTCATCAGCTTCGAGGGCGACGTCAAGCTCTGTGACTTCGGCATTGCGCTAGCGTTCGGAGCGCAAACCTCGGTGCCCGAGGTCGGCATTCAAGGCAAAGCGGGCTACATGAGCCCGGAAGCTGCATCCGGGAGCAGCATCGACGAGCGCTCGGACGTGTTCGCCGCTGGCATCATTCTATGGGAGCTATTGAACGGCAGGCGCCTGTACAGGGGGGCCAATCGCCAGCCACCCACGCTCGACATGGCGGCGGAGGCGAAGATCCCGCCGCTCGTCGAGCGCGGCTATCCCGAAGAACAGCGGCTGCACGCGATCGTGCACAAGGCGCTGCAGAAAAACCCGGACGAACGCTACGCCTCTGCGGCGGCCATGCGCGCCGACTTGGAAGCCTACGTCCGCTCGGCGGCCTTGTTCGCCAGCCCGCTCAAGTTCGGTGATTGGCTCACCGAACATTTCGCCCAAGAAATTCTGGAGCGGCGCCGGTCCCGCGAGCTGGCCGCAAAGGCCATCGTCGACAGTCTCGCCACCACCACCGAGAGCAACGGTGTGGTCACGACCGAGAGTCTGCCTGCGGCTCCGCCGCCGGAGACCAGCCAAGCCAAACCCGCCAGCGATGCCGGCTTTCGAGCCGAAAGCCCGTGCCGCGACTCTGGTGGTGCTGAGGCTCAGGCCCAGCGCGCCGCTCCGCTGAACCCACCCGTGCGGAGCGATCCGGAGCCATTGCAGCACCGGCCTTTCAAACGGCTGTTCGCGGTCGCGGCCCTGTTGATGATGGTGGTTGTGCTAGTGCTGTTGACGCGCTGACCTGGGCTTACGGGCCGCGCCTTAGCCCCCGTGTTCGTTCGCGTTGCAGTCCCCGTCCCGCTCGGACAAGCCTTCACCTACTCGGTACCCGCTGGTGTCGCTCGCGCGCCCGTGCGCGGCGCACGAGTGCTCGTTGAATTCGGCCGCCGCAAGCTGTTTGGTGTGGTGTTGGATACAAGCGCCGAAGCTCCCAGCGACGTAGACCGGGACAAGATCAAAGCGCTCTCGGCGGTGCTCGACGCCGAACCCATCGTGGAAGCCGAGCTTTTGGATTTTTTGCTGGAGCTGGCACGTTACTACCTGGCCCCGATTGGTGAAGTGGTGCGCTTGGCTTTGCCGGCCCTCGAGAAAGACCGCGTGGCCAAACTCGCGGCGCAGGGGCTCTTCGACACTTCGAAGGTGCAAGCCGTGGGTAAGTTGGTCCAATTTGCCGTAGCCCATTCGAACGGGACTCCGCCACCCCTGTCGCAGAAGGCCGCCGCCGTCTTCGCCAGGTTGGAGCAGGCCGGAGCACTGGCACTGGCCGAGCTGGAGCGTGAGTTCAAAGGCGCGCGCGCGACGGTAAAAAAACTGTGCGAACTCGGCCTGTGCCGCATCGAACGTCGACCGTTCGAACCTGCCCACAATGAAGCATCGAGCATCGCGCGTGACGTTCGCCCCGACCTGACCGCACCTCAACGAACGGCCGTTCAGAACCTGATCGAAAGCATCGACGCACGCCAGCCTCGGGCATTCTTACTCGACGGCGTGACCGCTTCCGGAAAGACCGAGGTCTATCTGCACGCCGTGGAACATTGTCTGCAAGCCGGGCGCGGAGCGATAGTCCTGGTACCGGAGATAGCGCTGACCCCTCAGCTGACCGCTCGGTTTCGTGCACGCCTGGGCGACGAAATCGCCATCGTGCACAGTGGCCTCAGCACCCGCGAACGCTTGGAGATGTGGAAGAAGCTCCGCAGCGGCACGTACAAGGTGGCCGTAGGAGCCCGCTCGGCGCTCTTTGCTCCGGTCGGCAATCTCGCGCTGATTTGCGTCGACGAGGAACACGACCATTCGTTCAAGCAGGAAGACGGCGTGCGCTACAACGCGCGCGACATGGCTCTGTTGCGCGCGCATCGCGCCAATGCCGTGGCAGTGCTCGGATCCGCCACTCCGTCGCTGAACAGCGAAGCCGCGGTTCGAAGCGGCAAAATGCAGCGCTTGAAATTGCCCGCGAGGGCGCGCCAGGCCGCCGCCTTGCCCAAAGTGGAAGTGATCGACCTGAAGCGCTTCGGTCCCGGTCCTTCGGGGCAACGCTTTTTGAGCCTGCCGCTCCATCGCGCACTCGAGCGTTGTCTAGAAAGCCGGCAACAGGCCATCTTGTTTCTCAATCGTCGTGGGTTCGCCCCGAGCCTCGTGTGCGAAGGCTGCGGGCAATTCGCCCAGTGTCCGCATTGCTCGGTGGCGTTGACGCTGCACCGGACGCCTACCGAAAGGCTCACCTGTCACTACTGCGATCACACGACGGCGCGGTCACGAACCTGCGCGCGCTGCGGCTCTTCTCGCCTCGCCGAGGAGGGCATAGGCACCGAACGCGTCGAGGAGCAGTTGACCCAAGCCTTCCCCACGGCGCGGGTCGCGCGCCTCGACAGGGATGTCGCCGCCGGGGCCAAGAGCGAGCGTGTCTTGGCCCGCATGCAGCGCGGCGAAATCGATATCTTGGTGGGTACACAGATGGTCACCAAGGGCCACGACCTGCCCATGGTCACTCTGGTGGGGGTGCTCAACGCCGATGCGGCGCTCTCGCTGCCGGACTTTCGGGCGTCGGAGCGGTGTTTCCAGCTATTGGTGCAGGTCGCCGGGCGCGCGGGCCGTGGCGATGCCCCCGGCACCGTGTTGATACAGACCAGGCAACCCGAGCATCCCGCCGTAGCACTCGCAGCGAACCACGACGTTCCTGCCTTCATCGCTCGAGAAATGCAGGCTCGGCGCGAGCTGGGTTATCCGCCGTTCGCGAGGTTGGCCCTGGTCAAAGTCGACGGGCTCGACGCCGACGAAGTGCAGCGCGCCTCCGAGCGACTGGCAGCCGTTGCCCGCAAAGCTGCACCGGCCGGCGCGCAGGTGATCGGCCCGGCCAGGGCGCCCTTGGCTCGCCTCAGAAATCGCTATCGTTTCCGATTCATGGTGCGTGCACGAGAACGCCGCGCGCTTCGCCAGGTGCTCTTGGCCGTGGCCCGTATCAAGCCGGAGCGCGCAGTGCGAGTCGCGATCGACATAGATCCCGTGAGCATGCTGTAAGCCAGCGTCGAAGGGGGTCCCAAACAACTCGTGGCCGCTCGCCCCCGGCGTGCTAACTCCAGCTCTCATGCACGCCAAGGCATTGCTGCTGCTCGGTTCCCTGCTCTCGGGCCTAACATGGACCGAGCACGTCCTAGCCTTCGAGGATGTGTGGCACGCCGGTGGCGGTCTGGGAGCGGTCAATGCTTCGGCGTCCGACGTCGGCCTGGGCATTGGCGCCAACGCCTACGCTGCCTACGGGCTCAACGACATGTTCGACCTAAAGCTGGATCTGGCCGCTTCCAGTCATGCCGTCGAGGTGGTCTCGGGCGCCAGCGAACGCTACCGCGTGCTCACCGCGACGCTGGGCGCAGCATACAAAATCGACATCATCGAGTGGATCCCCTATTTCGGCGTCCACGCAGGCTACATGACCTCCGACCTGCCCGAGTGGATCGATATGGAAGCCCATGGCTTTCTCATCGGTGGCATGATCGGCCTCGACTACGCCGTGACACGCTCCTTCGGAGTAGGCATCGTCAATCGACTGCATTGGCCCATCGAGGGCTCGAGCCTGGTCGATCTCTTCATCCGAGCAGAGCACCGCTGGGGTTGGTGACGATGGGCGCGCAGGCGAAATCCAGCCAAAATCCAGAGCCATTGGAATAGCTGGCAACTACCCGCGTGGGCAATTTCAGCCAAGCCGCCTGTCCGTGCTACCCGTAGGGTATGCGCGCTCCGGCACTCGTTCTGCTGCTCTCCGTTGGAGCTGGGTGCACGAGCAAGGCTGGCGGCCAGCAAGCCGGCAAGACGCTCGTCCCCTCGGCGTCGGTCTCCAGTGCCCCGGCGGGCCAACCCGTGGCTTCGGCAGCGAACGAGGCCGCTGCCAAAGACAATGTGGTAGCCGCGTTTTTGGACGCCAATCGAGCAAGCGACTGGCGCACGGCCGCTGCTCGGTTCGAGAGACTCTCTGCCGCGCAAAAGGCCGATCCCAAGCTGCGTTACGCTCGCGCCTACGGAGCGCAACGACTAGGCGACTCTAGGCGTGTGCTCGAGCTGACCGAAGATCTGAGCAAAGCCCTGCCGCTGCTAAGCTCGGAGCTCGAACGCATGCGCGCCGAAGCTCATTTCGACGCGGGCAACTACAAGCCAGCGGCGGACTACTTTTCGAAACAGACGGGGGCGGAAGATCTGCTGAAGGCGGCCCGGGCATTCACGCAGCTGCGGGAAATGAAGGACGCCCGCCGCACTGTTGACCGTGCCCTAGCCACCGCCGCCAAACAGAACGACGCGAAAGAGCTGCTGGCGCAAATCAGGGCCGCGCGCGTCGACATTGCCGGTCAGACCAAGCAGACCGCTTTGGTAGCTCTCGATCTGCGCTGGCTCGCGCTATCGGCACCCACCGCCGCGGCATCCGCCGGCGCCGACTCGAAACTCGAACGAATCAAGGGTCAAATCCTCAGCAAGCACGAGCGCTACCAGCGCGCGCTCGAATTTGCCGACGCCGGCCGCGTGCAAAACGTCGAAGCAGAGCTCTCCGCATTGGCAAAAGCCCCTGGACCGTCGGTCCCGAGAGCGGAGCTGTTGCATGCCCAGGCTCTGGCCCACTACAACAAGCGAGACTACGAGCGAGCCGCGAGCCTTTTCGACAGTGCCATTGCGCAGGGAACCCGGCACCGCCTGAAAGATGCTTTTCATGCGGCCAGGGCGCTATCCCGCGCGGACAAGGACCAGCAGGCCATCGAGCGCTACCGCCAGTTCATCAGGAGCTACCCAACGTCAGGCTTGGCCGAGGACGCCCGCTACCTGATTGCCAGGCTGTACTACGTGCTCGGCAACTGGCAACAAGCCGCTCTCGCCTACAACCAGTACCTCGGAAAATTCAGCCGGCGCGGTCGCTTTCAAAAGACCGTTCGCTACGAGCTAGCCGTGACACGCCTGGCACAAGGCGACTTCCAAAATGCATTGAAAGGTCTGAAGCCACTCGTCAACGAGGAGAAGTCAGACCGACTGAAAGCGCGCTACCAGCTGCTGTTGGGGATTGCACTCGCCGGGGCCGACGAGACGGACCAGGCAAAGGCGATGTTTCGCGAGGTCGTCGAACGGACGCCTCTTTCGTTTGCAGCATTGGCCGCTCGTCAGCGATTGCTCCAACTCGGCGAGACCCCGCCGCCACACCTTCCGCCGCCGGCCGAAGAAGAAGCGCCACCGCTCTCCGTCGAGCTTCCCCAAAAGGCAGCACTCTTGCACGGCATGGGCTTGGATGAGCCCGCGGAAGCCGATCTCGAAGCTCACGAAGCGCGCCTCAAAGCCAAGTATCGCCCGCGTGAATACGAGAGCCTTTGCCACCTCTATGCCGAGCTGAGCACGGCAGAACGTCGCTACCGGGTGGGGCAACAAGCCGCGAGCTGGAAGCTGTTGACCAAGACCCCGAACCCGCGGACGCGCTGGCTGTGGGATTGCGCTTATCCGCGCCCGTACCCAAGTGCAGTGAAAGCCGCCGAAGCGGAATTCCAGCTGCCAGCGCATGTGATCTATGCCGTGATGCGACAGGAGAGCAACTTCCGCCCCCGCGTGGTGTCGCCGGCGAATGCGATCGGTCTGATGCAAATGATCGAGCCGACGGCCAAGCGAGTGATGGAGGCGCTGAAGCAGGACTACGATGCCCAGCTGCTCGAGGTGCCGAGCTACAACATCCGCTTCGGAGGATACTACCTGCGGCGGCTGCTCGATACATTCAGGCAAAATCTCGCTGTGGCGCTGGCCGCCTATAACGCAGGGCCCAAAGCAGTCAGTCGCTGGCTCGAAAGCGGCGAGCAGCTGCCTCTCGACCTATTCGTGGCGCGTATTCCCTACTCGGAAACTCGCGGATACGTGGAACGCGTGATGGAGAATCTAGCGCGCTACGCCTACCTCGCGGGGGGCGAGCAGGCAGTGCCGGAGCTTTCTCTCGAAATCGAGAAAGGCATGCGCGCTCCACTCGACGCCTATTGAGCGAGCGCCAGAGCTTGGACCCTCAGCCAAACCCTACAAAAAGGCCAATGGTGTCGTGGGAGCTCCGACTCTTCGGCGCCGACTCTCGTGCCCGTTCCAAATCAGGACGCTCTGGGGCGCATTGCCCCGAATGCCCGGCTGCCCTTCTGCATCCGGCAGGTTCGAGCTACGATGAGCCGCCCGAGCCGACACGTGCACACCCCCAACACCGAAGAAGACGAAAAGACGCAGGTCCTGAAGACTGCCAGCCCCGCAGGCAGGACCAGCACACAGCCGCCGCGTCAAGCAGGGTTGCCGCCTCCACTCATCGGGGCGAAGCTCCAGGCGCCTGGCGCCCAAGCACCGACAGCCGATCCGAGCGACGATGAGCCGACGCGCATCCTGTCGAGCAGCGAGCAAAGCGTCGAACCTACCTGGTTGATCAGCGATGGGCTCAGCGCCCCGCGCGAGCTCGGGCAAAGCGAGCTCTTGGCTCAGCTGAGGGCAGGCAGCGTGAGCTCCGAGGCCTTCGCCTGGCAACGGGGTATGAAAGAATGGCAAAAGGTTACCGATATTGCGACCTTGTCGGGGGCCTTCGGGCAACGTTCCGAGACCCGCTCGAGCTCGGCCGCCTCACCCGCGCCGCCACCGAAAACCAACTCCACGCTCCCGATTGACAGGCGCGATACACCGAAGCTCGGCCGCACGGCACCGCTGATCGCCGTTTCGCGCATCCTAGATTCGAGGCGAAACACTCCCAAGCTCGGCCCCTCATCGGCGCTGCTGAGCCGTTCGGTGCCGACAGCGGACTTCGGCGCGGTAGCCAAAGCCTCGCGCACGACCAGCCCAGACCCGGCATCCAACGAGCCCCGTCCAAACGCCACCCCAAAGCCTGCAGACAACGACTCGAAACCCCCGAGCGCGCCACGGCCGGCGGCGGGGCGTAAGCCCTTGCCGGACGAGCCCGTCGCGAAAGCCGAGCCGCTGCTGGGCACGTCCACGCCCTCCGTACTGATTTCAGAAACGGGGGATGCCCCGTCGGTCGACACAACCAAGCTCGCAAAGCAGCGGGAAGTGACCGAACCCGCCCGCTCGCGCCTGGCTCTGGCGCAGCTTTACGCGAGTCGTCCTCCTAGCATGCTTTTGTGGTTGCTCGGTGCCGGCGGCTGGGTGGTGGCGGGGGTGCTGGCCGGTGTCTTGATCGCACGCGGCCACCACGGAACGCCGACGCCACCTGCTCCCATGCAAGCCGCTCCGCAGCCGACGCAAGCACCAGTACCGGCCAGAACCGCCACACTGGCCGCACCCGTCCCGACCTCCGCCGAAGAGGAGATGACTCAGCTTGCCGAACCCGCGCCGGCGCCCGCACCACTCAGCCCTCCCTTCAAGCCACCGAGCCACCCGAGCCCGGCATCGCCTGGGGCTATGGCCACGGCCAAGCCGACGCTGCCAGCCGCGCCGGCAACGCTGACGACACCAGCCACGGCTCCCGCGGCAGTGCAGCCCGAGCCAACTCCAGCCGACGACCTGAATTCGCCAGGCTTCTGAGCTGACCGAGGGCTCATGGCAACGGGAGAACCTCCAACATTTTCTCGGCGTAACGCCTGCCGAGCTCACGCTGACTGGCGAGGTCGAAATGCCATTGGTCGGTGCCGGTGAGGCCGCTGGCAGAAACCACGTGGCGTTTGGGATGACACCGGGCAGCTCTTGAACGAACGCGTTGTGACCCGCACCCGCGCCCTGAATGGAACATCGCCTAGGCGAGGTCCGCGCGCAGATCGCTCACGAACGCCTGTACTTTGCCCACCCATTCGGCTTGCCCGTTGTTCGACTCGCCCTGGTCGAGTATTCGGGTGAGCCGTCGAAGCTCGTTGGTCTAGGGTCCTTGCTCTTAGGCCGAAATTCTCGTGCTACCGGAACGCCGAAGCCCGTCGCGCCGGTGCTGGTTGACTGGTCAAAGCCAACTCGAACCAACGCGTGCCGTGATCGGATCGGCTTGGCGCGAACCGAGGCATTAACGCTAGGGCGGCCGAACGCGCACCGTTAAAACGTTTCGAGCGGAGGGCGGAATCCAACCCATGGCCAGATCAGATTCTTCGAAGGGGGGCATGCTGTATAAGGCTGCGCGATTCCGCGTTGACTTGAAGGGCGGCGCGTAGCATCTCTCGCTTGAATGGAGTCATAGGAGGCGTTGCATGGGCCAAATGGTTGTGGGCTCCGCCTGGGCGGCGCAATACCTGACCCGGGGCGAAGAAGTCTGAAAATGCGCAGCTTCAAGCTTGGGGCACATGCGATCGGCTTGCTGCTGCTGCTGGTAGGCTGTCACAAGCTGTTCGGCGAATTCACGGTCGCAGAAGGCGACGATGGCTGCACCCTCGGCGAGGTACAGTGCGCCGGCAACGTACTGCAACGGTGTACCGCCGCCTCGACTTGGGCCAATGCCGACGTCTGCGCCTCCGAAACGCTGTGCGACGCAAAGCAGAAGAGCTGCCGGCCTCCGCAATGCACGGCGGGCGAATGGCAGTGCGCCGGCACTGAGCTTCAGATTTGCAATGGGACACGCGATGGCTGGCTCACGCTCACGAACTGCGCCACCGAAGCCCACTGCAGCACGCGCGCCGGCATGTGCACGGATGAACCTTGCGAGCCGGGCCAATTCCAATGCAACAGCATGGTGCTGCAGTCCTGTAAAGACGACCGCTCCGGTTGGAACGACTTGATGCAGTGCTCTTCGGCCGCACTTTGCAACGAGGACGCCGGCGAATGCGAGATGAGCACGTGCGAGCTGGGGGAGTTCCGCTGCCAAGGATCCGAGCTTCAGACCTGCACCGCCACCCTAGATGGTTGGACCACCATCAAGACCTGTCATAGCGAAGCCCTGTGCGACAAAGAGGCTGGCCAATGCCGGGTCGAGTCCTGTACTAATCCCGGTGCATTTCGCTGCGGCGAGGGTGGTGCGCTCGAGCGCTGCCTCGATGATCTCACTGGCTGGGCCCTCGTCGACACCTGCCAATCGGTGGCACACTGCGATGCGGTCGGCGGCACCTGCATGGACGAGCCGTGTACTCCCGGCCTATTCCAGTGCAGCGGCGCAACGCTCGAGGTCTGCAACTCGGAGCGCACCGGTTGGGACCCCGTCGATACCTGTGAAACCGACGCCCTGTGTCAGCTGACGCTAGCCGCCGAATCGAGTCAATGTCAGCAACCTGTCTGCGCTCCGGGCGATTTCGCGTGCGACGGCGCCCAACCGCTGATCTGCAACGCAGGGCGCACGGAATTTCGCGAAAACGGTGCGGCGTGTCTGACAGCGGAGCTGTGCAATAGCCAACAGGGCACCTGTAGCCCAGCGGCGTGTGATCCAGGAGACACCCGTTGCACGAGCGCGCAGCCAGAAATCTGCAACGCGGCGCGCACCGGCTATGTTCCCAATGGTGAAGCGTGCGCCAGCGACGCGCTCTGCAATCCAGAAACCGGCACCTGTGGCGACGCCCGCTGCGTCGAAGGTCAGTGGCGCTGCGATCCGAACGACCCAACGCTGCTCCAGCGCTGCAAGAGTGACTTGAGCGGGTGGGACACCTGCGACACCTGCGCCAGCGCTGAGCTGTGCAGCGCCTCCATCGCCAACGCCGTAAGCTGCGGAGATGACGCGTGCACGGAGCCAAGCTGCGCCCTGACGGACCGCTGGTGTGGAGGCTTGGGGAGCAGAGCGCTGTATCAATGCCCAGCCAGCCGCATCAACACCCAGGCCACGGTGCTCGATACGTGTGCGACGAAGGAGTTGTGCGATTTGGCCCACGCCGAGGGCATGGCCATGTGTCCGGAACCTACGTGCGCGCCGACGGATCGCTGGTGCGGCGGCGACGGCAACACGACGCTGTATCAATGCCCAGCCAGCCGCATCAATAGCGAGCCCGATGTCGTCGACGTCTGCGAGACGAGCGGCCTCTGCGCTCTGGCTCTCAGCCAGGGTTCGGCGATGTGCCCCGAACCCTCGTGCGCACCGACCGATCGCTGGTGCGGCGGCGACGGCAACGCCACGCTGTATCAATGCCCAGCCAGCCGCATCAACAGCCAACCCGACGTCCTCGACGTGTGTGAGACGGGCGGGCTCTGTGAGCTCGCTCATAGTCAAGGTGATTCCGAGTGCCCCGCCCCAACCTGTGCTTCCGGCGAGAAGCAGTGCAATGGTGCTCAACTGCAAATCTGCAATGCCGGGCGCACCGGGTGGACGAACCTGCAAATGTGCGGTTCGAGCACGCTGTGCATGAATTCGCTGATGCCGTCGAGCCAAATGACCTGCGACGCCTGCCTGGACGGCAGCACCCGCTGCGACGGCGCCCAGCCACAAGTGTGCGACGATCCCGGAACCGGCCCCGCCACGTGGGAAGACGACGGCGACACATGCGACGCTGCCGCGCTGTGCGATGCGACGACAGGCACCTGCCTCTGCAGCGTGGGAGATACCCGCTGCCATCCGGAAACGGACAACTTCGAGGAATGCCAAGCCACCGGCTGGGTCGAGACCGACGAGTGCGCCATGGGCTGCGACCCCGACATGGGGTGCCTGGTGGAGGAAGAGGAAGAG
>CBFGRJ010000066.1:0-24388 GCA_965651135.1 uncultured Myxococcales bacterium
TCAAAGCCGTGCTGAAAGCCCTCGAGAAGCAGCCGGGCGCCATTTTGTTCGTGGACGAGATTCACACGATCATCGGCGCCGGGTCGGCCAGCGGCGGGACGCTGGACGCCGCCAACCTGCTCAAGCCCGCGCTGGCCAGCGGTACACTCCGCTGCATTGGGGCGACGACGTTCGAGGAATACCGAGCCCATCTGGAACGTGACCGCGCTCTGGCACGGCGCTTTCAAAAAGTCGAGGTACTCGAGCCCAGCCTAGAAGACACAAAGAAAATTCTGGAAGGCCTGAGGCCCCACTACGAGGAGTTCCATCAGGTGCGCTACACGCCCGACGCTCTCGACGCAGCGGTCAACCTGGCCTCCAAGCATCTGCACGACCGCAAGTTGCCCGACAAGGCCATCGACCTGATGGACGAGGCCGGGGCCGATGCCAAGCTCTCCGAGGGCGACGGCGCCACGGTGGGCGTGGATCGAATCGAAGCGGTGGTCGCGCGCATGGCGCAGATTCCGCCGCGTCAGGTAAGCACCAGCGACAAGACCTCGCTGAAAAATCTGGAAGCGGATCTCAAGCGCACCGTGTTCGGGCAAGACCCGGCACTGGAAGAGCTTGCCAATGCGATCAAGCTCTCTCGCGCCGGGCTCAGACCGCCCGAGAAGCCCATCGGCTCGTACCTCTTCACCGGTCCCACCGGCGTGGGCAAAACGGAGGCGGCACGCCAACTGGCCAAGACGATGGGCATCGAGCTGTTGCGTTTCGACATGAGCGAATACATGGAACGCCACACCGTATCCCGTCTGATCGGCGCTCCTCCGGGCTATGTGGGGTACGACCGGGGCGGCCTGCTCACAGAAGCCATTTCCAAGACACCGCATGCAGTCCTCTTGTTGGACGAGATCGAGAAGGCGCATCCAGACGTCTTCAACGTGCTGCTGCAGGTGATGGATCACGGGACGCTCACCGACAACAATGGAAAAAAGAGCGATTTTCGCCACGTCGTGCTGATCATGACGAGCAATGTGGGCGCTCAAGATCTGGCTCGCACGCCCGTCGGCTTCGGCAACCGCGAGCGCCGCGGCGGCGACGAGATCGCGCTCAAGAACACATTTAGCCCAGAGTTCCGCAACCGACTCGACGCGATCATCCGCTTCGCCCCGCTCTCGCCAGAGGTGATGGGCTTGGTGGTCGACAAGTTCATTCAGGAGCTTCGCGAGCAACTTGCCGAGCGCAACGTCGAGGTCGAGCTGACCGACGAGGCGAGAAGCTACCTTGCCGAAAAAGGCTACGACCGCGACAACGGAGCTCGACCACTAGCGCGCGTCATTCAGGACGAAGTGAAGCGGCCTCTCAGCAACGAGCTCTTGTTCGGCGCGCTCGAGCACGGCGGCAGAGTCGTCTTGGTGAAGCGCGACGACAAGCTGGACTTCGAGCTCACGCCTTCGGAGCCGGGCGTCACTGAAACCATCCATTGAGGCTCAGGGCGCCTGACGCGTCTGTCGCGGTGGCACAACCCAAGTCGGCACAAAACACGCTCGCGCTTCCCTCGCAGGAGAAACTGAGAGCACCACGCCTGCGCCCCATGGCACGTGTCTTGCTTCGACGAGCTGACTCATGTCTACTTTGGATGCTCGGCGGTTGTGGCGTGACGCTCTCGTGGGATTCGGCTTCGGTCTACTGATTGCCGTGGGAACTGGGCTAATCATTCCGTAGCCGCGGTTTTGCGGTTCATTGCAAAGCCCCATCGGGGTTAGGTAGTGCTCGTGATGCGCCACAAGGTTTGGATCGATCGCGGCGGTACCTTCACGGACTGCGTCGGGATGGACACCGAGACGGGTGCGCTCACCGTCACGAAAGTGCTGTCTAGCGATACATCGGTGGTCGACGCGATTCGCCGCGTGCTCGGACTGCGCCCGGATCAAGCCCTGGTTCCTTGTGAGGTGCGCATGGGCACCACCATCGCGACAAATGCTTTGCTGGAGCGCAAAGGGCGACCTTGCTTGTTGATCACGAGCCGAGGCTTCGGGGACGTACTCGAAATTGGTACCCAGCAAAGACCCGACTTGTTCGCGCTCTCCATCCGAAAGCCCGAGCTCCTGTATACAGAAGTGATCGAGGTCGATGCTCGCGGCACACCGAGTGGTGAGATCATCGCAAACTACGACGACCAAGAGCTGCTCCGATCGCTGCAAAGCGCGAACGCGCGCGGCATTCGAAGCGCTGCGGTCGTGCTGCTGCACGCGCATAAGAACGGCTCGGCTGAACGAACGATCGGAGAACTGGCGAGAAAAGCCGGTTTCGAATACGTGGCGCTCTCGCACGAAGCGGTCGAGCAGATCGGGCTTCTGGGGCGCGGCGATACGACGACCGTCGATGCGTACCTCACCCCGTTGATCCGCGAGCATTTGACCACGGTCAGCTCAGCGCTTCCCGGTAGCAGCATCCGCGTGATGCAGTCGAGCGGCGGGCTGACCAGCGCCGATCGGTTGCGAGGGCCTCACGCCATCTTGTCCGGACCCGCTGGGGGTGTGGTTGCCTACGCTCGTATCGCCGAAGCAGCCGGCTACAGCCAAGTCATCGGCTTCGACATGGGCGGAACTTCGACCGACGTTTCGCGCTTTGCCGGAACATTCGAGCGCATCTACGAATGCGACATTGGCGGGGTACGCCTACGTGCACCGATGTTGGCCATTCACACGGTGGCCGCGGGCGGCGGCTCGCTTTGCCGCTATGACGGTCAAAAGCTCTCAGTGGGGCCCGAGAGCGCGGGCGCATCCCCAGGCCCACTTTGCTACGGCTCGAGCCAAGCCGGTGAGCCCACGATCACGGACATCAATCTAGTGCTCGGGCGCCTACAAGCTGACCGCTTCCCGTTCGCCCTGGACGCACAGCGACCCCGCACTGCACTCGAAGGCATGGCCGAACGGTTGCGGACGGCGGGGCACACGGCTTCGGCCCACAGTGTTGCCGAAGGCTTCTTCGAGATCGCCAATTTGAACATGGCCGAAGCCATCCGGCGCGTCTCGGTGCAAAAGGGCTACGATGTCCGCGAGCACGCGCTCTTCGTCTTCGGTGGAGCCGGCGGGCAGCACGCCTGCGCGATCGCTGCTCAGCTCGGCATGCGGGCCGTGCTGTTTCATGGACTTTCAGGCGTCCTGTCGGCCTATGGCATGGGGTTGGCCGATCTCACGGTGCATCGCGAGGCGGACGCGAGTCCCCGCCAACTGACGCAGAGCGCGCTCGACGCGTTGAAGCCGGTATTCGGCAGACTCGAAGCCGAGGCGCGACGCGCGCTCGAACGCGAAGGCAGCGCTGAGTCGTCCATCGACATCGAGCGCTCGGTCGACCTCCGCTACCGAGGCACCGACGCGACGCTCACCTTGCCCCTGGCACCGGCGAAGGAGCTCACTCGTCGCTTCGCCAGCGCCCACACCCGCGAGTTCGGCTACGAAAAGAGCGACCACGACATCGAGATCGTCCAACTCAGGCTGACAGCCGTCGCTCAAAGCCGCACCACGGTAGAGGCCGTGGAGCATTGCGAGCAGTCCCCGGAGCTGCCCGAGCCGATACGGCGCTCCCAATTGTGGCATGCCGGTCGCTGGCTCGAGCAGGTACCGCTCTTTCATCGAGAGCAGCTGCAAACCGGCCACCAGCTGATCGGTCCGGCGCTGATCCTGGAAGCGACCGGGACCATCGTGCTCGACCCCGGCTTTCGACTGGTGGTGAGCGGCCCACTGATGGTGGCCGAAGCACTCCGCACGCAGCCGACGAGCGATCGAGTGCTCAGCGCGCCACGCCAACGTCACGATACCGCAGACCCCGTGCTGCTCGAAGTGATGAACCATTCATACGTCTCGATCGCCGAGCAAATGGGCGAGGTGCTCCGGCGCACGGCCATCAGCACGAACATCCGGGAGCGCCTCGATTTCTCGTGTGCTGTATTCGACCAAGGCGCTCGACTCATTGCCAACGCACCCCATATACCGGTGCACTTGGGGGCCATGGGCGAGTCGGTCAAGGCCGTGGTCGAAGCCAACCCGCGACTCGAACCCGGCGACGTGTTCATCACCAATGATCCCGCGCATGGCGGTTCGCACTTGCCGGACATTACCGTGGTCACACCGGTCTACGATGCCCGGGGCGGGCTGTCGTTCTTCGTCGCCAGCCGCGGCCACCATGCCGATGTCGGCGGCATCACCCCCGGTTCCATGCCTCCCCACTCGCGGTCTCTCGAAGAAGAGGGCGTGGTTCTGTCGGCCAGACGGATCGTGCACCACGGACGCTTCGACCGCCAGGGTCTCGAACGACTGCTCACCGGTGCCCGCTACCCGGCGCGAGACCCAGCGCGCAATATTGCCGACATCGAAGCCCAGATCGCAGCGAACCGCTTGGGCAGCATGCGACTCGCCGCTCTGGTGGAGCGCTACGGACTGTCTATCGTGCAGGCTTACATGCACCACGTGCAGGCGAATGCAGAGCACCAGGTCCGTCAAGCCATTGCGAAGCTTCCCGACGGTCGCCACGAATTCGAGGATCGGCTGGATGCGGGGGCGCGCATTCGCGTAGCGCTCACGATCGACGGCACCAGCATGCACATCGACTTCACTGGCACGGATCCTGCGCTCGATTCCAACTTGAACGCGCCACGAGCAGTGACCATCGCCGCGGTCATTTACTTCCTGCGCACACTGGTCGACACACCGATTCCGCTCAATGCCGGCTGCCTCAACCCAATACGCTTGACGATTCCCGAAGGCAGCCTGCTCGCCCCTAGCACCGGCTGCGCCGTCGTGGGAGGCAATGTAGAGACTTCACAACGCATCGTGGACGTTCTGTTGGCAGCAGCGGGCAAAGCAGCCGCGAGCCAAGGCACCATGAACAACTTGTCGTTCGGCAACGGGCACTTCGGCTATTACGAGACCATCGCGGGTGGAGCGGGAGCAGGCGACGGCTTCTCCGGTGCCTCGGCCGTCCACACACACATGACCAACACGCGCATCACGGACGCGGAGATCCTCGAATCCACCACTCCGGTTCGCGTGATCGAGTTCTCGCGGCGGCGAGGCTCCGGGGGTAACGGCGCATTTCGCGGGGGCGATGGGGTGGTCCGAGAGCTCGAGTTTCTGGAACCTTTGGAGGTTTCATTGCTGACCGAGCGTCGCTTGCGGCAGCCCTTCGGTCTGCTTGGCGGCAGTCCGGGTCTCCCCGGCAGAAATCTGCTGAATGGCAAAGAGATTCCCGGCGCGGTCACCCTCGAGGTCGCCCCGCACGATCGGCTACGCCTCGAGACACCAGGAGGTGGAGGCTTCGGCTCACCTCGTCCGGAACCGGCCTAGTCCAGCGGCCCGCAAGAAAGTGCCGATTACCCTCACCAGTGTGGTCAGCGTAGAGCTTGGGAGCGGCTAGCGCCCCTCTGGAGCCGGCGCTGCACCCGAGACGGAGGAGGCCGAGGCCGCCTCGATGGCCCGCTTCACGTCCAGCGCCAGCGAGCAGCTATTCGCCTGCCGCTGTTGTGCCGCAAGATTGGCCGGGTCGCGCACCATGCTCTTGCCCACGGGAACGAAACGACCGCTGGCCTCCCCTCTCAGCTTCAAAACCGGCTTGTTTGCCGTGATGTCCCAGATGCCGACGCGCGCCGGGTGAGGCACGCGCTGAATGCGCTCTTCGTCGGTTTCGCCCTCCAGCGGCTCCTTCGGGAGGCCTCCCTTGGGATCTTCATCGATCACGACAGTGAAGTACTTGGCGCGCTGCAAGAGATCGATCGCCACCGGAACATCGGTGCGAGAGACCGCATCCAGATCGCGCTCGTATGCTGCCACGGCCAGATCGCTGCCCGCCTGGTGCAGCTCGTCCGTCCAGTCCGTCGAAAGCACGCGCAGTGCCCGATACGCAAGCCTGAGGTTGTAGGGGCGCTGGGGCGGTTTGCAGACGCTCCATTCGTTGCAGAGCTCGCCCGGCTTGCAGTCAGCGCTCGTCTTGCAAGCGGCTCCCTCGGCCAGCTGCTTGGATGACTTGTCCACGAACAAACACGAGGTGAAGCCGTCTCGCAGCGAGGCGGCGGCCGCTGTGCGAATCTGTTCGCTTTGCTTCGCGTTTTTCAGCCGGAGCCTCAGGTAGACTCCCGGACTCTTGCTCAACTCGTCGAAGGAGAGCGACTGCGACACCATCGAACCTCGCCATGGCCCGGCGAGCTCCTTGACCCACGTCTCCAGCTGATCCCGGAAGGGCAGGATGCGCGGTCCGAGCGACTGCGCAATGGCCCGCTGTTTGGCCATGACCTGGTTCTTTTCGCTCTCCAGCTGCCCCTGCACCACACGCCAGTAGACGACGAAAAACCCACCCAGCACCACGGCCGTCCAGAGCCAGAACTGGGGCGCCATGCCTTTGAACCGTGCGCGCCCAAACACGATGGCGCGGCGCCTTTCGGCCCGCGCCTGGTTGATGGCGGACAGTCCGCGCTCTGCCTGGTCCCTTCTGATGGCCACGCCAGTCCTTACCGGTGGCTGTCCACCCAAGCAAGCCCGCCGAAACGGCGGCCCTGTGCCGCCGGAAGCGGGGAGCGGCCCTGATTGGCAAAAGCCCCGACCTTCACGACCGGGGCCATTGGCTCAAATACAGCGGGTGGGGCCGCCGGGCCGAGGGCTCAGTGCTCGCCCCCGCCGCCTTCGCCGCCACCCATGCGCCCAACCATGAAGCTGACATTCGGGAAACCGGCATAGGCCGCGGTCTGGAAGACGCTCTTGACCACCAGTGCCTGCACCTTACGGTCGACCTGCAGCACTACCACACCGGGGAAGGGCTTGCCCGGATTGATCTGCTTCCAAAGCTCGCGCTTGTTCTTGAGGATATTGAAGAGCTCGTCGACGCGAGTCAGCCGGTTACCATCGATGATGGCGCGGGTGTTGCCCGCGGGTGTTCCGTCGACCAAAATCTGAGTTCCGGTGATGGCCACCATCGGGGCCTCCACCATATCCATCACGTTTTCGGCGTTCGGCAACTTGATGTTCTTGTCGATGGGCAGCTCGCCGCTCGCGGAGAAGCTGGCCAGCAAGAAGAGCACGATGCACAGCAAGAAGTCGATGAACGGGATCAGCGGAATCTCCTGGTTTACGGAACGCTGACCACCGCCGGAGACCTTCTTGCGCACGAAGCCGGGATTGACATGATGCAGCAAACGGCGGCCCGGAACGCTGATGGGCTGATGAAATCGGCTGAGGGCTTTCGAAGACATGGATATTCTCGCTAGTTGACCGCAAACGTCACATTGAAGGCGGGGACCTTTTCAGTGCCCCCTCCGAACGAGAAGTCTCGTTGCGGCGTGTAGATGGCGTCGATAACTGCGATCACGTCCTGAAACGGGGTCGAATTGTCGGTGTGCAGCACCGCCTGGTCGAACTTCTTGTCCGTCGCGGCGCGATGCGAGCCGTTTGCCTTCCATTCCGCCTCGATCTTCGCCGCCAAATCTGGGTACTTGAAGTCGCCACTGTCACCCACGTTCACCTGCTTACGGGGCACGTCGATGGTGTTGACGACGGTGGTGCCTTCTTTCCAAACCAGCTGGAACTTACGCTCGCCCTTCATCTCCACGTGTAGCTGCTTTTCTTTCTTGATCTCGTCCGGCGGAGTCTCCTTGGGAGGGCCGGGAACACGAGCGTCCGCGTTGATGCGGGCCATCTGCGACCATACTGCCGTGACGAGCAGGAACGCCACCAGGCACAACAGAAAGTCGATGAACGGAATCAGCGGAATCTCGTGGTTCGTCGCGCGCTTGCCACCGTGTCCGCCAACGTCAATACCAGCCATCTCAACTCCTCGTACTTGTCAGACTCGTACTTTTTCTCATCACTGCCCGCAACGCGGAGCGTCCGCGGGTGGCGCGCCGAACGTACGACACGCCACCTCTCAGACCCGCAAGTGCGCGGCAGGTTCCCGATTAGGCGTGCTCCAGACCTTGGAGATTCACCTTCTGGCGGTTTGCCACGACCAGGTTCAGCACCTGGACGCTGGCTTCGTTGATGTCGTCCTCGAGCGCCTGAGACTTGCCGTTGAGGAACGCGAAGCCCATGAGCGCAACGATCGCCGCGAGCAGACCGAACGCGGTGCAGTTCATGGCTTCGGAAATACCTTCAGCCAGGATGCGGGCTTTCTGGCTCGGATCGATGGACTCACCACCCACCGCGCCGAACGCCTTGATCAGACCGACAATCGTGCCGAACAAGCCGCACAACATGGCCAAGTTCGCGAACAACGCCAAGAAGCCAGTTCGTTTGTTGATGCGGGGCATTTCTCGGAGCGCCGCCTCATCCATCGCCGCCTGAACCTCTTCGTCAGGTCGGTTCACCTTGACCAGACCGGCCTGGATGATGCGCGCCAAAGGAGCGTTCGCCGCAGAACACATCTTGACTGCTTTGGCCACATCGCCCGCCAAGATGCACTTTTGCATCGTGGCGATAAATACGTCCTTATTGATGGACGCGCCGAAGAGATACACCGACCGCTCCGCGATGACGGCAATCGAGCAGATCAGCCAAAAAAGGATGAGCCACATTGCCCATCCGCCCGCTTGGAAGTGATGCCACGCACTAGACATTACTGGTTACCTTCCGCCTGTTAGCCTTGCCAGGATCCGCGCCTTCCCCCCAGCGTCACCGCTGTTACGGAGAGGAGCTAACCCAGCGAATTTTCAGTTGTTTTTGACGCCATACACCCCTCATGGGGCGCAGGACCGTGCAATCTTGCTGAAACTGACCCCGCACCGTCAAGAGAGATTGGGTCCTACCCCTCACTTAGAGTTGGAACAGAATGTTCCATGTCGCTGCAATGTGCTGCCACGAGAAGGGCGGCCAGCTGCCTGGTGAACGGTGCGCCCACAACGTGCGGACACTGCAAACGTCGCGCTTTGTAAGATGTATGATCGGCCGCGATGCTTGGATGCCCAAGCTGCCAGGGCTGCCCATCAGCCCCACTGACTGTTCCCCCTCCGACAACTAAAATGTGCGCGCGCAAGGTAGTGGCCTGGCGCACGGCCGCGCCTGATTCGACTCACCTGTTTCTAACATGTCCCTGCGGGGCGCGCGGCCGGACGACACGTCATTGTGGCGAGATCGCTCCAGTGCGTGTGTGTGAGTGTCGGCACTCGGGGCAGCGACTGACAGCGGCGGCCGCGGGATCGAGCCCGGAAGGCGGGTCGACGCGCGGCGGACTAAAGTTCGACGCACTCCCGGTCGCTTCGGGGGCGTACCTCCGATCTACCTAACACTTCAGGTCGGCTGGACGGTGTTTGGCACTTCCATAAAAGCAATGGCGAAAACACTAGGGTTTCGGGTACTAAGGTACTCAGTGACGTTGCGGGAACCGAGCTTGCGATCCAAAACCGGCGCCAGCTATAGTCACGAGACTTCATATGTTAAGAGGCGGCGCTCGTTGGTCGAAACCCTGCGAGCATCAAACACCCGACCATCGGGCTTCCTGAGAAAGGAATAGGGGAATGCAGCTTCTGCTCCAAGCAGCCGAAGGTTCAAGTCAGCTAGTCGAGGCGTTCAAGCACAACCCGACCTTCATGGTCATGAACCTGTGCTGCTCGGCTGTCGTGCTGACCATCGTGATCGAGCGTTTTGCCTTTCAGATGACGCGCTATCGCGTCAACTCCAAGGAGTTTTTCGCGCAAATCAAGAAACTGGTGACGGCGGGTAACATCGACCGTGCCATCAAACTTTGCGAGGCGAGCGACTATCCCATCCTGCAACTGGTCAAGTCGGGCCTCACTCATGCGAACAAGGGTGAGTCGGAAATCGACGCCGCGCTGAGCGAAAAGCTCTCGGAGCTCAAACCGCAGGCAGAAAAGCGAGTAGGCGCCTTGTGGTCGCTCGCCAACATCGCAACGCTCATCGGGCTCTTGGGTACGGTAAGCGGTCTGATCGCGACGTTCGCGGCGATTGCAGCGCCCGGGCTGTCGTCTTCCGACAAGCAGCGCATGCTGTCGAACGGCATCGCCGAGGCCATGTACAATACGGCACTGGGTTTGGGCATTGCCGTCTTCTGCATGATCACTCACATCATCCTGCACACCCGCGCAAAAGCCATTCAGCATGACCTGGAAAGCACGATGGAGCGCACCTTCAACCTCTTGACGATCACGCAGCGCTAGCACCAGGCGCTAGGCAGAAGGATTCGAAAGCTCGGGCATGGACCGGCTGAGTGCAGGGCAACGCAGCAAGATTAGGCGGCTGAGCCAGCCGCGCGAGCTTGCGCCCGATGAAGAAGGGGGCGAGCTCAACATCGTTCCCTTCTTGGACATCATCGTCAATATTCTGATCTTCGTGCTGGCGACGGTGGCCGTGACGTTCACGGCGACCATCGAAACCAACCCTCCAGCGAGCCGGGGCGCCGGAGTCAGGAGCAGCGTGGAGCAAGAAGCGCTCAACCTGACCATTTTGATCGTCAACGACGGCTTTTCGATCAAAGCCTCCGGCGGCAACATCGCCCCCGGTTGCGAGAACCCCGGTCCAGGCATCACCATCCCCAAGAAGGGTGGGAAGTACGACTACGAGTCGTTGAACAAGTGCGCGGCGCGCTTGAAAAAAGCATCCCCTGCGTTCGAGGATGAAAATCAGGTCTTCATTGCCGCCAATCCGGGCGTTGCCTACGAAACCGTCATCGGCGTCGCTGACGCGGTCAGAAGCACGAGCGACGGCAAAGAAACATTGTTCGACGCCATCAACTTCAAGGTTTCCAAGTGAGTCAGGCTCAGCCACCCCAAGGCGGTCCTCCGTCATCCCGTGAACCGAAAGGGTCCATCGTCCTTTACAAGGCCGAGCTCCGCAAAGCGATACGCCGTAACGCCATCGAGCCGGAGATCAACTTCCTCAACATCACCGCGATGTTGGACATCATGACCATCATCCTGGTGTTTCTGCTCAAGAGCTTGGGAGAAGCGAGCACGTCCGTCCCGCAAAGCGACGATTTGACGCTGCCCAACTCGATCATCAAAACAGAACCCTCTCAAGAGGGTATCGTCGTCACGGTATCCAAGTCACAGATCTTGGTGGGCAACGACAAGATCCTGAGCTTGCCAGGCCGCGATTCACTGGTGCAGTCAGGGGTAGACGCCAGCTTCAAGCGTAATGGGCCGAATGACCTGTACATCGTGCCGCTCGGGAATGCACTGCAAGCTGCACGCAAGACGGACAAGCTGATTCGTCAGGCCAAGGGCCTCGACCCATCGAGCTCCGAGGCCATCATCATAGCGGACAAGACGACACCGTACCGGCTCTTGGTCGAGGTGCTCTATACGCTCGGCCAAAGCGAATACGGCAAGTATCACCTGATGGTCATCCAGGCGAAGAGCTCGGGCTAGCCGGGTTCGACGGGCCGGGGGGACTTCTCGGCCCCGCCAGCCTTCCGTTGGGCTGGCCCGGGCGTCAGGGGAGCGCTGGACCCAAACTCTGCGGGATCATTCGTCCGTGGTTGCGGCTTGCACCCTACCCGGTGCTAACCGGCGGGCATACGACAAAAAATCGCCGGGGCACCTTGCTCGGGCCCGCCTGTACGTGCTAGCAGTCGTTTGGTTATTAGGCTCGTCGTTCTCGTGGGCGAGCGTCCCAGCCCCAGCGCCGCGTCGTGTGGACTGGCACCCCCGTGATTCACTTCGGTGAAGCTTGCACGGGTGTCGCTGCACGGGCCGACGAAAGCTGCGTTGTTGCTCGGAGGCGATCCCACAGAGCGGCCTGGCGGTTGCCAAGCGCCTACTCGCAGTCGTGGCTCCGAGAGGCGCCTCCCGGCGGTTCTTCCATCGCGACCTAAGTGCCGACATGACACAACTCGTTCTGATCCTCGGGATCAATTTGGCTGGGCTCTCATTTGCCATCGTGGTGGCACGCTGGGCGATTCTTCGCGAGCCGAGCACTGCCGAGGTACGCCGGCTGACCAAGGCCGTGGAACACGCGGCACGTAGCTTTCTGGCGGGTTGTTTTCGTCACGTGGCGTGGGCTATCGGATTGGTCGCGATAGGCCTCGCCATGCTGCATCTGGGTGGTTGGCAGCGAGACGCGGCCGAGATTCGCAGCGTCGTCTGGTCGCTGTCGGGCTTGCTGATGGGCGGGCTCCTCACGTGCATCACGACGCACTTCGCCGTCCAGCTCTCTCAGCGGGCGGCCACGCAACTGATCCCCGCACTGCAAACGAGCACCGATCGCGCTTTGGCAGCAGCCATGCGCGCGGGAGGCTCGGTCGGCCTGCTCTGCGAATGCGCTTATGTGCTTGGCGTCGGGTGCTTGTTCGCTCTGTTGATCGCCTTGTCGGGTGCACAGGGTGCCGTAGCGCTCACCGGAGCGAGCTACCTGCTGGGAGGTTATGCGCTGGGAGTGCTGCTGGCCGCTCTGGTCATTCAGCGAGCTGGGAGCGTCTATCATACGGCTAGCGAGGTGGGTGGCGAGCTGGGTGGCGAGCGCGACGCAGATCTTGCCGCGCGCGACCCGCGTAACCCGGCTGCCGTCGCCAAGTTGGTCGGAGAGCATGTCGGACAAGTTGCATCGCGCGCCGTGGACCTCTTCGCGTGCACCTCCGTCGCCAGCACCGCGGTGCTCCTGGTGGGCATCCGCACGCTCGATGCGAAGCTGGGCGAAGGGGGCCTCGGCTTGTTACTGCTTCCCATCGTCGTCAAGAGTTTTGGGGTGATCGCCTCCGCATTCGGCATCATGGTCGTGCGTGTCGACGAAAAATCGGACCCCGCGCATGGCGTCTGGCGGGGACACGTGACCACCCTCGTCATTTGTCTTGGCGCTCTGCTGGGCTCGACGCTTTGGCTCATGGGGCACCCGGGGTGGGCACCGTTCTTCGTGGCAGGCAGCCTTGGTCTGCTGGTTGCTGCAGGGTCGGCGTACGCCGCTCTGGGGAGAATCCGGCGGCGAGCATCTCCGCTGCGGTCCATCGCCGACGCCCTGAAAACCGGTGATGGTTCCCTGTTGGCCGAAGCATTGGCGGTCGGCCTCCGGGCGGCGCTCGTTCCCAGCATCCTTGCCGCCGCAGCGCTGGTTGCTGCGTGGCACGTGGGCGAAGCCAGCACGCTCCAGGGAGGCGGCATGCTGGCCATGTCACTGGCCCTGATGACCATGCTGGCGTCGGGTCCGTTCATGCTGGCTGCACATACGCTCGGACCCCTCGCTGGCAGCGCGCGCACGATTTCGACACTCGCCGCGTTCGATTTTGGCGATGCCGAGCTCCTCCGCCGCGCCCAGCGTTTGGAAGAGACGGGCGCTTCTTCGGATGTTTTCGCTCAAACGTTTTGGATCCTCGCCGGCGGAGTGGGAACGCTGTTTGCGGCAGGCACGCTCTCGACAACCAGCGCTTTACCTGCTGCGGGGACGGAACCCGCACCGCTGTCTTTCCCCTTGGCACATCCTGCCGTGGCCTACGCGGGTCTGGTGGGTGCGGTGCTCGTGCTCACCTGTGCCGGAGGCGTGCTGCGAGCTGCCAACCGTTCGATGCGTGGCGTGGTGAGCGAAGTGGAGCGTCAGCTACGCGCCTTTCCTCGCGAACGCGGCAAATTCTTGGTGCCCTTGGACTACATCCCCAGTTATCGCGCGTGTATCGAGGTCGTCGCGCAAAGTGCCCTCAAGCGCCCCTTGGTTCCGGTACTGGCCGCCGTGTTGACGCCCATGGCCGCAGGCCCTCTGCTCATGCTGTCGACAGCCGAGGGTCCCCAGACCGCAAAAGCGGCGCTCGCCAGCCTCGTGCTCGCCGGTGCCGTCACGGGCATTACCGCGGCATTCGCCGCAGACGCCATCAAAAGCTGTCTCTCGCAGGTGCGCCGGCAGGCGCGCACGAAGGCAGCCGGCGAACAAGGTCTTCACGCCGGCGGCTTTGCCGAGCTCTTCGGAACGGCGGCGGGTCCTGCAGCGCAGCTCGCCTTCAAGGCGACCGCAGTGGGTTCGCTCGCCGTTGCGCCATTCCTCTCTTGAACCCTTACCTCCGAGAAAAGCAGTTGTCCTCCATCGCAGATGCACTTTCCACACTTTCCGATCGCGGCCTGCGCCGCTTGCTCGGAGCACGCACCTTCCTGCGCGGGCTCGATTATGAAAAGCGCAAAGTCGTAGAGGGCGTGACCGTCAATGACACGAGCGCTTCGGGCAAGGTCAAAGGGTCCGATCCAGCACCATACGAGGTGGCCATCCACTTGGGTGGCGAAGGGATCACCTCGACCTGTACCTGCCCGGCGTTTCAGAAGTCGAATCAACACTGCAAGCACGTGGCTGCGCTATTGATTACGGTGAGAAACCGCGCGCGAGCTCAGCTCCCACGCCGCGAGGGGCAGCAATCGCAACCCGGGCAGCAACCGACGGCCGGGCCCACCAATGGCCAGAGCAAATCGAGCCGGCGGCGGGAGCGGCGGCGGCGCGCCCAGAACCAGCAGCTGGCCGTGCCCCCCGGCCTGCGCCCGCCGCCTACCCCCGACGCCAGCGCCCGCCCCACCGGAATCGGCGCCTGGCTCGCCCCGGAAAACGCCGCCAGAAGGCTCGACCTGGAGTTTCGAGTGCACGTGCGACAGGGAGGCCTGACGGTCACCGTCCTCGACGTCGACGCCAGAGTACCGCTCCTGCCGTCGGTTGCGCTGACTTGGCAGGCACTGTCACCGACCGACGACCGGGCGGCACTACGCGTACTGTCTCGATTCGAAAGCGGAAATCCGCGGCACCCCGCCGTGGACATTCGCGGAGAAGATGCCTCGGAGCTCATGCCGCTACTCAAGGGCCGCCGGGTCCTGCTCGAGCCGGCATTGATGCAACTGAGGTTCGCCGACGAACCGCTGAGGCCTCGCTTCGACTTGGAGATGGTGGGGTCGGAAACCATCGTGGCCAAAGTCACGTTCGAACGCCCAGGTGACGGGCGACGCTTCCAGTTGACCAGCGGCGGATGGTTCGAGGGCGCCCCCGGCTACCACATCGACACGAACGAAGGCATCGCCCGCCCCATCGACCGCCGGGTCTCGCCAGCCGCGCTGAGGCGGCTGATGCGCAGCCCGACCATCGCCGAACCCGCCTCGGAGCTGATCCCGGTGATCACGGCGGGCTTGCCGCGCGTGGCACTGGAGGTGGGCGCTGATCTGCCCGATCTCTCGCAAGTCGCCGACGTGATCGACCTCGAGCCCGTATTTCGAGTGCGCGCCTCCGGCAGCTTGACGCACGCCGAGGTGAGCTTGAAAGCCTCGTACGGGGACGTCGAGGTGGAGGTACGGGCCGACGGCATCTCGCCCCCTGTAATCATTTTGCCCCCCGAAGAAGGGCAAAAGCGGGCCAAATGCATTCGTACCGACATCGTAGCTCAGCAAAAGGCCGTGCAACTGCTGCTGGATCGGGGTCTGCAGAAGGACGAAGGCGGCGAGCGCTTCGTTGCCGAAGGAGAAGCGGCCATCCAATTCTGGTCAGAAGGCGTCGGCTCCCTGCCGGAGACTTGGGATCTGTATGTGCCGGAAGACCTCGTGGGCACACAGGTACGAAGCAAGCCCATCATGATGAGCGCGCGCGTATCCAGCGGTGTCGACTGGTTGAGCGTGAAGATCGGCTACGAATCAGAAGGCGTCGGCGTGGCGCGCGAGGAGCTCGAGCGCTGCCTGAGAGAGGGCCGCAAGTTCGTCAAGCTCGACGACAACTCCTACGCGATGATCGACACAGAGAAGGTGCAGGCGATGATCGATCGCGAGGTCGAGCTGCTTGCCGCAGCCGGCAAGAACGGCAAACTGCCGCTCTCGCAAGCCGGGCGCATTCAAGAGCTCCTGCAGCACGCAGACGAAAGCAACGTCACCAGCAACGCCAAGCTACTGTTCCAGAAGCTCGCCAACATCGACGAAATCAAGAAGGCACGTAAGCCAAGGGGCCTGAAGGCGACGTTGCGCCCCTACCAGGAGCAGGGTCTCTCATGGCTGCGCTTCATTCACGAGCTCGGTTCGGGTGGTGTGCTCGCAGACGACATGGGTCTGGGCAAGACGATTCAGACCATTGCGCTCTTGCTGTCGATCAAGGCCGAGAAGAAAACGCAGCCGCTACGCGCCTTGATCGTGGCGCCCACCAGCGTCGTCACCAACTGGGTGCGCGAGCTCGAGCGCTTTGGTCCCTCGTTGAGCGTTGCCTTGTGGCACGGTGCCGGGCGCAAGGAACAGAAGAATGAGCTCACCCAGGTCAACGTGGTCATCACCAGCTACGCCCTGTTGCGTCGAGACATCGATCTGTTGAAGAAGCTCCGCCTCGACTACGCGATTCTCGACGAAGCCCAGAACATCAAAAACCCCCTGAGCGCCACGGCGCAGGCCGCGAAAGAGCTCAAAGCGGCGCGGCGACTGGCTCTGACCGGTACCCCCATCGAAAACCGACTCAGCGAAATCTGGTCGATCTTCGAGTTCGTCAGCCCCGGCCTTCTGGGTCCGCTCGCGAAGTTCGAGGAACGTTTCGCAAGGCCCATCGACCAGGGTGATTCCAAACAGGCCGCGCGCTTGAGGGCGACCATTCACCCCTTCATTCTGCGCCGCACGAAGATGGAAGTGGCGAAGGACCTGCCGCCAAAGATCGAGGTCGACAAGATCGTCGATCTCACTCCCGATCAAAGAGCTATCTACGTGCAGGTGCTGCGCGAGGTGCGCGCCCAGGTCATGGGCGAAGTCGAGCGCGTGGGCGTCGCCAAGAGCCAGCTGCATATTCTGGCCGGGCTGACCAAACTCCGTCAGGCGGCCTGCGACGCCCGCCTGTTGGGGCTGCCACGAGAATTCAGCCATGACGACAGCGGCAAGCTGGCTGCGCTCAGAGAGCTCGTCGACGAGGTCGAATCGGGTGGTCACAAAGTACTCATTTTTAGCCAGTTCGTCTCCATGCTCAAACTGATGGCGTCGGCCCTGGACGAGGACAAGATCCGCTACGAGTACCTGGATGGCAGCACCGTCGACCGGCAGGCCCGCATCGAGCGCTTTCAGCAGGATCCCACCATTCCTGTCTTCTTGATCAGCCTGAAGGCGGGCGGGTCAGGCTTGAATCTGACGGCTGCAGATACCGTGATTCACTTCGACCCGTGGTGGAATCCCGCGGTGGAGGACCAGGCTTCCGACCGCGCGCACCGCATCGGCCAAAACAAGGTGGTCACGGTTTACCGCCTGATCGCGGGTGGTACGATCGAAGAAAAGATCCTCGAGCTCAAACAGAAGAAGAAAGATCTCGTCGAAAGCGTGCTGAGCGAAGACGCAGGCGGAGCCAAGCGCCTCACGAAGGATGTCCTCGACGACCTCTTCAGAGTCGATTGAGCCGGACTGCTCCAAAGTGCGTCGGGGGTTAGCGACGCATCGACACGCTCATCAAGAGCCCTAGCGCCATCAACGTCGTCACGACGCTCGAGCCACCGTACGAAAACAGCGGAAGCGTGATGCCCACCACCGGCAACAGGCCCAGAGACATGCCTACGTTGAAGGCCACATGCCAGAAGAAGATGGAGCCAGTGCCGATGGCAATGGCCGCGCCGAAGCGATCTTTCGCCTGCGAGGCGATGTGAATCGCCCAAATGCAAATGAAACAATAGGTGCCGAGCACGACGCTGCAGCCAAAAAGGCCCCAGTCTTCGGCCAAGACGCTGAACGGGAAATCGGAGTGCTGATCCGGCAAAAACCCGAACTGGTTCTGGGTACCCTGCATGAACCCCTCCCCCGTCAGGCCGCCGTTGCCAATCGCCGTGAGAGACTGCTTCGCGTGCCAGCCGGTATCGATCACGTCTTTCTCGGGGTTTAGAAAACTGGTCACCCGCTCCCGTTGATACTCCCGCATCCCGTATTTCCACAAAAGCCAACCGCTGGCCGACGCGGCAGCCGCTGCCCACAGCACGCTGCCACGCTTGATCTTCGTCATGGCGAGAATGGATCCAGTGGACAGGATGTAGATCAACGACGTGCCCAAGTCGGGCTGCGCCATTACGGCTGCCACCGGGATCAAAGTCCACAGGCCTGGAAGCACGAGATCGATCAACGTGCGCGCTTCGGTCTTCGGATCGTTGTGCAGGTGCCTGGCCACCATCAGCACCACGAATATCTTCATGAATTCGCTGGGCTGGAAGTTGAAGGCTCCAATCGTAATCCAGCGATTGGCACCGCGTGTCGCGGAGAACACGAAGACGAGCGCCAAGCTCACCAGGCCGCCGATATACAATACCGGCGTGATGCGTTCGAAGTGCCGGTAGTCGATGGCCGCAATCAGAATACCGAGCAGAAAGCCCACCACAATCCAGTAGATCTGCGCGACGTAGATATCCGCGAGCCCCGCGCGCTGGTCGGCGCCCGCATAGGCGCTGGTGGCGCTGTAGAGGTTGACGACTCCCATCGTCGCAATGGCCACCACACCGACCAGGAGCGGCATATCGATCTGCAAGCCGGTGCGAAACGATATGGGCTGTATGGGCCGTACCGTCACAACGCGCTCCGAGTCGATGCTTTGACCACTTTGGCAGACAGTCGCTTCTGCTTCAGCTTCTGCCAGTCCTGAACCACCCGCATGGCCACCGGCACGGCGTTCTTGCCGCCCCCGCCACCGTGCTCGATCAGAACGACGATGGCAATTTCAGGGGACTGCGCGGGGGCGTACCCAGCGAACCAGGCGTGGTCACGGTTGAAATACCAGATCTTGTCCGGGTCGACGCCACGCGGAGTCACGTGGCTCACCTGCGCGGTACCCGTTTTGCCCGCCATGTCGACTTCGTCGAATGCTTCCTTGTACGCCGTACCTTCTCGCTCGCGCACCACACCCACCAGGGCATTCTTGACGAGCAGCAGATCTTCCTGGTTCAACTCCACCATTTGACGAACACGCGGAGGAAAATCTTGCACGATGGTACCGTCGCTGGTCTCGATGCTGCGCACAACCTGAGGCTGGTACAGCGTGCCTCCGTTGGCCAGCGCGGCGTAAGACAGCGCCAGCTGCAGCACATTGACCGTCGATGCACCCTGTCCGATGGCCGCAAGCAGCGTGAAGCCTCCTCGAAAGGCACCCTTGTAGCGTCGCGTGTACCAACCGCGTGTCGGCATGCGACCCCGCGCTTCGGGGTTGATGCCGATACCGGTCTTGGTACCCAATCCGAACTCCATCCCAATCTCGGCCAGGCTATCGATGTTGATCTGTGAACCCAACTCGTAGAAATAGGTGTTGCAGGACTGGACGATGGCTTCGTGCAAGTTGACTTGCCGATGCACGCCCGTGCATCGGAAATAGCGTTTGCCGTACTCGTAGCCGCCCCGGCAATCGACCTCGCTCCTGGGGGTGATGATGCGCTGAGCCAAGCCCGCCAAGGCCGTAAAGGGTTTGTAGGTCGAGCCAGGCGGGTACGCCGCCGAAATGGTCTTGTCCAAAGTGGGTTTCAGCGGGTCGTTCAAGTAGCGGCGAAACGCCTGGCGTACCGCTTCTTTCCCGCTCCCACCCGACACCACGTTGGGATCGAATCCGGGCTTCGAGAGCGCCGCGAGCATTCGACCGGTGCGCACGTCAATCACCACCACGGCACCGGCCAATTGTCCCCGCATGGCCCGCTCGATCGACTGCGTCAGCTCGATGTCCAGGGTGAGCGAGATATCTCGACCGGGGATGGGTTCCTGACGACGCGGCTCTTCCAGGTAGCGCTCCTCGAGCTCTTCCATACGCTCGCGCACGGCTCTGCCACGAATGAACTTGCGCCACCCACGTTGCCCCCTCAGGTAGCTTTCCCAGCGGCGTTCGACACCGACCGCACCCAGGCGATCGCCCGCGCGGTAGTCGCCATCGTCCAGGCGCGCCAACGTCTCGGCATCCACTTCGCGCATGTAGCCAATCAGATGCGAGGCCAGCGAACCGTAGGGGTAGTAGCGGACCGGCACGGGTACGACATCGATACCGCGGAGCTCGTCCGCGTGTGTTTCCAAGGCGGCAACCACGTTGCGATCGACGTCTACCTTGAGCTGCATCTGCTGCTTGGCGCGCTTCTCGCCCTTGGCGCGAGCATCGACGATCTTCTGCTTGAGCTCCTCTGCCTCGTCCGGTGCCAGGCCCATCAACTTGACGACTCGAGGCCAAGTCTTTTCCAGATCGATGTATTGGGGCACGACATGCACGTTGTACGATGGTCGATTGGCTGCCAGCACCTTGCCGTACGCATCGCGGATGACTCCGCGAGTGGTGGCCAGTCGCCGCTCGCCGATGATGTTGCGCCGAGCCTCGGCCCGGTGCACCTGACCTTCGATGACTTGCAGCTGCACCAACCGCCCGATGAAGACGGAAAAGGTCGCGAGCACGAACAGCACGAGCCACCGATAGCGTCGGCGAAACTCCCCCACCTCGGCCCGCTGAACCCAAAAGTTCACGGCAGACCTCACCCTGGGGTTGCTTCGCCGGCGGTACGGCTAGGCAAAGTACTCAGGTGCACTTTCTGGGCAAAACTGAAGATGAGCGGCGCCACCAGAGCCGTGGCCGTAGCACGCGGAGCCACGATCGTCGCGAGCTCCAGCGGGCGGAAGTTGTCGGTGCCGAAGATCGCCAATAGAGTCAAGATGATAGCGCTCTCGACCACGGCGAAGCCGAACGCCAACGGTGCGCGTGTCATGAAGGTTTGCGCGGTGAGACGAACGCCTGCCACCCGAGACAGCCACCAGATGGCCACGCAAACGAAGGTGAAAAGAAACATCGGCGCCGCGGACAGAATATCCAGCGTGTACCCGAAACCAAAGGCCAAGAGAGCGCCGCGCGCCATCGAGTGCTCGTGAACCCCCAGAAAAATGATCAGTGGTAGCACCAGATTGGGGGTCGCGCCGTGCAACCAGTGCATGGCGCCCAGCGACTCGCCGAACGTCAAGCCCGACAGCGGCGCGAGCAGACGATAGAAGTTCGTCTGGATCAGGATCATCAACAGACCAATGCAGTAAAAGGTCAGGTTTCGCATGGCTCAGCGTTTGGCAGTCACCGGAGTGCAATCCTTCGTGTCGGACAGGACAATCAGGACCTCTTCCAATCTCGAAAAGTCCACGGCGGGCTCCGCTTCGACCGACTGGTAGATGCCGAAATCGCGCTTGTCGACCTTGACCACGCGCGCCACGGGCAAACCTTTCGGAAACCGGCAGCCGACCCCGGAAGTCACCAGCAGATCACCCACCTCCACCTCGTCGGTTCGCTGCACGTATTCGACCCTCACCACGTATCGGGCCTTCTCGCCCGTACCGCGCGCGAAGCCCCGCGCGCCGGTGCGCTCGACCACCACGTCGACGCCGAAACCGCTGTCGACGGTGAGCTGCACGGCAACGCTGTCACCCGAGACCCGCTGCACCGTTCCCACCGCGCCATCCAGCGACACCACCGGCATGTTCTTGCGCAGTGTGACTCCCGGATTGTCGAGCACCAGGTGGGCGACGCGAAAGTATTCGGTCGTGTCTTTCCCGACGACAACCGCGCTCACGGTTTCGTTGGGAATCGTTTCGCGCAACCCGAGCAAGCGTCGAAGCCTCAGGTTTTCGGCTCGTTGATTTTTGAGCGAACGAACCTCGGCTCGCAACCGTGCGTTCTCGTACGCAAGCTGATTGTTGTCTTGCTTGACGTCAACCAGATAGACGTACTCGCCTATCATGCCCGAGACGCCGCGTGCCAGAGCCGCAGAAACGTACTGCAACGGCGCTGCAATTCGCATGATCGCGCGATCGACGGCGGTCATGTCCTCGGGCTTTCTGATGCTCGCGCGGAGAAAGAAGAACGGAACCGCGAGCAGCAGTACCACCAGGAAGGTGTCGCGATATCGCTTGAAAAAACTCAACCGGTTTCTCCGCTCGGCACCGGCCTCGAGCGTGCTCGCCGCGCGCCCTGGGCCGCCAACGCTTTACGGTCGGCCTTAACGCACCTGGCCGAGAAATCAAGCTCAGCCGATGGCAACTTCCTTCAGCAGCTCGATATGATCGAGCGTCTTACCGCTGCCGAGCACCACGGCACTGATCGGATCATCGCTGACCATGACCGGTAACCCCGTTTCTTCGCGCAGCAACACGTCCATGTTCTTGAGCAGGGCCCCACCACCGGTCAGTACGACGCCCTTGTCCACGATGTCCGCAGCAAGCTCGGGAGGGGTGCGCTCCAGCGCCAAGAGCACCGCTTCGACGATCGCGTTGATGGGCTCCGCCAGCGCATCGCGGAGCTCGTCGGAGTTCACCACTACGGTCTTGGGGATACCGGCAACCATGTCGCGACCCTTGACCTCCATGGTCATCTGCTCCTCGGGAGGGTAAGCGTTGCCGATGGTCACCTTGATGCGTTCGGCCGTTTGTTCTCCGATCGCCAAATTATACTTACGCTTCATGTAAGCCACGATGGCTTCGTCCATCTTGTCACCGCCGACGCGCACGCTCTGCGAGTAGACGATGCCCGCCAGCGAAATGACCGCCACCTCGGTGGTGCCGCCACCAATGTCCACGACCATGTTGCCGCTGGGCTCGGTAATGGGCAGCCCCGCGCCAATGGCCGCGGCCATGGGCTCTTCGATCAAATAAACTTCACGAGCGCCGGCGCTTTCCGCACTTTCTTTTACGACTCGCTTCTCCACCTCGGTGATGCCGAAAGGCACGCAAATGATGATGCGAGGCTTGACCAGGGTGCGCCGGTTGTGTGCCCGCGCAATGAAGTATCGCAACATCGCCTCGGTAATCTCGAAGTCCGCGATGACACCGTCTCTGAGAGGGCGGATCGCCATGATGTTGCCCGGGGTTCGCCCAAGCATTTCTTTGGCCTCACGCCCCACCGCCAAAACCCGATTGTCCCCGCGGGCGTCCCGATGCACGGCGACCACTGACGGCTCGCAGCTGACGATGCCCTTGCCCTTGACGTAAATCAGGGTCGTGGCGGTTCCAAGATCGACAGCTAGGTCGTTAGAGAACAGGCCGTAAAGCCAGTCGAAAATCATCGCTACAACTCAGGAAAAACGAACACGCGAACAGCGGCTGTTCCAGTGGGTGCAGGAGCGCCGCCACGGGTTGCGGGACCTACGTAGCACGCACGCGCTCGGCGGCGCAATCGACCGGAGCCGTCGGACGCGTCGGTCCGGCCAGTCACTCAACCCGTTGCACTGAGCAAACGACGGGTGCATTGGACCGCAACGCACCAGACGCCTGCCGTGACACCTGCAGGCTGACGGGCCGCGCAGGACGACCACATGCCCAACCTTTTCCAGATCTTGGCCGCTCATTCGGTGTCAGCGCGGCTCAATCGTCGTCCCAGTCTTTGTTCCACTTGGCCCAGGTAGAGCCACCCCCACGCTCGCGTTTGTGAAATTCGTCGCGTTCGGTGCGCCGCTTGCCTTTGTCGCGCTTGCGACGCTTCGCCTCGGGTTTTTCTTTCGCGCGCCTGCCCTCGGGGGCGCGCGGCTCGAACGGCGGCTGCGGGCCCGAACCTCCCACGCTTTCGGGGGGCCTCGACGGCGCGAAACCATCATCGGGGCGGCGACTGGTCACCGGGCGCGCGCTGACACGCTCAGGAGCCCCTCGATCGCGGTCTCGACGCTCACCGCGCGCGTGGGCCAGATTCACCTGGAGCTTGCGCCCCTTCACGTCAACGTTGGCCAGAGCGCTGATCGCCTCGTTCGCAGCTTCGGCGCTGGCCAGCGTCACGAAGCCGAAGCCGCGTGGGCGGCCATCTGGACCTGCTGGCAAGTGCACGCGCACGACCGAGCCGATCTTGTTGTCCTGGAACAGCTGCTCGACGTCTTTCTGGGACATGTCGAACGGCAGATTGCCGACGTACAACGTGCGATCGCTGCCGGCGTTGTCCGGTTTCGGTTCCGCGGATCGCTTCTGTGGTCCCGCAGAAAAAGGTCGCACGGATATCGAGCGCCCAGACTGATCGGATCCGTCCAATGAAGAACGTGCCTTCTCAGCTTCGTCGGGCGAACCGAGCGTAACGAATCCAAAACCGCGCGCTCGCCCGGTCAGCCTATCTTTGGGGAGGCTAACGTTGACCACCGTGACACCGGTTGCATGAAAAATCTCCCGCAACACGTCTTCGGTGATTGAATCTGGCAGGCCCGCAACAAAGAGCTTGCTTGCGTCGTCTGTCGCCATCTAACTGTTCCCTGAACTGGCCCTCCGTGTACCCTGGGATTGAACTAGACTCGTACTATTGAGCTTCTTGCTTATGAGCTTTTGCAATTGAGCTTATGGTTTGAGTAGCGGGCGTGGTAGGAAACAGTAGCTGGGCCGAGCTTGCGCATCAAGGGCTGGGCTGCGTAAGGCATCGTTGCCGAGGCCCGACTCGGATGCTCTTTTAGCTGGAGTGAATTCCCGCAGCAATACTCTTCGTCATGAGGCTCCAATTGATAGTGAATCCGAGGGCGGGCAGCGGCCGGGCCGCCCAGCGGTTGCCCCAAATCGAGCGCGCCCTAG
>CBFGRJ010000067.1:0-24348 GCA_965651135.1 uncultured Myxococcales bacterium
GTCCCGTGATCTCGATGTCGCGCTCTGCAAGGCCTCACTCCTTCGAAGGAGGCTTGGGGAAGGCACCGAATTCGCTGGGATCGACCATGGGTAGCTGCCGTTCAGGCCGGTTGTCGGGCTGGCCGGAAGAGTCGGCCTGCTTCGCGGCCGGGACGATTGAGTCTGCGCCGATCGGTCCAGCATGTGGGGCATTGCCGCCTTGCGGCGCGATGCTCGGCCGCGCACCGGCCTGTGACTTTGACCATGACTTGGGCAAAGAAAACGCAAGCTGGGCGGGTCGCCGCACGAAAGCAAAGGCGAAGCTCGCCATGGCTATCAGCCACCAGGGAGCGTCGCCCAAGATCTGGTACGGCGTAGAAAGCTTCATCCACTTCAGGTCTTCGGCAATCGCGATCTCACTGAAGGTGGGTGTGTGGGAGATGGTGCGGCCGACCGGATCGATGAACGCACTGACGCCGCTGTTGGTCGAACGCACGAAGAAACGTCGCTGCTCGACCGCGCGCATCTTGGAGAGCGCCAGGTGGATCCAGGGCTGGGTGGTATCACCGAACCATGCATCGTTGGTGAGATTGACGAGCAGCTCCGGTGAACCATTGTCCATGATGCGGTTCACGAAGCTTGGGATGATGTCTTCGTAGCAAATGAAGGTAGCGACGCGGTGCTTGCCGACCTTGAGCGGCTCGAAGCTGGTTCCCGGCGAAAAGTGGCCCGAGTTGGGCGACCACTCGTAAAGCACCGGAAACGTGTCGCCCAGGGGCAAATACTCGCCAAAGCCCAGCAGAAACTGCTTGTCGTAGCGACCCACGACGTCGCCGCTCTCGTCGGTGATGAGGGCCGAGTTGCTCAAGGCGTATTTGCGGGCGTCATCGACGGGTCGGCGCAGCACCGCCCCGAAGATGGTGGGCACCGGCAGCTGCGAGCCGACGCGGGCCTTGTAGTGGCTTTCGGCGTATTGCTCGTCGACCGAGCCACCAATGCTCGTTTCGCTCCAAACCACCAGGTCCACCGGCTTTTGCTGCATGATCCCGCGAGTCAGCGACAGGTGGCGTTGCAGCGATTCTTCGGGATCGAGTCGCTTGCCGAGCAGGCTCATGTTTGCCTGAACCAAAGCCACGCGCACGGGTTTGGCCCGTTCGATCGCCCCTTCGATCATCGGGATGCGAACCACCCCATAGAGGGCCGCGACGGCCAAGACAGTGGCAAGCCCCCCAATGCGCAAGGCGGGCGGTCGCCGCCGCTCGAGGGCAGCGCTGGCGACTTCGGCCAGCGCTAGGTTGGCCGCGACCAGGCAGACACCCACCGCCAGGGGACCTCCCAGCTCGGCGACCTGGACCAGGGCGGGCAACTGATGCACCGTTGCCCCGTAATACCAGGGAAACAGCAGCGGAAACACGAGCTCGCTTGTGGGAAAGGCCAACGCGAAGACGCACCAGCTTGGCCAGCCGCGCTGCTCGGCGCGCGCGCAAAGCCACCCCAAAAGGCCGATCCGACCCGCTTGGTAGGCACAGAGCAGCGTCATGAACAGCACGCACAGCGGCAGAGGAAAGCCGCTGAAGACCTCGAGCATCTCGATCAGCCAATAAAAGCCGAGCATCGTCATGACCAGGCCTGCGAGCCACCCGAGGAGCAGTGCTCGCCGCGGCGTCTGTTGCCTGAGCGCCAAGATCAAGGGGACCAGCGCGACGAAGGCGAGCGGCCACACTTCCATGCCGGGGAACGCCAAGAAGTACAAAAGCCCCGATAGCGCCGCCGCCGGATACGCGACCGCTGCTCGCAGTGGAAATCCGCGCCGCTCCTCGCTCGCGCTAGCGGGCGCCGCGACGGCCGGGACCTCGCTCGAGCCGCTAGCTGGTTCGGTGTCGCTCGAAGGCGTCTGTGCTGGCTGCATGCGAGTTCAGGTTCCCAGCGTCTTTTTGATTTTCGAGCGCAAATCGTCGAGCTTGAAGGGCTTCGTCATGTAGTGCCGGGCGCCGTGCTGAATGCCTTTGATCACGTCCATCGAGCTGTCTTTTGCGGTCAGGAAGATGATGGGCACGTTGCCTAGCCCCGGTAGAGCGCGGACCTGACGAGCGGCGGTGAGACCATCCATGCCCGGCATCATCACATCCAAAAGCAAGAGCTGGGGCGCCTGATGGGACGCGATGCTGACCGCTTCGTGCCCATCTCGAGCCAGCACCACTTCGTATTCGGCGCTCAGAGCGCGAACGATCATGGTGGCAATGCTGGGGTCGTCCTCGGCGACCAGGATCCGCTTTCGATGGGCTGTCACGACGATGACCGGAGTTTCCGGCGGCTATTGGGTCCTGCGAATGACGTGAAATCCGAATTCGGTTTCGACGACGTTGCTGATTTCGCCAACTTTGAGCGCAAACGCAGCATCCGCAAACGGTTTGACCATGGCATTTTTCCCGAAGCTGCCAAGGTCGCCGCCCTTGCGAGCGCTGGGGTCGTCCGAGTACTCGCGCGCTAGAGCCGCGAAATCCGCGCCATTGGCCGCCTTGGCGCGCACTTCTTCGGCGCGCTGCTTGGCTTCGCGTTTGGTTCGGGTGACCTCTGCTCGCGCACGTCGGGCGCCCTTGTAGGCGACCAGCACGTGGGACGCCGAAACCCGCTCCTCCTCGCGCAGCCTTCGCTTGGGCGCGGGTTGCGCGGCGGGCTCTGCCGCGCTGGCCACGGCCACCGGGGGCGCCTGGGTGGGGGATGTCCCGGCGAGCTCTGCGCTTTCTTGCGTGGGCATAGTCAGATCGGCGCAGCCGAGTACCAAAAGGGCCGTCCAGGGCGTGGTTCGAAACATGGCAGCTACCTAAGCCCAAGTTGGCTTCGGTTCAAGAGGACCGACGCGGGTCGGTCTAAGTGTTGCCCCGAGGCCACTTCGCTAGCAGTATCTGAGTACCCATGCCCAAAGTCCTCCACATCGAAGACGATCCGGCCAACCGACTGCTGGTCCGCAAGCTGCTCTCGCCGGTCGGATACGAGGTGGTCGACGCGGCGGACGGGCTCGAAGGTATCCGTCGTGCCATGGAAGAGCGACCGGACTTGGTCTTGGTCGATATCGCGATTCCAGGGCTGGATGGCTACGAAGTCACGCTGAGGCTGAGAGCAACGCCGGAGCTCCAAGGCGTGCCCATCGTGGCGATCACGGCGGAAGGCAATCGCGACACCAGCATCGCGGTGGGCTGCGACGGGTTTCTGCAAAAACCCATCGATGCTCGCTCGTTCGCTGCCACGCTGCAGGGCTACCTGGACGGTCAGCGCGAGGCCATGGACGACGACCTGACCGGCAAGCACTTGAGGCTGCAAAGCCAGCGGATCGTGACGCATTTGGAAGAAAAGGTGGCCGAGCTCAGCGAAGCCAATCGCCGGCTGCTCGAATTGGATCAAGCGCGCAAGGAGTTTTATCGCAACGTTTCGCACGAGCTCTCGACGCCCATGACCCCGATCGTCGGCTATATCAAATTGCTCATCGATCAAGAGCTGGGTGAGCTCGCCACGCCTCAGATCAAAGCGCTCAAGGCGATGGACGATTGCGTCCAACGTCTGAGGGGGATCATCGACAACCTGCTCGACGTGACCGGCATCGAGACCGGGCGCATGCGCTTTGCCTATCGCGACTACGACTTGGCCGAGGTCGCCCGCGCCGCCATTACTCGGGTTGGACCGGTCTTCGACGAACGCAAGATCAACCTGGTCGCCGACTTGCCTCGGCGTGGCTCGCTCGAAGGCCGCGGCGATGCGGAGCGCATCGGGCGGGCCATCGACCAACTGCTCGACAATGCAGCCAAGTTCACGCCCCCCGGCGGTTCGGTGGGGGTGCGGGCGCGTCGGCTGGCGTCGGGGCATTTCGAAGTCTGCGTCGCCGATACCGGGCCTGGGGTGGGGGAGAATCGCAGCAATCGCGACCGCTTGTTCGAGCCCTTCTTTCAGGTCGACGGCTCACCCACGCGCGCACACGGCGGCACGGGTGTGGGGCTGGCGATCGTGCGGGGGGTAGCGCTGGGCCATGGTGGCGACGCGAGGGTGGTGTCCCCGGCAGAAGAGGAGATCTTGGGCGTTGGCTTTGGGGGAGCCGCGTTCTACCTGGTGTTGGCCGCGCAAGCGTCACCGGCCCCCGAATCGGATGGTTGAAGACGGCGAGTCGCGGAGGCAGCCGGTCTATCTGGATTGGAATGCCACGACGCCTTTGCACCCGGCGGTCATCGCGGCGATGAGCGAGGCGCAGGGCGCGTGGGCCAACCCCGCCAGCCCGCACGCTTTGGGCCGCCGAGCCCGCGGCATCGTGGAGACCGCTCGCGAGCGGCTGGCCGAGTGCCTGGCGGTCGACGCGCGCGACGTGCTGTTCACCTCCGGAGGCACCGAAGCCAACAATTTGGCCCTGCATCAGGTGCGTCACTTGGTGACGAGTCGCCTCGAGCACCCTTCGGTGGTCAGGGTCGCGGAGCGCTTGGAGGCCGAGGGACGCGTCAGTTGGCTTCCGGTGCCCGCCGATGGGCGCATTCGGCCCGAGGAGGTGCGCTCCGCGCTACGTCGCGCGCCACAGGGGGCCTGGGTGGCGCTCATGGCGGCCAATCATGAAACCGGCGTCGTTCAACCTGTCGGCGAGGTGGCCGAGGTGGTTCACGAGCTTGGCGCGCGGCTTCACGTCGACGCCGTCCAGGCGCTGGGCAAGATGGACCTAGCCGCCTGTCGCGGCGCCGACTCGCTCGCGGTGTGCGCGCACAAGATCCGCGGCCCCAAGGGTATCGGCGCCTTGGCCTGGCGAACCGGGGCGGCCCCACGCCCTTTGCTGGTCGGCGGCGCGCAAGAGCGCGGCTACCGGCCTGGCACCCAGGACGCGGTCTTGGCGGCCGGCTTTGCCGAGGCGTTGGCGCAGCTCGATGTGGGCCGGTACGAGCGCGTAGCCGCCCTTCGCGACCGCATGGAGCGCGCCCTGGGTAGCCGGACTCGCGTCAACGGTCACGGCGTCGCGCGATTGCCCCACGTGGCGAATCTCTCGTTCGAAGGCTGGCGAGCCGACGAGCTGGTGGCAGCGCTCGACCTGCGCGGCGTGTGCGTGTCCGCCGGCAGCGCGTGCAGCGCGGGCACCACCGAACCGTCGCCCGTCATCGTGGCCATGCTCGGAGCCGAGCGGGCGTCGAGCGCAGTGCGCATTAGTTTAGGTGACGTCACCAGCCTCGAAGAGGTCGAAACCGCATTGTGTGCGTTCGATGAGGTGCTAGCCGCCACCGAGCGCGGCGATTTCTCACCTGATGCTTGATCTGTAGGCTTCGACTTCGAGGGTCACCGTCGCGAGTGTCGGCTAAGCTCGTGAAACCAGATCGGTTCTGCGCTTGGGACCGGCCCCGCACGCCATTTCCATTCAATGGAAGCTGGACGCGAGAACGCGTCACAGGTGTTCAGGGCAAAGCATCGAGCTCGTGTGCTGCCTGAGGGGTATTCCGTAAAACTATGACTTTGCTCGCTGAATCGCGGCTTCGTAGAGCGCGATGCCCCCCGCAACCGACGCATTCAGCGAGTCCACCGAGGTTGGGGGCATCAAGTGAGCCAGGCCGGTACAGGCGCGTCGGACCGCGCGCTTCATGCCCTCGTGCTCGCTCCCGATGACCAGCAAGGTGGGAAGCGTCAGGTCGAACCCTCGAAGCGGCAGCGGCGCATGAGGATCGAGACCGATGACTTGAACGCCCGCTGCTCGGGCCTCGGTGAGAGAACCGTGGAGCGAGCGCACCTTGCACAGCTTGGCGTATTCTATGGCTCCTGCCGAAGCTCGAAACGTGGCCGGAGTGAGCGGCGCAGAGGAGTGCTCTCCCCAAACCAAAGCAGCGCCGCCAAGGCTTACCGCGCTGCGAATCACCGCGCCGAAATTCTGGGGATCCTGGATACCGTCCAGAGCGAGCGCGAGTAGTGAAGGCTCGGCGACGAGCTCGGAGAGCGCGTGGAGGCGCAGGGCAGGGGCCCAGGCGAGTGCTCCCTGGTGCATGCCGCCACGGCTGAGCCGGTCCAGCTCGGCGCGGCTGGCTCGCTCCACGGCGACGCCCTGATCGCTGGCGAAGCGCAGCAGGGCATCGAGCCGAGGACTTTCGCTGCGTTGAATCAGAACGCGGGCGAGTCGCGTGCCATGGGCACGCACGGCCTCTCGCACCGGCTGCAAGCCCATGACGAGCCGGCCCTCGTCGCGGGAAGTCTCTTCCCCGGTGGCGCTCACGAAGCCCAGGGCTCGCGCCTCACAGGCACGAGCACAACGGATCGCCAGGGGGGCAATTGCAGGCGGGCTTGGCACCACCCCCGGCCTTGGGCTTCGCCGGGGCCCCGCCGCCGCGGTAGCGCTGGCCGGCTGCCTCTTTCTCCTCTTTGGCTGCCGCGAGCTTGGCCTCGATGCGCGCGCGTTCGGCTTCGTCCTTGGCGCCCTCCAGCGAGCGCCGCAGTTCTTCTTCTTTCTTGCGGGCCTCGTCGAACTCGCGCTTCATGCGCTCGAGCTCCTGCGCCGCCGCCGCTTGTTGGGCCTCGAGAGCGGCTTGCTTTCTCTGCGCTTCTTCTTGGGCGCTAGTGAACATCATGACGCCAGCCACGCCGCCGATGACGAGCAGCCCGGCGACCACGCCCACCGCCACCTTGAGCTGCTTCTTGCCCTGATCGCTGCGCACCGCCGCGATTTGCGCCTCGTGCTGCTGTTGAGCGGCCATGGCTTGTAGCCGGGCCTGATGTTCGGCCTCGGCGCGTGCCTTTTCGATTTCGGCCTGCCGGATGGCTTCGAGTCGCGCCGCTTCTTCTTTGCGCCGTTGTTCTTCGGCCCGGCGCGCTTCTTCTTCTTCCCGGAGGCGCGCTTCTTCGGCTTCCCGAGCAGCGCGCTCAGCGGCTTCGCGGGCCTCCCGCTCGGCGCGGGCGCGTGCCTCTTTTTCCGCCTCCTCTTCTCGAATGCGGTCTTCCTCAAGGTTCATCAATTCCTTGAGCGAGAATAGAACCGAGCTCTCTTTTTGTTCGGCCATCAGTTAGGGTTCCTCGGTAAAACGGCGCCGGGGCAAATTCCGGTGGAATGCGAATAGCAACCGGGGCTCAATTTCGTCAAGCTTGATTGCTCCCGCAGTCCGCGGCGCGAAACCTTAATCCAAATACAGGCGCGGGCCCAGGCATTATACACGAGCGGAGGCGCCCCTACCGCTCCCTGACAGGCCTGCCGTGTGGGTCTAGCAATCGGCGTAAAACAAGCTGTCAGCTCGGGAGGGGCCACACGGGGCGCAGCGCGGAACATGCAAATGTTGCGACACCGCTGGAGGCTTCCGGCTTGGCTTTAGCGCGCATCTCCGGCAACGGTTCCCAGAAGCCTCGGCTGATGTAGGCAAATGTAGGGATCAGGCGCCGCACGGTCCCCCCTTGCTCTCACAGGCAGCAGCGTCGACAGTGCCGCGCATGGCAGTCGACGTGTGTGCGCACATCACCGGTACCGTGTGGAAGATCGTAGTCGAGGTGGGACAGCAGGTGGAAGAGGATGCGGAGTTGGTGATCCTCGAGTCCATGAAGATGGAGATGCCGGTCACGGCTCCCGAGGCGGGCACAGTGGAGCAGATTGTGGTCGATGAGGGACAAGCCGTCGAGGAAGGGGACGTGCTAGTGAGGTTGGCGCCTTGAAGGCCCCTGTAATACGATGAGCCTTTGTTGAGCGAACGGAGCAACAGCCTCGAGAGCGGAGGGAGGCGATCGCGGTCGGCGCGCGTCGCCGTATTGTCACGCGTTGCCGTGCTTCTGGCGCCGCCGATGATATGGCTCTACGCCTGTGGTGGGCCACAAGAGGGCGCAGGCGCGGGCAGCGAATGCTTTCGCGATGCCGATTGCGTCGAGGGGCTCATCTGTGTCGAGCATGCTTGCTCCAACGACGTCGATGGCTTGGTGTCGACCGTCGAAGGGCCGTCCGGCGAAGAGGCTGCTGCCACGGAGGGCACCGCCACCAGCACGAGCACTAGCACCGGCGGGCCTGAAACCAGTGCCGCCAGCACTGATTCAGCCAGCACCTCCTCCGGCTCGACCACGACTACGGGGTCGACCTCTGGCAGCGGCGGCACCGGTGCTACGACGACTCAAGGTGCGGCTGGAGCAGCCGGGTCTCCCTGAAGCCGTTCATCATTGACGCCAGAAAAACTTCCAGGGGTTGTGCTTGAGATCTCGCAGCATCTCCTGCAGGTCGTCATAGATCGCCTCGTCCATCATCAGTGCCCCGACCGTGCCTTCGCCGCGCCGCACGTGGGCCACTAGCCCCTGCGCATCTTTGGCCGTGAGCTTGGCCGCAACCATGGCGTCCCTCGCATCGCCGGTGATCTGGCGGTAGTGCGCCAATTGTTCTTCGGATGCCAGCGTGCTGGCCAACAGGCGGCCGTCTTTGGCCATGGCTCGCGCATCATCCAACAGGGGAGGGAGCTGGTCGTTGAGCGTGTGGCTCACCCGTTCGACATTGTTGAAGATACGGGTGACCTGGGGGCCGTCCACGTAGCGTTCGCGAGCAGCCGCTACCGTGGTTCGTGCGTCCAGAGACAAGGCCTCGACGTTGTCGACGATGCGGTCGAGCTTGCTCTGATTGGTTTCGAAGAAGCGACCGGTACCGTTCAGGGTTTTGTGCAGTCCATCGAACACTTCCGCGATCTTCTGCTCGTTGCCCGAAATGCCGAGGTAAGCCTTGTGCAGTAGCTCGTAACTTTCGCTGAGCAAGAGGTCGAGCCGCGGCGGGCTGATGCCCTGCACGACGGCCCCATCCTTCAGGACCGGGCGATCGTAGCCTCCGGGCTCGATGGCCAAGAACATTTCCCCCAAAACGCCCTGACTGGTCACGAACCAGCGCGAGTTTTCGCGGATGGCCTGGCTGTATTGCTGTTCGATCTGAGCCACCACTCGAATGGGGGGCTCGGGTTGCTTCGTTTTCGGATCGATCTGGCCTCCGCGGAATTGAATCGCCGTGACGCGGCCGACTTTGACGCCGGAGATCCGTATCGGAGCTCCGCTTTGCAGGCCGCCGGGATTGTCGAAGTCCACGTAGACGCGAAATGTGGGTTCGAGGCTCAGGCCGCCCATCACCACGACGAACCCAGCTAACAGCGCGAGCGAGATGATGATGAGCGCTCCAACCTTGACCTCCATCGACCGCTGACTCATGAACGTGAGCTCCCTTCAAGTGATACTGCTACGACGGCACGAAAGGCCGAGGGGTAAACCAAGGCTCACGCCTCCATCGGTCCTTCCGCTCGTCCGTTGATGAACTGCTGGATCACCTCGTCGTCCGAGGCGCGAAAGTCGTTGGGGGTGCCCATGGCACGCACCTTGCCCTGGTACAGCATCACGATGCGATCGGCGATCGAAAAAATGCTCGAGAGATCGTGGGACACGACGATGCTGGTCACGCCCAGGCGATCGCTGAGCTCGCGGATCAGCGCATCGACGCGCCTGGCGCTCACCGGGTCGAGGCTGGTAGTCGGTTCGTCGAACAGCACGTAGCGAGGTTCGAGTGTCAACGCGCGTGCAATGGCAACGCGCTTCTTCATGCCGTCACCCAGCTCGGACGGAAACTTGTGCGCGTGCGCCAGCATGTGGACCTGATCGAGACGTTGGCGCGCGCGCTCCAACGCCTCCGCCGGGCTCAGCTTGAAATGCTTGCGGAGCGGCAAAGCCACGTTGTCCAGACACGTGATGGAGTCGAAGAGCGTCGCGTGCTGAAATACCATCGCGCATTTCTTGCGAACCGCGTACATCTGCTCCTCGCTGAACCGGCTGACGTCCTCACCGTCCAACCAAATTTCCCCTGCGTCAGGCGTGATCAGTCCGACCAATTGTTTGATGAGCACGCTCTTGCCGACGCCAGAAGCACCGATGATGAAGAAGACCTCGCCGCTGCCGACATCGAAGCTCACGTCGTTCAGCACGCGCTTCGGGCCAAAAGACTTGCTGATGTTGCGAAAGGAGATCACGAAGCGGCCGCGAGAGGCTAACCAAGATCCCAATCCTGGCACAGCGTGGCTGGCTCGGAACAGCAGGTTGGCGAGGTTCTGGGCCGGTCCGGCCGTGGTGCGGCCCATCCATTGAGGGAGGCCGCGGCTTTGGCCGAGTTCCCAGCGCCAAGCGTAGGTCTGCTTGCATTTCGAGCGCTGGGGTGCTCTTAAACAGCAGGCTGGAAGCGACCCTTGAAGCATAGCATCGTGAAACTGGGCCTCCTTGCGACAGTGGGAGTCGCGAGTGCGCTATCGTGCGGCAAATCCGAACCGGAGACGCCTCACTCGGAGCAGGCCGATCGGTTTTCCCACAGTCCGCCGGTCTGTCCGGTAGACGAGGTTCGAGAATACTTCTGTGACGCTCTATTGCCCCTCAGCTCGGCGCTACCGGCGCCGGCCCCCTATCAAAACTGTCCGTCGAGCATCGAGCATCACGAAGGCTACCACGAGCCGGTCCCACCCGTAGCCGTGTTCGACAAGAGCTACACCGCTTACATCCGCAAGCGGCACCCGCCGGGGCACAGCTGCTGTTACAGCTGGTGTGGCCACGTCGAAGTGGCGAGCCTCGACGCGGTGCTGCCTCAAGCCGGTTGCACGGAGCCGCTCGCCATCCGCGAGACCTACTGCATGCCGAGCTTGGAAGGGGGAACCTCGGCGCCTGCGTCGGACCAGCTGCCGCGCTGCCCGGTGGCCATTCGTCCTCCGGAGGGCAAGGCGTTTTCGGTGCCGCCCGCAGCTCCGCTCGACCTGGTCGCCACGAATCAACGCCGCTCGGTCGGTTTCGACGAGTGCTGCTACGGCTGGTGCTCGGTGCAACCCGGCGGCTCGTATTGACTCGGCTCACTCGCCGAAAATGAGGTAGCCGGTGCCGCTGATGAAGAAGTTCATGACCACCACGGCGAGCGAGGAATTGACCACCGCGCGCGTGGTGGCGGAGCCGACTCCCGCGGAGCCGCCGTAGCTGGTCAAGCCGGCGTGCGCGCTGATGATGGGGATTGCCGCCCCGTAGGCGAGACATTTGACTGTTCCGACCGTGAGATCCGCGGCTCCCACGCGGCTGAAATTCAAGAAGTTGTGGGGGCTGACATCGAAGTAGATGGCGGCAGCGATCGAACCGGTGACGACCGCCACTGTGGAGGCCACGATCACCAACATCAAGGTCATCACGAGGCTGGCGAGAAATCTGGGTTTGACCAGATAATCCACCGGGTCGGCCGCGCACATGCGGAGTGCATCGACCTGCTCGGTGACGACCATGGACCCGAGCTCGGCGGCGATGCCCGCTCCCACGCGGGTTGCCAGCATCAGTGCGCAGATCGAGGGCCCGAGATCTTTGACTATCAATTCGATGAACGTCGCGCCGAGCCGAGACAAGTCCGGCACCACGCGCAGGGTCTGAACGCCCGCCTGATAGACGAGGATCATCCCAACGAAGCCCATCACGATACACAGAAACAAGAGGGAGCGATTGCCGATCTCGTACATCTGACGAAAGACGGCGCGGGGTTCGGGGCGGCCCCGCAGCGCGTAGTGCAGGGTCTGCAGTAGCAGCACGCAGGTGTCGCGTGCGCCTTTCAGCAAAGCCAGCGTGCCAAGGTTCGGCTGGCTCGGGGTGAGGGGTGTGTCGTCGTGGCTCATCGATGGCTGTGCCGTTGGATCAACCGAGTGCGAAGGACATCAAGTAGTCGAGTAGGAAAATACCGGCCGCACTGGCCACGACCGCGGCGTTGACCGCACGCCCGACACCTGGCGCCCCACCGGTCGTGGCAAGCCCGAAATGGCAGCTCGATAACGCGATGATCACGCCGAAAAACGCGCTCTTGATCAAACCGTGAAAAACGTCTCCCAGACCCAAGAGGCCGCCGGTGACGCCGTTGAAGAACGAGATGGGTTCTACCCCCAATAGCCCCCAGCCCGCGTACGCTGCCCCGAGAAGCGCGAGGAAGTTGGCGAACAGCGTCGAGATCACCAGCGTGGCCACGATGGCGAGGAAACGCGGCACGATCAGAAAGCTCACGGGATTGATGGCCAGGGCACGCAGGGCATCGACCTGCTCGGTCACGACCATGGTGCCGAGCTCCGCGGTGTTGTTGGCCCCTACACGACCGGAAATCATCAGTGCCGTGAGCAGCGGTCCCACCTCGCGCAGAATGCCGAAACCGGCGCCCCAGCCGAGCAGGCCGTGCGCTCCGAATTGTTCGACGATGGGGGCGGCTTGGATCACCATGATACCTCCCACGAACAGCGCCGTCGTGACCACGATGGGTAGCGATTTGACGCCCATTTTGTGCATGTTGAGAAAGAGCTCACGCGCGTCCAGGTCCAGGCGAGCGAGCCTCGTGCCGACCTTGACGAACAACATGGCCAGGCCGCCGATGACTTCCGCCGCGAGCAAGAACCACCCGCCTACCTTGCTCAGGTTGCGCTCGACCGTCACAGGGGCCCCTCGCTCTCGCCGTGAACGAATTGATGGACGTACGGGTCCCGGCTGGCGTAGGCCTCCTCGGTCGTCCCTTCGAAAACGATGCGCCCATGCAACATCATGCCCACCCTGTCGGTGACCGTGAGCAGGCGGTCGAGATCGCTCGAGACCATGATCACGGTGGCGCCCGTGCTCTGCTGCTCGCGGCGCAAGAGCTCGAAAATGCGTTGACTGGTCACTGGGTCGAGGCCCGCCGCCGGTTCGTCATAGATGACCAAGCGGGCCTTGGCGATGGTGGCGCGGGCAACTCCAACGCGCTTCTTCTGCCCGCCGCTCAACCCGGCTGGAAGCCGTTCTTCGAAGCCGCTCAGCGCCACGCTCTTCAGCCGTTCCCGTACGCGCTCGTCGATTTCGTCCTTGGGCAGATCGAACTGGCGCGTCAAGGGGAACGCGATGTTCTCTGCCACGGTCATGAAATCGAACAAGGCGTTGTTCTGGAACAGCATCCCGATGCTGCTCTGAAGGCGCTGGAGCTCGAGGCCAGAGAGCTCGGCAACGTTGTGGTCACCTACCCATACGCGGCCAGCATCGGGCTTGACGAGGCCGGCAATGATTTTCAGGGTGAGGCTTTTCCCTGAGGCGCCTGGGCCGATCAGGCCATACAAGCACCCTTCCGGCACCTCGAGATTGACCCCGCGTAGGACTGGTCGACCGAAAGATTTGTAGACCGACTTCAGGCGGATCAAGATTCGCCCGCGGCAGCTTCGCTGGCCTCGATTTCGTTGAGCCGGAGCTGGGTGCGTTTGGCGCGGGTCCAGAGCCAAGCCAAGAGCGCGAGCAAGAGCAAGTTGAGCGCCATGGCCGTTCCCAGCACTGCTTTGAGGGAGAGGACGGAGGTGTGGGCGACGGTGATCGGCCCCAGTTGCGCCAGTCGTTGGCTGTGCCCCGCGCGAGGCGCTGCGGCGGCCGAGCTGATGACGTCCACCGCTTTGGGGTCGAGCCCGGGCACTGCGCCTGCCACCAGGCGTTGGACGTCACCGCTGGCGATGGGGGGGGTGGCGCCGCGGTACTTCAGCAGCACGGAGGCACTCGGTTCGGGCGGTGATTCCTCCAGGGTCAATGCATCGCGGCTGGGAGCGGCGAGGTGCACGCGCGCCGAGAGCACCCCGTCGATGCTGCGGAGGGTTGTTTCGAGCTCGCCGGCGGTGCCCGCCAACCATTTGGCGTGGTCGAGCGTGCGACTCGGCACCAGCGAGCCTTGGCCGAGGGCTTCGAGGACTCCCGGACTGTCGCGAGCGGGCAGACTTTCTTCGTTGAGGACGGTGACGGCTTCGACTGCATCGGCCTCTTGCACGCTGAGCTGCCAGCGTCCTTCGGCGTCCGGATCGGGCTGTTTCGAGGCGTAGACGCCGCGCGCCTCCAAAGCGACGATCGCCTCGTTGGCTTCCGTCTCTGCGAGATCGGCGGCGATGGGCACGCTGCAGCCAATGGCCAGTGCTGCTGTCGCCAGCAGAGCGGCGACACGCGGTGTGATCCCCGAATTCATTGGCGTTAGCGATCGAGCGAACGGGTGTGCTGCTCGACTCTAGAATACCGTGCGGGTCACGTCGAGCTTCGGATGGCTGGGAAAGCTCAGGCGCCGAACGCCTCCGGCAACGCAGGCAGCGATGCGGGCGTTGCGAGGCTGCGTCACCACCGTGACGCCGACCGCTCGACCGTTCTGTACCGCCGCGCAGATATTGAGCTTCATCGAATCCGGCACCCCACAATGGGCGAAATAAGAGCCGCGGTTCAACACGTTGCCGTATTGGCCCGCTGTGATGTCCGCCTGTCCTTTCGGCCCGCCCACGTTCATCTGCTCGACGTAGGTGGCTCGAGCCTGCTCGCAGCTCATGCCGCCGCCCAGCATGGGGTAGCCGCCCTTGCTGCCGACCACGCCGCCGCGAGCGGTGCGTTGGCCTTTCTTTACTTCTAGGCCGGCATCGCTCTCGATGTTGGCCGCCACTTCTCCCTGGACGGCGATGGCATCGCTCTTTGCTCCACGTTGCGTGAGAAACCAAACCCCACCGGCCGCCAAGAGCGCCCCCACCAGGAGCACACCCAATAGGGCCTTGCTGCGGGTGCTTCGGCTCTCTTTGACGACCACCCGTTCGATCGCGGCTTTTTCTTCTTTGATGTCGCGATGGATCTTGGCGTGCTTGGCGAAGTGGGAAAACTCGGGAGAGTCTTTGATGGCAATTTCGGTATTGGCCACCGTGTCTCGCACCACATCGTCAGGCTCGAAGGTGTGGTTGGCGATCTGCTGCAAAAGCTCGACGCCCGCGAAAGGGCCGTGGTCCATGCCGTCTTTGACGACCACGTAACGCGGTGTGCGATCCGCCTCGAGGCGCGCTTTGAGCTGGGCGAGCTGCTCGGTCTGGACATCGAGGGCGGGTTTCCGCGCTGCAGCCTGCGTGACCTGCACGTCGTAGGGCGAGCGAGCCTGCGAGGGCACCGGAGGCAGCATCGAGAGGGACACGTCGACTTCGAAATCGCCGTCTTGGTCCAAGTGCGAGGTGTCGGCGGGTGGTGGCGCCACGCTGCCCGCCGGCGCCAGCTGATACAGCGCCTGCGCCAGAGCATTCAAATCGTCGGGGCGCCGGTCGGGTTGCGCCACCAGCGCTTTGGCCAGGATATGTTCCAACTGTTCCGGTATCCCTGGTACGAGCTCTGAAGGACGGCGCATGCCTGGCCCGACGCTCGCCCCGGTCAGTAGCTCGTACAAGATCGCGCCGATGGCGTACACCGAAGCCCGCGCCGTACCAAGCTCGGACATCCCGAGCTCCGGAGCGATGCAGGCCGCGTCCCTCGGATCTCGGGGAGGCGCCTGAGACAGCTCGGGCTCCACGTGGTAGTAGCCGTATTCGTCCTCCACCAAACAGGAGGGATGCAGGAACAGCGAATGCCCCGCCCGGTGGACTTCGGCTACCTCCACGGCTACCGGCACGACCACCCCGATGGCTTGCTTGAGGTTCAGCGGCTGCCTTCGCGCCTGCACCTCGGCAAGGCGCGTGCGCAGGGAGCTTGGGGCTGATTGTGCTCTTGTTCCAACCGGTTGGGTAGTCGTCATGGTTAAGGGCCGCGGATTGTAGCAAAGATCGGCCTCCGCCGACCCGCTCATAAGCCGGGCCCAGATTTGCCGAGCGCCTGCGGCGATCTCGAGGCCTCTGGGTTGAAGCTACCGCGTACAAATCCAGCCTAGCCGGTCGACGTCCGAGCTAGAAGCCGAGCGCCAGGTTGGCCACCAGCGTGAGCCAGGGCCGAGAGTCGGCGGCCTCGATGGCGGGGATGCTGGCGAGCGCTTCTGCAGCAAGTCGCGCGTCGGCGCCGCTGAGGGCCAGCGCATACTCGAGGCTCGCTCGCACCGTCGCCGCGCCAAAATGCCGGGGCTCGGGCTCCGCGCTCATCGGATCATCGCTCTCGGCGCGATGGGTGCGAACCAGCGCGGCGCCGGCGGCCACTACGGGTTGCAGCTGGCGCCTGCCGCCTAGGTTGAGCCAGAGCTCGGCTCCATATTGGCTCACGCCGTCGTCCTGGCCGACCGCCGTCCAGGTGCCGGATACCCTGACCCCAGACGCTCGCCCCACATCGAGCGCCGTTGCCAGGCCGCCCGTCGTCCCATCGCGTGCAATGCGGAGCGCCGGACCGACGCGCACGCGGAGCAGGGCAGGCTCACCCTTACCCCCAGGTGGCTCGTCATAGTAGGCAGGGTTGGGAGAGGTGTCGGGTGGCTCGACCGCGAACTGCGCGCTGGCCACGCAGGTGCAGGTCGTGACTCCTGCGATGATTGCCGCTTTGAGTACCATTCGTCAGCTCCTTGTGCTTGGAGCGAAGAACGCGCCGGCGCTCTGGATCTTACGCTATGCTGCCCGTCCGATGTCGTTTTGCCGTTCTGCTGCAAGGGCTTTCTGCACGCGCCTGGTCGTGCTCGGTGCGGGGCTGCTTTGGAGCGGATCGGCAGCGGCGGCAGAGCCGGCCCCCGCCGCCACCAGCACGCCAAACGACGAGGCCATACAAGAAACAGCGGAACCGGCGCCGAACTCGGCCGCTGGGGCGCCCAGCGATGCGGCACCGGGCCCACGCGAGCTCGACGAGGCGCGTGAGCATTTCGAGATTGCGCTCGAAAGCTACAGCCAGGGGCGCTATCGAGCGGCGATCGAAGAGCTCGAGAAGGCTCGTGAGCTCGATCCAAACGGCAAGGACCTCGTTTACAACCTGGCGCTGGTCCATGAAAAGCTGGGAGAGCTGTCGGAGGCTCTTGCCTATTTCGAGCAATACCTGACGATGGAGACCGATGAGCATGAGCGGGCTCGAGTCGAAGCCAGTATCGTTCGGCTGAGAGGGGCGCTCCGTGAAGCCGAGCGAGAAGCAGACGCGCTTTCGCGGTCCTGGCAGCCGCCACCTCCGCCCAAGCCGGCCGAGGTGCGTCACGGTGTGCTCGACGGCTGGGTGTGGGCCAGCGGCGGGCTCGCCGCGACAGCGCTGGTGGTGGGCACTGTGTTGGGCCTGCGCGCACTCGCCTTGGAACCTGGGCGCGACGAGCCAACGGGTGACGGTCGTACGGTCGACGACGTTCGGGACGACAGTCAGCGCGCGCACGACTCGGCAGTCGCGGCCGACATTGCGTTTGCGGTGAGTCTCACCAGCGGCGCCGCGGCGGGCTTGCTCTATTTTGGGCGGGTGCTTCCTGAACCCGAAACGCGCGTGGGCCATCCGAGCCCGCGAGGGGCGCGGGCGTGTATCGACCTTGGGGTGCGGTTTTGAGGGTGCGCCGCCTGTGGGGGCTTTTGGCCATCGGCTGGGGTGCGTGCAGCCATCTCGTGTCGTCCGAGCCAGACCTGATCTACTGTACGGAAATAGGTCACATTGGCGCCCCGGCATGCCGCGCGAACTTCGTGTGCGCCGACGGTGTCTGCGAGCCCTGCGGCAGTGTCGATGCGTGCGGAGACGACGTCGACAATGACTGTAACGGACTCGTCGACGAGGACTGCGCGCGTCCTGATCGCGGGTTTGCAGGTCAAGCTGGGCAGGCGGGGGCTGCGGTTCGATAACCCTTCGCTTCCGCTTGACGGGAGGCTTTGGGCTATATTGAACTGTTGACCGGTTGGATATCGAGCGGCTTTTCCTGCTCGCGCGGCCGCGGGTAAAAACCTCCGTATGCCTTCGTCAAAGGCTCAAAAAACACCACGACCCCCTGCTGAAGAGCCACAGGTGTGTCCCGAGTGCAGGCGAGTCCTCGAGGCGGGGGCTTTTGCCGAACAGGCTCCGAAGCTGCCGCGCTGCCCGCAGCATGGCCTGGCTTACGTGGCCGAGAGCGAAGTGAGCCACAATCCTCGGGATCCGTTCCTCGGGCGCACCATCGTCGATCGCTTCGTTGTGCTCGCGCAATTGGGAGCGGGCTCTATGGGGGCCGTCTACCGCGCACGCCAAGAAGCGATGGGGCGGGACGTTGCCCTCAAAATCGTACGCCGCGATCGCGCGTACGATCCGGAAACCAAAGCGCGCTTCGAGCGGGAGGCGCGTGCCATGAGCTCGCTGACCAGTCCCCACACGGTAACGGTCTTCGACTTCGGCGAGGCCAATGACGGCTCCTGGTTTTTGGCGATGGAAATGCTGCGCGGCGAGACCTTGGGTCAGCGGCTGCGCCGTGTGGGAGCGCTGCCCTGGCGTGAGGCTCTCCGCATCACCCGCCACGCGTTGCTTTCGCTCTCCGAAGCGCACCGCCAAGGCATCATCCACCGCGACTTGAAGCCGGACAACCTGTTCCTGATGAAGAGCGCCGTCGCCGCTGGCGAAGGTTCCACGGACCTATGCAAGGTGCTGGACTTCGGCATTGCCAAGCTCGAGCACGATCATCAGAAGCTGGACCAATTGGAGACACAAGCCGGCACCGTCTTCGGAACGCCGCGCTACATGTCTCCGGAGCAGGCACAAGGTGCGGAGCTCGATGCTCGCAGCGACTTGTATTCGCTCGGGGTCATCCTGTTTCAAATGCTGTCGGGCAGGGCGCCATTTCTCGACGACGACGCCGTGGTGGTGATGGCCAAGCACATCAAAGATCCACCACCCGCCCTGAGCAGCGTTGCCCCGCACGCGGGCGTGCCTGCCGCCGTAGAGCGCTTGGTGGAGTCGGCATTGGCGAAGTCGCCAGCCATGCGGATCCAGACTGCCGAGCAGTTCATCGCCGAGCTCGACCAATTGATGGACGACCCCGACGACCGCCCGCGCACCAGCTCGGTGGCAAGCACGACCGCTGCGCTCGTGCCGGTGGCGCGCTCGTCTCCACTCGAGCGACCCCGCGGTCGCGTGCGTGTCGCCATGGCGACCACGGTCGGCGCGGTGCTCGTGGGCGTGCTGGTTGGTACCGTTTGGTTCGGTTGGCACAAAACGAGTCTCGAGCGTGATACGACGCCGCGCGGCATCACCCTCGGCGCGCCGGCAGCAATGCCACACGCATGGAATGAACCGGGTGAAGCGACTGGGCCGAGCAACGGTGAGGCGCTCACGTCTGCCGAAAAGCCCGAGTCGAAATCAATCGACCGCGCCGTACCGTCCGCCGTGTCATCGATTGGCCCTGCGGGCCCACCGACCCGAGAGCCTCGAGCGCGCGCCGCGCAAGTTCCGCGCCGGCGAGCCGTACCCTTCAACGCGACAGAACCGAGTGCCACACACGAGACCATGGAGCCCAAACGCCCCGATGAGCGCTACGGCCGGTTTCGCTGAGCGGTTTCGATGAAGCTCAAAAGTTCCGCGGTTGGCGCGCCCCTGGAGAGCGTTGGCCAAGGGCTTCTGCCACGCACAAAAACCCGCGTTGCGACTCTGAGTTAGCGCATGCTAGCGTGCGCCCGACATGGATCCACGGCAGATGGAGTCGCTGGTGCAGCGGCTCGTCCACAACCCCCACGACCAAGAGGCGATCACGCTTGCCCATCAAGCGGGACAGAGCGATCCGCGTTCCTACGCAATGCTCTTGGAGCAGGTGGGCAAGTCGACGCAAGATCCGGCCTTTGCCAGTCACTGGCTCACCGAGGCGGCCAACGTTTGGTCCATGAGCTTGGGCGACGCGCACCGCGCGGCACGCGCTCTGATGATCGCCATCGACAGGGATCCGACCCAGCCGACTCCGGCCGAACGGTTAGCGGAGCTCTATCGCGAAAAGGGCGACATGAAGGCGCTGGTGGCATTGCTCGACCGGCGCGGCAAGGCACTGACGGCTCTGGCGCAGCAGAGCCCCGAGATCGCCGCGCACGCGGCCGCCGTCTACGAAGAATTGGGCCGACTCTGGTCCGAAGAGGCGCTGAATCAGCCGCGCAAGGCCATCGACAACTACCGGCGAGCGATCCAATTCGACCCCGGCAACCAGTACGCCATCTACGGGCTGAGGGAGCTCTACAAGGCGCAGGGCCAATGGCGTGAAGCGATCCCGCTGTTCGAGCTCGAACAGCGCCTGGTCCAAGATCCGGAACGCCAGCTGGCGCTGTATCAAGACGAGGCGGAGGTCCGCCGCAACGCCGGCGATTTGGTGGGAGCGAGTCAAACCCTGCGCAACGCGCGCGCTGTCGAAGGGGGCGCGGACCCGGGTCTCAAGCAACAACTGGCTACCAGCGTGCTCGAGCGCGTGCAGGCGGGGGAACAGGTGCACGCGCAGGAACTGGCTGAGGCCACGCAGCTGTTCGTGGAGCTTGCCGAGGAGTACCCTGGCGAACACGGCTACTCCTATTCGGTGTGCGCTCTCGACCTAGACCCCGCGCACGATCGCGCGGCGCAGTTGGTCATGTACTACGGCGAACAGCTGGGGCGAGAGGCTGAGGCGGCGCCCCGTGCTGCGGCTTACTTGAAGGCGAACCCGCAAGGCGCACTGGCGCCTCAAGCGCGTGAGCTGGTCAACAAGATCATGGAGCTCGGCGGGGACGAAAGCCTGCTCGAGGCACTGGCCCCGCCGCCCGATGCAGATGCGTCCGAACGCGTCGCCGCGTTGCTGGACATCGCCAAGGGGCTGGCTCGCAAGGCGAAGAAACGCGAGGCGGCCGAGCGCTATCGGGAAATCCTGACCATCGAGCCTGCCAACGACGAGGCCATGACCTTCCTCGAAGGTTATTTGCGCCAGACCCGCAAGTACAACGAGCTCAAAGATCTCCTGCTCGCCGCGGCGGCGGCACCCGATGCCGATTCGGAGCGGCGCGCGAAATGGACGCGCGAAGTGGCGGGGCTCTGCGAAAGCCAGCTCAGGGATCTCGACGGTGCGATCGCGGCCTGGAAACAATTGATCGAGCTGGATCCTTCCGACGAAGGACCCATGGATCAGTTGCAGCGACTGCTCGAAAGGGCCAAGCGCTGGGACGATCTGACGCAGCTGTTGCAACAGAAGGCCGAGCAAACCGACGACATCGAGGTGCGCCTGTCCATCGAAAAATCGGTGGCGAAAATTCACGAGCAGCGGCGCAAAGATCCGATCGGCGCTGGCGAGTCGTGGGCTCGCATCGCCGCGCTAGTGCCCGACAACGACGACGCCATCAACCAGGCCGTACGCTTCTTCGAAAAGGGAGAACGCCTGGACCTGGCTGCACAAGTGATCGCGGACAACATCTCCAGTATCAGCGACGCAGAAAGCCGCGGAGCGCTGGCAGAACGCCTGGGCGGGCTCTACGAGACGACGGCGCAGCATCAGCTGGCTGGCGAAGCCTACGCGGAAGCGGGCTCGCTCTTGAAGCAGCCTTACCTCTGGGAGTCAGCAGAGCGCTGCTTCGTGGCCGTGGAGCTGTGGGGTCAGGCCGCCAGCGCGGTGAGTGAGCGAGCACAGCTGAGCAAGCAGCCTACCGAGCAGGCCTCGCTGTTCGCCGTCGAGTCGGACTACCTGGCGCGAGCTGGCGATGCCGCTGGGTCCGTCGAGCGTTTGGAGCAGGCGACGGATCTCGACCCGGAAAACGAGCAATACGCGCAAGCGCTCGAGCAACGCTATGTCTCGGACGACAAGCAGCAAGAGCTGGCGAATTTCTTGCTGCGGCGAGCCGACAAGCTGGCGGACAAGGCGGCCCGTACAGAGCTGCGCAAGCGCGCTGCCCGCATCCAAAGGGAGCAGCTGGGCGATCCCGATGCGGCACGCGACAGCCTGATTCAGGTCCTCGAAGACGTGGATGATCCCGAGGCGCTCGAGCTCTTGCTGGACGACGCCGAACAGAGCCAGGAGTGGAGCTCCGCGGCGGAGTACGCAGGGCGACTCTCCAAAGCGGTGAGCGACCCGGCCGAACGCGTCAAGGTGGCGTTGCGAGAGGCTCGCATCATAGCCCGAGGGCTCGAGGACCGTCCCACGGCCATCGAACGCTACGAGAGCATCCTTGCCGATTTCGACGAAAACAACGAGGACGCCCTGGCTGCCATCGCCGATCTGCACGAGGCCGAAGGCAATCCGGCCGGCACGGTCGACGCCCTGGAGCGGCTGCTCAAAGTCGTCACCGACGACAGCAAGAAGCTGAGCCTCGCGCGGCGGCTCTCGGACATCTACGAAGGCCCGCTCGAAAGCCTCGACGACGCGCTGCGAACGCTCGCCATCGTTCGGGAGCTGGATGACGAAGACTACGATGCGTTGCAGCGCTTGTGCGATCTCAGCGAACGGCTCGAAGATTGGCCACGCGTCGCCGAGTACCTGAGCGGTCTGATCGACGTCGAAGGGGACGAAGAAGAAGTCAGCAAGATGACGCGCCGCCTCGCGCAGATCTTGCACGAGAAGGTGGACAAGGGCGACGAGGCGCTGGCAGCGCTGATGGAAGTGGGCGACCAGGGTGACGAAGCCTGCCGTGAAGAGTACGTCAAGCTCGGTGACGCGCTGGGTTGGAAGGGCATCGTCGCGACGAAACTGGTCGAGTGGTACATCGAGGCTCCCGCCGGGGAGCAGCGCAACCAGGCGTTGCGAGGCGCGTTCGACCGGTTCATCGAGGTGGGGCGAGACGTCGATGCGGCCAGCGTCGCGAAAGAGCTGGTGCGCACCAAGGGCGCGGACGCCGAGCTGGCCGACAAGCTCGAAGACATTGCGGTCAAGCTCAAGGACCTGGATGCGCTCGAGATCGCCCACGATCTCAAGGTGCAAGATCTGAGTGGTCCGCCGCGCGCCGAAGAAATGGTGCGCCAAGCCGAAGTCATGGCGCAAGCGGGCGTGGATGCAGAAGAAGCCATCCAGCACGGTGAGCAGGCTCTGACCAGCGTTGCGCCCGAGGACGTCGAGCCTCTTCTGTCGAGGCTCGCAGCACTCGCCAAGGCACCTGGGCACGTGATCGATCTCTACGAGCGCCAGGTGACCCGCTGCAAGTCACCATCCGACCGCTTGCGCGGGTTGGCGCGCGCCGCTCAGGTTGCCGCCGAGCAAGATGCTCTCGATCGCGCTCGCCAGTTCTTCGATATTTCGCTGGCGGGCGGCGTTCAAGAAGAGACGCTCAGCGTCCTGGAAGACATTGCGCGCCAGGCGGACGAAAAGCGCGAGGGCAAACTGCTCACGAAGACTCTGGCGCAGGCGCTCGCGGCCGGCGGTCAGGGCTCGCGTGATGGCGGCCGCACGCGCAGCGCGCTGCTTGGAAGGGCAGCCCAGATCGCCCACGCCGATCTGGGCGACACCGACCAGGCGTTCGCTTGGCTCGGCGACGCGCTGGTGACCCACGTGGACGACACGCGGCTGGATGAGCTCGAGCGTTTGGCCGAAGAAGTAGGGGACAACGCGCGCGCCGCCTCGGTCCTGAATCGAGCGCTGGAAGAGGTGTTCGACGGGCCTTTGGTGCGCAAGCTGCTCGCTCGCCGCGCTCGCGTCCGTCAAGAGAAGCTCGACGACATGAGGGGTGCCGCCGAAGATCTGAAACGGCTCCACGATCTGTCGCCTTCGGACACTGCGGTCATCGATGAGCTGGCAAGCCTCTACACGCAGCTAGAGGATTACCGGGGCATGGTGCAGCTCTACGAGGACCAGATTCTGCGCGGAAAAGACACCGCCACCCGAGCGGAGCTGGCGCGCAAAGTCGCCCGCTTGTGGGAGGACCAACTGCACGACGCGCGCGAAGCAGCGGACGCCTGGCGCCGCGTGCTGCGGATGAAGAGCGGCGACGCCGAAGCACAAGAAGGTTTGGAGCGGGCCAAGGCAGCGATGCTCAAGACACCCGCCGAGCCTTCCGCCAGCCGCCCGGAGCAAGGTGGTCCGCCGCCTTCCGAAGCGAGCTCGGAGGACGAGGCCGATGGGGCATCTGCTAGCGACGAAGGAGCGGCAGCCGCGGCCACGGGCGACGATGAACAAGTCGAAGCGCCCAGCGACGAACCCCGCGAGACGCAGGTGTCCGGTGAGGCGCCGGCCGAGGAGGCCGCAGAGGCTCCGCCGTCGAGCGAGCCGTTCGAGGCGTCCGCCGAGCCGCCCGACGCTGGTGAAGCGACAGCGGAGGACGATAAGCCTTCATTCACGCCGCCGTTGCCGTTTCAGGATACCGGTCTCTCTGCTGATGCTCCGGAGGCTGCCGATGCTCAGGAGGACGAGGCGGATGCTCAGGAGGACGAGCCGGCGGAGCCACCCATGTCGGTCGGCGACGACGAGCTCTTGGGCAGCGAAGCAGACGAGCCAGCCTCCTTCGAAGGCGGGGAGGAGCCTGCAGACGAAGCGTTGGCCAAGTCCAATGGCCTACCGCCCACCCCGACTCTGGAAGAGCCCGAAGCGGCGCCTGCCTCGGACCCTGGGGAACCGGCTCGCAGTTCCAGCGTGCCGCCGCCGCTGCCGTCGGCCGCCATGACAAACCCGCCGAGCGTACCGTCGTCTCCGCCGTCGCGCTTGCCGCCACCGACGCCTCCTGCCGGCAGTCGGCCACCGCTTCCGCCACCGAGCCGGTCCAGGGTACCGCCGCCTCCCGTGTCGGGGCGCCCCCCGCCACCGCCACCGCCGCGCAAGCGCCCGCCGCCCCC
>CBFGRJ010000068.1:0-24296 GCA_965651135.1 uncultured Myxococcales bacterium
AGGAGCAGGAGCAGGAGCAGGAGCAGGAGCAGGAGCAGGAGCAAAAGCAAAAACCCTGTCCAGCCATGGCATGCGCCTACGTACCCTGTCCTCCGGGTGTGGCTCCGCCCACCGGTTGCGCGCGCGTGTGCGGATGCGCCGGCATGCGCGGCACCAATCCTCTGGTGGCTCCGAATCCGTAGGTTCAAGCGTCCAGGCGTCCGCCGCACTTCGGCGCTATGCTTCGGCGGATGGTTCGCTCACTCGAGCCGTTTGCATGCGCCGCGTTGCTGCTAGCCAGTGCTTGCAACTTGCAACCTTCGAAGCTCGGCGGCGCGAACGACCAAGGCTCGGCCGGAGCGGACCCATCAGGGGACGTCGAACCCGAACGCAGCTATCCGGAATTTCTGGAGCCCGATTTCGCCGCTCGGGTCGCGTCGGCTCGACAGCTCGACGACACGCGCCCCGCCGAGCTCCGGTTTCACGATGATCGAGCGTTCGGGCAGCACGCCGATAGGGTTGCCGATAGAGACGGCCTCATACCGACAGCCGTCGATACACCGGCCTTTCAGCTTGCGTTCGGCTTCGCGCTCTTGGCCAAAGTGTCGAGCCCACCCTATGCGAAAACCCAACGCGAACAGCTCTTGGCCTTCTATGATCGAACCAAACACGTGGTGCACGCGCGGCGCGACGCCCGCTTGGCGGGTGGCGAAGCCGCGCTGAGACTCGTGATTGCTCACGAGCTGGGTCACGCGCTGCAAGCTCAGCATTTCCCCAAGCCCGATTTTCCCAGCATTCGCGGCGAAGACGAACGCCTGGCTCGGCTGGCGCTACTCGAGGGGGACGCCATGTTGACCATGCTGGCCTACCAATCACACGAGACTTTCGTGCCATTGACCCGCAGCTTGGCGCTGGATTCGCTCGACAGCGGCGACGTAGCCACCTTCGAGCGTGCAAGCGGCATGGCTGACGAGGCCGAGCACATGTCCGCGCTCACGCGCGCGCGACTCGAGTTCCCCTACACCTCCGGACTGCACTTCGCCGGCGAATTGTTCCGCGCCGGTGGCTTCGAACTGGTCAACCGCGCGTTCGAGCAGCCTCCAGTGAGCACCGAGCAGGTGTTGCACCCCGCGCAGTATCTGCGCGGCGACGCCCCGGTCGAGGTCGAGGTTCCGAAAGCCCCCAACGGGTACCAGTCGGTGGCCGAAGGCACGGTCGGCGAGCTCTTGATCCGCCTGGCGCTCAGCTCGTGCAACAAGACCAAGCACGCCGTAGAGGCCGCTCGAGGCTGGGGCGGAGATGCTTATCGCATCGTCGAGAAGGACGAGCTTGCGGGCCTGTTGTGGGCCACCACCTGGGACAGCCCTGCCGATGCCAAGGAGTTCGAGCGCGCGGTGCGACAGCTGGCCAAGTGCTGGGAGCTCGCCCAAGATTCCGCACGCTCCGTGTTCGCCGGCCCTGCCCGCATCGAGCGGCGGGGCCGGCATGTGGCCGTGCAGCGAGGCATCCCTCCTCACCAGGCCAAGGTGCTGAGCCCCGCACTGTTGAAGCTTCCGAAGGACAAGCCCGAGGCCCGTCCGCCCTTCGGCCCCATCGAGCTGCGCCCGCGCGTCGATCCGCCCAAGCTGGCCGAGGCAAGCCGCAAGGGCCACCGCATCGTCGCACCGAAAATGGGCGTGAGCACCGGAGTGCCGCGCGGCTATCGCGTCGAGCTCTCGGACATCGTCACCTTGCTTCGCGAGGAGCCCAACACCTCTCGCATCGTGATGAGCCTGTCGGGCCTCGTCGTCAACGACTCCTCGCTCGAGGTGTTGTACGAGGGCTACGCTACGGCGGTGCAAGGCGAGCTGAGCCAACCTTTGGTCGTCGACCAGCACAAGCAAAGCGTAGAAACCCCCATCGGCACAGGCACGCTACGCAGTTGGCGCGTAGGCGCCACCGAGTTGCGCTTCAAGTTGTTGGTGCTCCCCGTCTGCAACAATACCGGAAGCCTCCTCGTGGCTCTCGCGGGCGAAGACGACACCACCACCCGCGAGCACTTCGCTTGGCTGAAAACCCTGAAACTATTGCCCGACAACTCCCGCGGCTTGTGTCGTGCGCTGGACCCGTAGCATCTATTCGACGCGTACCAGCTCGTCGGCAAGCTCGTTGACGTCGTCATCGCGCCTCGGAAACGACTGCGCAAGCAGCGCTCCAATGCGCTCCACGGCCTGCACGATGCCCTGCGCCGGCTTTTTCGTGCGCATGCCTTCGACGATCAGCGCCACGTCGGCCTGCCACTCGTCGGGACTCACGCGTTCGTTGATGCCTCGATCGGCCAGAATGCGCACGCGGTGCTCCGCTTCGGAGATATAGATGAGCACTCCGCTGCGCTCACGCGTATCGGCGATCCCTCGCTCGGCGAAGACCTGCAGAGCGCGGGCATCGACACGATCGTCCCTCAGGGCGCGCGGCGTCACCACGCGCAACAGCTGATTTACGCCCAAAAGCCAGTAGCACCCCAGAGCCAACGGCAGCTCAGCGAGCATGAACCAAGTCGGTGCCGTCCACGGCATCAGCGCTTGCCCAATGAGTGCAAACACGACCGCCACGAGCCCTGCCGCGAGCGCGCGAGGCGCCGCATAGTCGTCGCTGCGCGTTGCCACGGCGACCACTAGCTCTCCAGAGGTGCGCTGCTCGGCAGCGCGAACGCTGTCTTCGATGCTTCTGGTTTGCTCGGGGGTCAACATGTTCGCCTACCAGTTTCCGGATGCACCGCCGCCACCGAAGCCGCCGCCACCACCACTGAACCCACCGCCCCCGCCAAATCCGCCGTGACCCCGGCCAAAGCCGCCGCCCAAGCCACCGAGCATGATGAACCCTCCCAGGCCGCCGCGGCGCGCCAAAAGGGGCAACACCAGAAACATCAATACGAACATCAACAAAGGCCACAGCGCCGAAGCCTTGGGGGCCGAGGTTGCCCCGCGCTCGGGCAAATCGACCTTTTTGCCCGCCGAAGCCTGCATCAGCGCCCGCATGGCCCTTTCGATACCACCCGCGAAATCACCGCTGCGAAAGCTCGGGGTGATCACGTTGCGGATGATGCGCCCAGCGAGCGCATCGGGCACCTCGCCTTCCAAACCATAGCCCACTTCGATGCGTACTTTGCGGTCCGCAATCGCCACCAACAGTAACAGGCCGTTGTCTTCTTTTGCATGACCCAGCTTCCACGCTTCGACGACGCGCATGCTGTAGTCTTCGATGGGCTCCCCCTCCAAACTCTTGATCGTGAGCACGGCCAGCTGGTGCCCCGTTTGCCGTTCGTGAGCTGCCAGCTCGGCTTCGAGCGCCTTGCGTCGCTCGGCGTCGAGCAGGCCCGCCTGATCCATGACTCGCGCTTCGAGCGGCGGTACTTCTAGAGCCAGCGCTCGTACCGAAACGGCAAGAGTCGCGGCAACCAGCAGCGCGAGCTGCCAGCAGAAAGGCCTAAGCGCGGAGAAAAAGGGCATGAATTCGCTACTCGAACTTCACCTCCGGCGCCTTTTCGGCGCCCGGCGTCGTCGCTTGGAAGGTGGGTCGCTCGCTCTTGCCGCGCAGGGATGCTCCAATGGAGGTCGGGAAACGTAATACGACCTTGTTGTACTCGGCTACGGCCTGCACGTAGCGACGGCGGGCTACGGCAATGCGGTTTTCGGTCCCCTCGAGCTGCACCTGCAGATCTTGGAAGGCCTGCGAAGCCTTGAGGTCGGGGTAGCGCTCAGCCACCACCAGCAGGCGCGATAGTGCCGAGGAGAGACCTTGCTGGGCCTGCTCGAACTGGCGAAGCTTTTGGGGATCGTCGATGGTGCTCGCGTCCACCTGCAAGCTGCCGACCTTCGCGCGGGCCTCCACGACTTTTTGCAGGGTTTCTTTCTCGAAGTTCGCGGAGCCCTGCACGGTCTTGACCAGGTTGGGCACCAGGTCCGCCCGACGCTGATACTGGTTTTCTACTTCACCCCACGCGGCTTTGACGTCTTCGTCTCGGTCGATGACTTCGTTGTAGCCGCAGCCGGCGGAACCAAGCACCGTGAACATGCCAAGGCAGAGCAACACCCACGTTTTCCAGCTTTGCATGCTCGACTCCATAAGTCTTTCCCGAGCACACGCAAGCGAGAACGCTACTTGTCCGTGAACTTGTCTTCTTCCTCTTCGTCCTCCTCGTCCTCTTCATCGGGTTCATCGGGTTCTTCCTCGTCCGTCCCGTCGGTTTCATCATCGGGATCGGTGCTGTTGCCAGAACCGCCGGTGCCAGAGCCGGTGTCGCCGTCGTCATTCCCGGTCGAACCGCCGGTGCCGGTGCCAGAGTCGGAACCTCCGCTGCCCGACCCCGGCCCACCGCCGGTGCCGGTGCCCGTTTCGCCATCGCTCGGGCCGGAGCCCGTGCCGCCCGTGCCGAGGTCCGGCTCGGGCAGGCACGACAGCGGCGCAAGCAGACAGTTGGGGTTCGGTGGATCCACGATGACGTCCAAAAGGTCTCCAGCGTTCGGCATTCCTCGGCCATGGATATGCTCGGCCTCTGTGTCGAGGTGCCGGTTCAGCGATCGACCGAAGTTGTGAAATGCTAGGAGCGCTATCAGCGCGCACGAACCGGTGACGATCAAGTACTCGACCATGCTCGCACCTGGGGAGCTGCCCCGAAACTGGGCCAGCACGCGCCGCGCGACCCCTCGCAAGCTCCAGCGGTTCTCGATGTTCACTTTTGGACCTCGACCGCCGCGATATTGCCGGCGGCGCGACCGGCTTCCGTGAGCGTCACGAAGGTTTGACCCGCGTGCTCTTCGAGCGAAACGAAGATCTGATAGCCGTCTTCGCGAAAGTACGTGAGGGTTCCTTCGGCCTCGGCCCCGAAGGTCCAGTCGCGCTCTTTCATCCAGCTGACGTAAAACTGCTCCAATGCCGCGCGCGACTGGCTCGAGGCATAGGTTCTGACCGCATAAGGTGCGCCCTCGACCGCAGCCGATAGCGTGCGTCGCGCCGCGGGCGGACGGGGCAGCACGCGCGAGTCGCTGCCCGCGGCGTCGCCGCTGGCAGGAAACATCGAAGCAAGCTCGAAGCGCCCGTCGTTCCAAAACGTGACCACCCTGGTTCTCCCGTTCGCCAGACGGTCCGCGTACGCATAGCGCACCCGGCCGAATTCTCCGAGATCGGAGCTCTTCACGAAGCGCTGCACGGCATCGGCGAAGGTCGTATGCGGCCTGGCTGGATCGTTGACCAAGCACAAGATGACACCGCGGGTTTCCGTGCGATGGCTCACGATACCCCGACCCAGGGCGCTACCGCCGAATTGTTCCTCGAACTTTCCGGGGTCCTGTCGGGAGAGCTTTTCCAAGTCTCGAGCGAGCAGCCCCGGCGCGCTGTCGCAGTGAGCCTCGAGCCGGTCGAGCACGCGTTCGAGCGGCTCGTCCGTAGTCACCCGTGCATAGTGCAGGCGAGCGCCGTTGAGCAGCACCGAATAACCCCCTTGCGTGAGATCGGCAAGCCCGGCGAGTTGATGCCCAAGACCCAACGCGGCCTTTTCGACCTGCGCGTGAAGTGCGCGAGCAGCCAACAGCGAGAGCAGCGCAAAAACGCAGGCCCAATACAGCATGAGCCGACCAAGCTTTGGCAACCGAACGAGTATGAAGCGCATATCAAAACATCTCGAAGTCGAACAAATCGCTCATGGCCTCGAAGGCATAATCGAACGCGTCGCCCCAGCCCGTATCTCGATGTATCGGGTCCCCGCACGACACATACGAGCGCGACCTAACTTCGCCTTCGAAGCCCTTTTCCTCACCGTTGGTTTGACTGGTCACGCGCGCCACGCCATTGACCTGGGTTTTGGCAATCTCATTCAAGTAGCCTCCTTCGCTCGGCATGTTGTCCACGACAGCCACCACGTCCCCCGCCCTTGACTCCGATCCCTCATCGGGAGTCGTGGATGGCAAGCTGCCCACATCCGGATCGGGCGGTGCCATCTCATCGTCTACCAGCGCGTCGTCGGCTCTTTGGTTCTGAGCATCCACGCTCAGCCATTCGGCGGGATAATTGGCCTCACAACCGGCCATCCCGTGGGCAATGATGGACGCACGCGCCAAGCGCAGCGTGGACAGGTGCTCCAAATACAAGTTCTTGAAATAGACCAGCCCCATGAAGCCGAGCACCAAGAAAGAAATCACAATCAACGCCTCGACCATGGCCGCGCCGCTGTTCTTCCGGTGACGGTAAGCTTGCTTCTTGACGTGGTGAATCGGGCTCATGGGCAGCCTAGCCTCAGTGAATGAACAGCTCGCCGTTGGAAACCGCATCGCCCAGCTCTCCGATCAGGGCGGCATTGCCCCACGAGAGTGGCTCGACGTTGATGCTCTGGACCGCCATGCGGAAGGCTTCGGCACCCGCCAAGGCCTCGAGCGCGGCGTCAGCGGTAAAAGGTCTGTTGTAGCGGCGCAGGCGCGCTCGCCACGCCAGGTTCCACATGGCGTCGCTGTCATCGCCATTCGGACCGTTACAGTTATCGCCCGTCCAACTGCCCGAGCAATCGTAGAAAAACTCCGCCTGAGCTAGAGCGAACTGACCGGTCTCGGGCACGTGGAATTCCACCTTGTCCCAAGCGCCGACGTTGAGCGCGCGCGGGGCCACCCGCAGCGTGTCGGGGTTGCCGGTGATCAGGCCGAGAATCTGGGCGTGGTTGATGCCATTGTGCCAGTCCGGATGCACCTTTTTCGGGGTCATGCCGTCACTGCTGGACGACTGGGCCTCCGACATGTTGGTCATCACGTCTTGCTCGATCTGCTTGGATTTCTCCTCGACGCAGTCGTCGTGATCGAAGGCGTCGAGCCGGGCCTGCGCCGCGTCCAAATCGGACTTGGCCAAGTCGATTTCGGCTTGCTCTTCCTCCGTCAGCACGTCGTAGGGTGGTAGCCCACCACGGCAAGGGGCATTGTGGCTCTGGCAGACATTGCGATAGGCGGCTTCTTTTGCGTTCCGCTCTTCTCGGAGTTTGTTGATCTCCTCCTCGCACCCGGTCTCCGCCGCCTCGGTGTAGTGCTCGCTCAGGTCGGGGGGCTCGGCGTTTCCCAGGCCGCAAAAATAGGCTCCCCCGGCTCGAATGATCTTTTTGGCAGCATTTTCGAACCATCGCTTACCCTTTTCCAATGGGCCCGCATCCGGCAACAGAGACGTGAGGAGGCTGGCTGCCGCACCGCCTGCCATCTCGCACAATTTGTCCGTACTGCCCTCGGCCACGGGCAAACCGTGCTGGAGCGTGTGCGGTCCCACGGCGATGTAAGTCGAGGCCACTGGTCGATAGCGCGCCCCAACCTGCGCGGCTCCGGCAATCGAGGCCCACGGCACGACGCGCTGTACTCCAACTTGCACCTTGCTCAGCGCCCTCAACGTCTGATCGATCGGATTTTGCGTCGCTTGTTCGACGCTACGCAGAGCATTCGCCCCCTCCAACGCCAGGGCGCTCAAGCCCCAACCGATGAAGGGGATCGCTGCTAGCAACGCCGCCACGATGAGCAATGCTGCGATCAGGACGCGCAGTATGACCCGAATCGACAGCACGACCGCCATGATCAAGTTGAGCAACACGATGAGATTCATGCCGCGGGCGTGCAGCACCGCCGCGCTGAACGCTACGGCGTCCGAAGCCTCCTGCATGCGCTCGCGGTACTGAATGGCATCGCCGATGCCGGCGACGTACCAGAGCATGCCCACGAGCCCCGTGCACATGAAGATGCCGAGCACCAAAATCGCCCCCCCCTCGTCGTGTACCATACGAGCGGCGGCCGTGTCGTGCTGAGCAGCGGTCCGATGCCGCTCAATCATAACGCGCTCCTTGATAAGGGTAGATTGCTTCGGCGCGCACGCGCCTGGTCCTGAGTCCAAACAACAGCGAGCTCAGGGTGAGAGAGTCGTCGGAACAAGCAATCTTGTTGGCGAAACCAATACGACAAGCAATACGCACCTCGACCCTAACCCGCACTTTTTGAATCTCGGTCTCCCCCATTGCGGTGTAGGTGAAGCCGTCGGGCTGCGGGGGGCCGTCCACGACGTCGGGCTCGGGCAGAATGACTTCGACGTCTTGAACCAGCCCTGTCAGGATGAGAGGAGCCAGGGTCAAGATCGCTGCTTTGCGAATCTCTTTCTCTCGCGCTCCCCCGCGCTGCACGACGTGAGGCTCTTCGTTGTCGTAGCGCCCCGGGTCGTCGCCGATGATCACGGCCGCAGCTCGCGCGGCGTGCACTGCCGCATGCTCGGTCACCAATCGACTAGAAAACAGAAGTGTCAGCTGGATCAGACACAAAAAGAAGACGTACACCGGAAAGAAGGCGATCAAGAATTCGACGAACACCGCGCCCGAGTCGGACATGGCCGTGTCCGGCGGGCGGTCACCCCGGTGTTGCGCGCCGGGACGCCGAGTGCTCCAGGTTCGGACAATCCGACCCGGCAGCGTCGACCGGTCGAGGGCCACGCCGGCGCTCGAAACCGACCTTTTTGGGCATTTTTCGGGGAAATCGCGGAGCAGGTTCATGGGACGCAGCGCGGACGAATGCTTCCCCTGTCCAACTTCCATGCCTAGCAGCGCGGCGCGGTCCTTTGGCTCGCGGTGGCCCGAAACCTGCTTAGGGCCTGGCACCGAGAGCAACCATGTCCGCCAAGCCGAGCTTCGTCGATCTGTTCACGTCTTTGCGACGCCACGCGTTGCGTCTGAGCAAGGACACCCGCGGCGGGATCATGGTCGAGTACGTAGTGCTGGTCGGCGCGGTGGCCATTGCGGGCTCCGTGGGTCTCATCGTGGTTGGCATCGCCGTTGCTAGCAGCTTCGACTTCGTCCGCGGGATGCTTCTGGTCCCGATACCGTGACTCGTCTTCAACCTTCACTAACAAATGTCCGGCACTGCCGGCCTTGCATCAGGAAAAAAACGATCATGAAAAATCACACCAGTGTCTCCATCAAACTCCGTCGCCTGCTGAAAGATCAGCGCGGCGCCGGCATGACCGAGTACATTATTTTGGTCGGCGTCATCGCGATTCTGGCGTTGGCCGCGTTCGAGTTGTTCGGCGGATCGGTCAGAGACAAGATCGAAACACAAAGCGGGACCGTCGACACAATCGTTGACGAGCGCGGCGAAAGCGCACCGTAAAGAGGAGAATGGTTCGGTGTTGCTCTTCTTGATGGCTGCCGTCGTGCTCACTGCCCTTGCAGCAGTGTCCGACCACCGTACAGGTCGCATCCCCAACTGGCTGACGCTGGGCGGGCTATGCGCCGCGTTGGTCGGACACCTGGGCCATGGGTGGCTGACAGGAGGGGTAACCTTCGGCTTGATTCAGTTGGGCTTTTCGGTGGCAGGGGCGCTGTTTTGCTCGCTGGCTCCGGCCATTTTGTTCGTCAAGGGAGGCATGGGCGGCGGAGATCTCAAGCTTTTCGCCGCCCTAGGCGCCCTGTGCCACCCGATGCTCGGCATCGAAGCACAGTTGTATTCTCTCTTGATCGCAGCCGTCGTGGCGCCGGCACGGCTGGCTTACGACGGAAAACTCTGGTCGGTATTGGGTCGTTCGCTGTCTCTGCTCTTGAACCCCTTTCGATCGCGCGAACGCCGCCAATCGCCGCCCGCCGAGGTGCTGACCTGGTTTCGCCTGGGTCCCGCGATCTTCCTCGGCACACTTGTTACGACCCTTTCGAATCTTTTCACTCAGCTCTCTCCAGGCTAATCATGAAACTGCGTCCTTTGTTGTTCGGTGTGGTGCTGGCTCTGCTCGGTGTCGCACTGCAGATCGCTTACATGCGGCGCTTCGAAGAAGACGCCAGCGGCGGATCGAAGATCGATCTCTTGGTGGCGGCTCAGCCCATCGAACGGGGCAAGCCCATCAAAGCCGAGATGCTCGGAGTGAGGTCGGTGCCCAGCGCCTACGTCGACGACCGCGCCATCCGTGCCTCCGATCGAGAAAAGGTTCTCAATCTACGCGCGGCCAGCAGCGTGCCGGTGCTGCAAACCCTGGCCTGGACCGATGTGATCGCCACCACCGACGATCATCGTGACCTGAGCTCGCTGGTCCAGCCAGGCAATCGGGCCATGGCGATTTCGGTCTTGTTCCAAGAGGTTCTGCAGCTGGTGCGCCCGGGAGACTTCGTCGACCTGGTCAGCGTAGACAAGAAGGGCGCCCGCTCGAGCGTGCTGCTGCAGCGCGTTCTGGTCCTGGCCACCGGCGTCAACACTACCGCCGATCCAAAAGAACAACGCGGACTTTCGCGGGCTAGGGCTTTGACCGTCAGCGTCAGCCTGGCAGAAGCACAGCTGCTAGCCCTAGCACAGACGACCGGCAATTTGATGGCTGTGGTGCGCAACACCGGCGACCCGCGCGTCACCGACTCACCGCCCGACGTGACGCGAGAAGCGCTGAACAGCATCAAGGAGCGTCAGCTGACCACGGTCTCTGCGACGCGCCCCATCCACCTCAACGGGAGCAGCAGGCGATGAAGCACGCCCTTTGGATTCCACTCGCGGCTACGTTGCTCTTCGGGGCCACGGCGGCTGCCCAGGAGCAAGAGGAAGAAAGCGCCGCCAGCAGCGACGCTGACACCGCGACCGACGTCAACCTCTCCGTGGGCGAGACCCGGACGCTTTCTGCCAAGAACGTCAAGAATTACTCGGAAGGCGTCAAAGGTATCGTCGACATCAAGTTGACCACCGACGCTCGCCAGTTCGTGCTCGTCGGCAGAACGCCCGGCTCGACCACGCTCTTGCTGATCTACACCGATGGGTCCCAGCGCACACTGAACGTCAACGTCTTTGCGCGCTCCCCAGAAATGGTCGAGGCCGAGCTCGGCGAGTTGCTCAAGGGTTTGAACGTCAAGACCCGCCGCATAGGGTCGCAAATCATCATCGACGGCGTGGTGCCCAGCCAGGCCGAGGTTCAGCGTGTGCAACAGGTGGCCAAGCTCTACCCGAACCAGGTGATGAGCTTGGTGAGAGTCGCCGAAGAGGGCGCACCCATCATCACCAGCGGAGAAGCCGAACGCTATCTGATTCGCATCGACTTTTACTTCGTGCAATACGACAAGAGCACCAGCTACGCGCTGGGCGTCGGTTGGCCCGAATCCATCGGCGCCGGCGCCACGGCTGCCCTGGAATACGACTTCTTGCTGGGTTCCACCCGCTCGGCCACCGCGGCCGTCGCCAGCCAGCCGCTACCGCGCTTGGACATCGCCTCGCGCCACGGCTGGGCCAAGGTGCTGAAGCACGCCACGGTCGTCACCAACAACGAGTCAGAGGCCAAGTTCACGAGCGGGGGGGAGCAGAACTTCCCGGTGAACACCGGCTTGACCATCGGCATCGAGAAGATCCCGTTCGGCACGGACCTGACGGTGTTGCCTCGCTACAACCCGGAGACTCGCGAGCTGGATCTGAAGCTGACCGCTGAAAGCAGCGACCTGACCAGCTCCATTGCGGGAACGCCTCTGCCGGGCCGCTCAGTCTCGCAGCTTACCACCAGCGTGAGCCTCAAACTGGGTCAATCGCTGGTGCTCTCGGGAATCCGCAGCGAGTCGTTGACCCAAGGGGTCACTGGGCTACCCGGGCTGAGCGAAATCCCGATTTTGGGCTTCTTGTTCGGCTCACACTCGCAGTCGACCATGCAGACCGAGGGCGCCATCTTCGTGGTGCCGAGCGTGGTACAGGCCGTCCCCAAAAAAGCGGCCGATTTGGTCGATCTCGCCCTCAAGAGATTTCGCGAGTTCGACGGCGACATGGATGACGTGCAGGCCTACGACAAGCGCCCGGGAGGCGGTGTAGGGGTCCCAGAATGATGAGCGCCGAAGGTCTGCAAATGGGTCAGATCGCTCTAGCTATCGAGAGCCCGCACGGCACCGAACAGCGAACGCTCGGTGCCCTGAGTGCCTTCAGCGTAGGGCGCGGTCCGGAGTGCACCGTTTGCCTGAAGAGCAAGATGGTCTCGCGGACGCACGTCACGATTTCGCTGTCCGAAACGACGATGCTGATTCGAGACTCCTCGCGCAACGGCACCCTCGCCGGGCCCCGCTTCTTGCACAACAGTGAGGCCAACCTACCGCTCGACACGCCGATCAAGCTTGGCGAATTCACGCTACGCGTGCTGCGTCCGGCGGCGCCCGAACAGGCTCCCGTCTCCAACCCCGCGCGCTCGCGCGAGCGCGAAATTCGGCAGCTCTCCGAGCGCGAACAGGCCATCGAGCTACGGCGCCAGATTCACAGCATGCTGCTCGAGCACCTCGACCTGGCCAGCGTGTCCGCATCGGCTCTCGACGATCCGTCGTTGCGTCCGAAGATTTTGACCGCGCTGCGCCGGATCGTGCGCATGCTCGATGAACGCATCCCCAAGAACGTGGACCGTGACGCCTTGATCGGCGACTTGGTAGACGAAGCCCTCGGCCTCGGGCCCCTCGAGAGCTTGTTGAGCGATCCCACCGTGACCGAAATCATGGTCGTCGACCCCGACACCATCTACGTCGAGCAGGGGGGCAAGCTCACCCGGTCGAGCGCTCGCTTCACGGACGACGAACGCGTTCGAGCCATCATCGAGCGCATCATCACGCCCTTGGGAAGGCGCATCGACGAATCGTCACCCTTGGTCGATGCCCGCCTGCGCGACGGTTCGCGGGTCAACGCCGTGATTCGACCGCTCGCCCTCAAGGGCTCGGCCATCACCATCCGCAAGTTCGGCAAGTCTCCGTTGACCCTGAACAAGCTGATTCAATTCGGGGCGCTCACCGAAAGCATGGGGCGATTTCTGACTCGCTCCGTCATGGCCAAGAAGAACATCGTGATCGCGGGTGGCACCGGCTCCGGCAAGACCACCCTGCTCAATGTGCTGTCTGCAGCCATCCCGGCCGACGAGCGCATCGTCACCATCGAAGATGCCGCCGAGCTTCAGCTCGGCCAGCCCCACGTTGTGTCGCTAGAAACGCGGCCTCCGAACATGGAGGGCAAGGGCGAGTACAGCATCCGCGACCTGGTCAAGAACGCGCTGCGCATGAGGCCTGACCGCATCGTGGTCGGCGAGTGTCGCGGAGGCGAAGCGCTGGACATGCTGCAAGCCATGAATACCGGACACGATGGCTCTCTGACCACGACCCACGCCAACTCCCCGCGCGAAGCCATCGCTCGTCTGGAAACGCTGGTTCTCATGTCTGGGCTCGATCTGCCCGTCCGCGCCATCCGTGAGCAAATTGCCGGTGCGGTGCACCTCTTGGTTCAGCAGTCGCGGCTTTCGGATGGCAGCCGTAAGGTCACGGCCATCAGCGAGGTGGTCGGCGTCAACGACGAGGGGGAGATCGAAATCGTCCCCATCTTTCGCTTCGTCCGCACCGGGACGGGACCGAAGGGCAAGGTCGAGGGCGAATTTCGCGCGACCGGGTTCTTGCCCAGCTTTCTGAACGAGTTCTTGGTGATGGGACTGATTGGCCCGGGGGAGCGTTACCTGTGAGCCCGGCGATTCCTCTGCCCTTGTTCAAACTGGCCGGCATGGCTTGCACCACGCTGGGCTTAGGGTGGGTCATTTATGCGAGCCTGGCCGGCGATACCGTCGTCTCCCACTACTATCGGCGTTATACGTCCCTTCTGGATCGCAAACTCAAGCTGATGTTCTTGCCCGGTTCGGGAAAGCGCATCGTGCTTTGGCAGTTGGCCGGCGCGGCCGGACTACTTCAGGCGGGTTTGTACACCGGCTCACCCTACGCCTTCGCCGCCATAGTGGCCGTCGCGCTGGGTCCCGCGCTGCATCTGAACAGGCAGCACGACAACTACATCAAGCGCCTCGAGTCTCAAGTCGATGGTTTCATTCTGGCTTTGGCCAACGCCCTCAAGACCGTGCCCAGCCCGGCGGCGGCGATGGAATCGGTGGTTCCGGTCTTGCCGCAACCCATGCAGCAAGAAATCGAGCGCATGCTCAAGGAGATCCGCGTGGGCAGCACGCTGGAGCAGGCGCTGCTCAACATGTCCTCACGCCTGAAGAGCCCCGACATCGATGCTGGGCTATCGTCGTTCCTGATCGGTTTGCAGGTGGGTGGCAACCTGGCGCAGGTGCTCGAGAGCACTGCCGGCACCATCCGCGAGATGAATCGCTTGCAAGGCGTGGTGCGCACGAAAACCGCGGATGCGCGCGTGCAGTTGTGGGTGCTGGCCTTGTTTCCGTTCGTCATTTGCTACGCCTTCATTCTGTTGGATCCAGAATTCTTCTGGCCGCTGGAGCGCACCTTCGTCGGCAACATGGTGACCGCGGTTGCCGTGGTGCTCTGGCTGGTGGCGCTGGTGACGGCCCGCAAAGTGCTCAAGGTGGATCTATGAACCTGCCGACGCTGGAACGTCTGGAGCTGTTGAAGCTGCTCACCTTCGTGGTGAGCGGGTTGGCCCTCTTGGTGATCGGCGCCGTAGCAGCTGCAGCCCCTGCCGTGGAGGCCAAGCGACTGGGACTCAGGGGCTTGAAACGTCAGCGCGCTCTTCAAGAGATCCCTTTCTGGGCCACACTGGAACCCTTCGTCCGCTGGCTCAGCGCGCGCTTCGGCGGTTTGCTTTCCAAGGAAAAGCGAGAAGCGTTGAATCGCAAGCTGGCCCTCGCCGGCGATTTCATGGGGCTGATACCCGAAGAAATCGTCGGATTCAGCATCTTGACCGGCTTGCTTGGTACTGCCGTTGGCTACGTTCTGGGCATCGCTTCGGGCTTGGGGAACCTGGTCTTGTTCGCCGGGACCCTGGCGGGCGCGGCGCTGCCCAACATGCGCATCTCGAGCACCGCCAGCGAGCGCATGAAAGAGGTGTCTCGGCGCTTGCCGTATGCCATCGATCTGCTTTCGCTGTCGATGGGCGCCGGACTCGACTTCCCAGGAGCGGTGCGGCAGGTGGTCAACAAATGTGGCGCCAGCAATGATCCGGTGGTCGAGGAGTTCACCTTGATCTTGCAGAGTCTGCAGCTGGGGCGCACTCGGCGCGCCGCCTTGGAGACGTTCGCCGAACGCGTGCCTATCGACGGTGTGGTGGAATTCGTGGGCGCCATGGTGCAGGCGGAACTGCGCGGCAACCCCGTGGTGGACGTACTCAGAATCCAAGCGGACGTGGCTCGCAGAAAGCGCACCGTGCGCGCCGAAGAAGCGGCCGCGAAGGCGGGAGCAGCGATGCTGGGGCCGCTGGTTCTGGTGTTCATCTCGATCATGATTCTGATCATTGCGCCGATCGTGATGAAGGTGCAGCTCCGATAACGAACGAGGAAACTTATGGGCACGATCAAGGTTGACATTCGATATCCGGACGGCCAACGCGAGTCGGCCGTGGTGGAGGGCGATCGCGCACTGGTGGGCAGCGGCGCACACTGCGACGTACGACTCCCCGTGGATCAGGCAGCCTACGAGCACGTGTTGCTCGAGGTGGTGGGCACCACGCTCCGGGCGGAGGCCAAGGTGGACCAGCCTCCCGCCACCATCAACGGCATGCCCCTCGCGGTGTGCACGCTCGATGCCGACTCGGTCTTGGGTCTAGGTCGCGTACGCCTGTTCGTCAGCTATGTGCCCGACGTCCTCGATGGCCAGAGCGGCAGCGCCAAAAGAAAGGCAGGCGAAGGCAACCCCATCGTGCAGATCGGTCTCATCGCATTCTTCGTGGCGGCGGCCTACCTGCTGCTGAACCGTGGAGATGCGAGCATCGCGCCGCCCCCCGAGGACTCGCCCAAGCTGTTTTCGCACGAGACACCCAAGTGCCCTCGGTCGAACGGGACACAAGCCGCTGCCTTCGCAGAAGAGCAGGTCGCGCTCGCCAACTCGCGCAGAGAACGCATGCCGTTTCGCGTTACGGACGGCGTGCAGGCGGTGAAAGACTACGAGCTCGCCGCCGCCTGTTTCGGTGTGGCAGGGCTCGACGCGAAAAAGAAAGATTCGGCGGAGGCTGCGGAAACGCTCAAGAGCGACATCATCAACGATTTTCGCGCCAGGCGCCTCAGGCTGTCCCACATGCTCAAGGTCCAAGACTACGAGCTTGCGCAAAAGGACGTCGCGGTGCTGCGCGCTCTTACAGAAGGCGAGCAGAGCCGCTACTCGGAGTGGCTGGCTCAAACCGACAAACAGCTCGCCAGCAAGGTAAAGCGGAAGAAATGACTCACTACATACATCGCCTCGCCCTCGCCATTTGGCTCTTCTTGCTGCCCAGCTGCATGGGTGCGACGGCGCAGCACCAAGAAACTCAGCGCATCATGCGAGAGGAGGCGTCACACCAGGAGCTATTCCGGAAAGGTGAAGCGTCTGCCGCAGTGGGTGATCTGACCCGAGCAGAGCAATACTACATGGCCTCTCTAAAGGCCGGTGGCGACGCCAAGCGCATCACCGAGCGACTGCTCTTGGTGTGCGTGGCCGATCAGCGCTACCCGGCTGCTCTCGAATACGCCAATCAACATTTGTATCACCACCCGCGTGACGTCGACGTCAAGTTCGCGGCGGCCTCCATCCATGCGGCACTGGGCGATACCTTGAGCGCGCGCTGGTTGCTCGAAGAGGTCGTCAAAGCTCGACCGGATTGGTCTGAAGCGCATTACGCCTTGGCTACCGTGTTGCGCGAACAGGGCGAAGCGCTCGATCACGCAGAAATTCATGATCTGGCCTATCTGCGGCTGTCTCCCGAGGGGCCGCTCGCCGAGCAGGTCAAGGAGCGCCTGCGGAGGAAAACACCGTGATCCCCACGCAAGTTTTCGAACAGACCATCCACGAGTTCTTCGAGCCGATCGTGCCTTTTCTGGAGGATGCCTCCGTGAGCGAAGTCATGATCAACGGTCCGAGTCAAATCTACATCGAGCGCAAGGGCAAGCTCGAGCTCACCTCGGCTCGCTTTGCTTCGCGCGAGGCATTGATGTCCGCGCTCAGAAATCTGTCGCAATACGTCGGCAAGCACATCAGCGAAGAACGACCGATCTTGGAAGGGCGCCTGCCGGACGGCTCTCGCGTAGAAGCAGTCATGCCGCCGGTGGCTCCCGAAGGGCCTCACATCGCGATTCGCCGCTTTTTCAAAGAAACCCTGACGGTCGAACGACTCGTGCAGTTCGGCTCGATGCCGGGCATCGCCGCCGCCTCGCTGCAAGCCTGTGTGATCGCGAAACTCAACGTTATGATCGCGGGTGGCACCGGCAGCGGCAAGACGTCGATGCTGAATGCGCTCTCGAGCTTCATTCCAGACGGCGAGCGTGTGGTCGTCATCGAAGACTCGCGCGAGATCCAGTTTCAGAAGCCCCACGTGGTGCAGCTCGAGGCTCGCCCCGCCGACCCCAAAGGCCGAGGCGCGGTCAGCATTCGTGACTTGTTCCGCGCGACGCTGCGCATGCGCCCTGACCGCGTCATCGTCGGTGAAATACGCGGCGGCGAGGCTTTGGACATCATTCAGGCCATGACCAGCGGACACGGCGGGTGCATGGGCACGCTGCACGCAAGCTACCCGCGCGACACGCTCACGCGCTTAGAAACCATGGCGATGATGAGCGACGTGGAGATGCCGCTCGCCGCTATGCGCGCTCAAATTGGGTCCGGGGTTCAGCTCATCGTGCAGGTATCTCGTCTGCAAGACGGCAGCCGCAAGGTCACCCACATTACCGAGGTGATCGGCTTCGATGTCGCCAGCCAGCAGTATCGGTTGCAGGACATTTTCGAACGCCGCTACACGGGCATCGACGCTAAGGGCGCCGTGGTCAGCGAGCTCGTCCCGACCGGAGCGCTCCCGACCTTCATGCATCAACTCGAAGAACACGGGGTCACACTGCCCGACCCGGTACTGGCGCGCGCGCGTGCGCCTCATGGAGGCACAGCATGACTCCGCCTGCTCCGAACTTGGAAACGGTGATCACCGTCGTGAGCGGTCACGCTTTGCTCGGCGTGCGCAAGTTCAAATGGGGTGACGTGGTGCCTCAGTTTTCGGTCGGGTCGCAAGGAGACTGGATCGTGTCCGCTCCCGGCGTGGCCAGCATGCACCTGCTGCTCACGTTCGACGGGCGCCAACTGCACGCTGCCAGCGTCACGGGCAGCGCCCCCGTGTATTTGCAGGACACTCCCATCGACGATCGCTGGAACCCGGTCAGCGTGCCGTCGGAGCTCAGATTCGGCCAGGCACGCCTGAAGGTCAGCTGCGAGCCGAGCCAGGACGCGAGTCTGAGCCCGGCTCCCGCCCAGCTCACGGCTCGAACGGCCAAGCTAGAGCCTACGCACGCGAGCGGTGGAAGACTCGATGCGACGCGTCTCGGGCACACGCCGTCCCCCGTCTTTGCTCGAGGCGCCGAAGCGGGCGGAACGCAGCTCATAGCCGATTATCGCGAAGAGCTCGAACGCCGACGCCGCTCCTCGGCACCGCCCGCTGCCACGCAGTTCCAGGCAGAGGCTCTGCCGCTTCGCGTGCTCGGCCGCCCGTCTGTCACCTTCCAGTTGACGGACGTGGGCAACGGCGCCGAGACAGGGCCGGCACCGGCAGCCACCACTCTGCCGCTCGCGGAGGCGGCGCCGCAAGCCCACGCTTCGACAGCCGCGCAAGCGAAGCCGGTCGCCGCTGCCATGGATCAAGGCAAAGGGTTGCTCAACAGCACCGTGGCGATCCCCCCGTCACAAGCTCCCCAGCTGCCACCGATGGAATGCACCATCGCCGTCGAATCGCCGGTAGACAATGCCACGGAGCAGGGGATCGACAGGTACCAGCCCACCCTCAATTCGAGGCAATCATCGAGCCCGAGCCCCGACCCCGGTGTGGTCGTCCCGGTCGTGGCGCAGCCGGAGCCCCAGCAAGCAACGACTCACATCGCCCCGCCCGCGGCCAGCATCGATGCGGTTGCACCGTGTGATTCGGTGCCGGCGGCGCTCGCCATCACCGAGGCGCCATTTTCTACGATCAGCGATGGTGGCGCGTTGCGTGAGTTCGCTGCAAGCCTTCCCGAAAGCCCGGCTGCCTGGTCCCCCCATCCGTTCCAACCTTCGCTTGCGCCGACGGAGGATATGCCTTTGGCAGCACCCGAGGCGTATCCGAGCGCACCACCTTCACCGGTAGCCATGGACCCACGTCTCGGCTCCGGAGAGCACGCTTTCGAAAACCCGAAGCCACCCAGCTCGTGGGTAAAAAAGCTCACGCTGGTGTTATTCGCGGCCGCCGCTGGGCTCATGCTCTACAACAAGCTGCTCAAGCCGAAACAAACGCTCATGGCGGCCGCCAGGCTGCCCGCTGCCGCGGCACATTCCGCCAAAGCGCCCGCATCGGCTGCACCAGCCGGTTCGCTGCTCAGGCAGGCGGCCATTGCGGGCAGCGCGGCGGCCCCTACCAGCAGCGGCTCGGCAGCGCCGTTGGCGGGCAACGCACCGCCACCAGCGAGCAGCGCACCGCCACTAGCGAGCAGCGCACCGCCACCAGTCGAAGCCAAGGAGCCAGCGCGCATGCCGGAAAAGCGCGAGTCGCGCGAGCACGCCAAAGCAGCGCGTGCTGCCTTGGACGCGGCGTTCGAAGGTCGCCTGGAGGAAGCCGCCGCGCACTACAAGGCTCTCGCCAACTCACCCCAGCACGAACTCTATGCACTGGCCGCGCACTACGTCGAGCAAGGCAGCGTGCGCATACCCTGAGAATCGAAATCAACGATGCCACGGCACACCATGAAATCACGCAAAACCATCCCCATTACCTTGGCCATTGCCGCGATTCTTTCGCTCAGCTCGCTGCAATGCAACCACGAGAACTGCGAAGAGCTCCGTGACGAGCTCACCACTCTGAAAAACCGCTGGGCCGAATGCACCCGCAGCGAAGAATGCATTGTCGTCGGCGGCAACACTGCAGACTGTACGGGCGTGCTGTCGTGCAACTTCGCCGTGCATCGCCAGTACCGGCTCGAAGCCGAACGGCGCGTGGCCTCGCTTCCAGAAGACACCGTGGATTGCATGGTCTGCAACTCACCCAACTGCGAAAGCGGAAACCTACCCTTCTGCGAACCCGTATCGGGGCGTTGCATGATCCTCACCAAGTTGATTGAGTCCGAAGATGGCGACCCAGACGCGGCCATGCCTATGCAGAGCGTCACGGGCGGCGACTCGAGCAACGACGACGAAGGCGACGAGGACGATCCTTCGACTCCTGGCAAAGGAGACGACCTGGGTTCTCAGCTGGGGGCCGGCGGTGAAGGGGGCGCCAAGTAGGGGGTCGCTCAAACCATCACGATGGAATCCACGCCGGGAGGCCGGCACGAGCGTTGCATTGCGCACGCCCTGGCGAGCCTTTCGCCAAAGACCGCTGTTTTTGGCGGTCCAAGCAACGCCTAGCGTGCCAAAGTGTGTCAGGGCGCGGCATGCACGTCGCAGTCGGCGGCCTTCGAACCGGGAGCGAGAACCATCATGATCAGACCTCCGCTAGCCAAGCTCGCCTTCACAGGAGCCCTTTCAGCCACCATCTGGGGCAGCTTTTTGGTCGACGAAGCGGCCGCCTGTGGTGGCTTTTTCTGCTCTCAACAGCAGCCGGTCAACCAGGCTGCCGAACGCATCGTGTTCGCTCAGAACGACGACGACACGGTAACGGCGGTGATCCAGATCATGTACGAGGGCCCGAGCGAAAGCTTCTCGTGGCTCTTGCCCATTTCGACGGTACCCGAGGCCGACGAGATCGCTGTTTCGTCCGACATTGCCTTCCAACGCCTACAGAACTTCACCAACCCGCGCTACACGCTGACCACGCGAGTAGAAGGCACTTGCCGCAGCGATTTCGCGAGCGCCGACGGTGGGTTCGTGGGCGTGACCGGTGGTGTAGCCGCGACCTCTGGAGGCGCTCCGGTGAATGGGGGCGGCGACGGGGTGATGGTCGAAGCATCGGGTGTGGTCGGCAGCTTCGAATGGACGGTGATCTCGTTCGATCCGGAGCTGGACGACCCAGCCGATGCGGCAGTCGTTTGGCTCGAGGACAACGACTACGATGTGACCCCCGAGGGCGCCGAGCTGATCGGCCCCTACTTGGCAGACGGAATGTACCTTTTGGCGCTCAAGCTGGTCAAAGGCGCCGACACGGGGTCGATCCGGCCCATCGTGCTCACCTACGACGCGGGTGAGCCCATGATCCCGATCAAGCTCACTGCCGTCGCCGCCAATGACGACATGGGGGTGATGACCTGGTTGCTCGGCAATGACCGCGCGATACCGAACAACTACTTGGCGCTCGAGCTCAACGAAGCCCAAATCAATTGGTTCAATGCCTCCAGCAACTACAACGACGTCGTGATCGCAGCCGCTAAAGAAGCCGGCGGGCAAGGCTTCGTGACGGAGTTTGCGGGCTCCTCCAGCTCGCTCGCCGCAGTGGTCTGGACCGAGTACGACGAGGCGGTTTGGCAGGACATCCAGAGCCGCGTCTATTCGAGCTTCGCCCAGATCTTTCAGGCCACCTACTACACCTACGGCAGCTTCGACGGCTATTGGGACGCCGTGAAGAGAACCGTCACACTCCCGGAGGGCGTGAGCTTCGAAGATTTCCAGCTATGCCCCAGCTGCTACACCGACGTGATGCTCTCGCCATCGGAGTACTTCGCGGCGCTGGAAGAAGACGTGATTGAACCTGTCCGGTTGATGCAAGACCTGATCGATTCCAGCAGGTACACCACACGCTTGTACACCACGATGTCCGCCGCTGACATGACGCTCGATCCAGCGTTCAGCTTCAACGGCGATCTGGGCGATGTCAGCAATCAGCACACCGCCGAGCGCATCATCGAATGCAGCGAAGATGTCTACGAGTGGGAGGCGCCCTGGCGGATCGAGCTGCCCCAGGGTGGGGTGATCCGGGGGTCGGCGGCGAGCGCCAGCGCGCAGAGCTGGCCTCTCGCCCTACAAGAACAGCCCGCCACGTTCCGGATGATGCAGCTGTCAGCGTCTGGGAAAGGGCAGCTGATCCAAGACAATTCCGAAGCCATCGAAGAGCAGCTCGACGACTACAATGCATCGCTCGATTTGCCCGGAGGCACGAGCGGCGGAACCGCCAGCGCGGGCAGCGCTGACGGCACCGGAGGCACTAGTGGGTCCGCCACACGGGGCGGGCCCATGGCTGGCGACGACGCTCCTAGCCGAGCAGGCGGCGGTGGCGGCTGTGCCGTGGTTTCTGGTGCCGCGCCGCTTCCACAGTCGCTCGCCCTGAGCCTCTTTGGCCTCGCGCTGCTCGCAATCCGGCGCAAACGATGAGCTTGCTCTCTCGCGATCTTTTGTGACCACAAACGCTCGCGGACGTTCGACCGCATGCCATTGAGCTCGGTCAATTTTCCGCCCTGATTGTTGGGTTTCGCGGCGTTCCTCCGCGCACGTGGATCCCTCGAAGGCGACTGCTAACCTCCGTGAAGCAGGAGGTGAACCATGTCGGGTCTTCGTCCCCGCGTAGCCCTTCGTCGAAGTCAGATCGTCTGCTTGCTCGGGCTGGCCGCCTGCAGCACCCCAGCATCCGATGATCCGCCAGGCGAAACGCCGGGCTCGACGAGTGTTACGACCGGCGCACTGGTCAACACGAGCTCGAGCAACAGCGCCAGCGCTAGCACGGCGACCGGGGGCGGCTCGGGCGGCACCGGCGCTCCAACGATCACTTCCAGCAGCGCCGGGGGCATGGGAGCCCAACCGGGTGGTGCAGGCGGAGAGGGCAACTCGACCAACACGGATTCGTCGAACGATCCGACGCCCTCGGGCAAACTCACGGTGTTCTATCTCGATGTCGGCGGCAGTGTCATGGCCACGGACGTGGACATGCCGATGGCGCGCACCATCGTTGCCGATGCCGGCAGAGGTCCCGACGGTATCGCCGTCGATCTGGAGCGCGGCCACATCTACTGGACCGGCATGGGCGCACCCTCGCGGGACGACGGCTTCGTGTGGCGCAGTGATCTGGACGGGACGAACATCGTAACCATCGTTCCAGAGGGCGGCACGTATACCCCCAAACAGCTTCGCATCGACCACGAAAACGAAAAACTCTACTGGTCGGATCGCGAAGGCATGCGTGTGCAACGGGCCAACCTCGACGGTTCGGAGCTCGAAACGCTGGTCACGGTCGCCACGGGCAACCAAGCCCGACAAGATGAGTCCAACTGGTGCGTCGGTATCGCGCTGGATGTCGAGAACGGTTGGTTCTACTGGAGCCAAAAAGGCGGGAACAATGCGGGCGAAGGCTCGCTGCGGCGTGCTCGCATCGAGATGCCCAGCGGCGAAACCTCCGGCAATCGCAGCGATATCGAGGTCCTATTCTCCGGCCTGCCGGAACCCATCGACATCGATCTGGACCTAGTCAATCAAACCATCTACTGGACGGATCGCGGTGACGATACGATCAACAGAGCACCGATCGAAATTCCACCGGGGCAGACCGCAGCCAATCGGAACGATCGCGAAATCTTGGTCGAGGGCGTTCGCGAAGCGATCGGAGTCACACTCGACCCCGAACGCGGTCACCTCTATTTCACCGGCGGTACCTTGGGTCGAGTCGGGCGCGCCAATCTCGACGGCACCCAGGTGGTCGATTTGTTGACGGGGACTGCCGGCCTCACGGGCATCGTGGTCGTCGAGCTTCCGTAAAGCCTATTCGGAGCGGATCAGGGGTCGGACGAGACCCTCGAGCCCGTTCAGACGCACCTCGAGTGCCGTTTCCATCAACATGCCGAGCTTGCCGCGCGGAAAGCCTTTTCGCTTGAACCAGGCAAGGTAGGCATCGGGAAGCTCGATCAAGAGCCTGCCCTCGTACTTTCCGAAGGGCATGCGCGTATTGGCCAACGCGACGAGCAGCTCTGGGTCGGGCGACAGCGGAGCGGGCATTCAAAGCTCGCCCTTCACCCAAAATCGGAGTGATTTGGCAGTTTCGCTGGCTTCGCCGTGTTCGCGCCAAGCGAGCTCCGTCACGAGCTCGGTAGGCCTATAGCCGCGCCTCTTCCAGAACGGATCGAGATCGAAATGCCCCGCCGGTCGATGTGGATCTTCCGGTGCTCTCACCACCGAGCAGAACGCAAACTTGCTGAACCCTTGCTCATGCCCAAGCGCCTCCCGTGCTTCGAAAAATTGGTGACCCAAACCGCGCCCGCGATACTCGCGCTTCAAGACGGACTCTGCCAGATAGAACCATTCACCCTCGGCCAGCGTTCGCTCGGTGAACGGACGCCGGATCGCGGGCGCTTCATCGACCAGCGCCATCGCACTCGAAGCACCCACGATGCTCCCGCAATCCTCCGCGATGACAAGCACGGAGGACGGGGCGCGCGCAAACTCGGCCAAGTAGCGCTCTTCGTATTCCAGCGTGCCCGCATACAGATAAGGCCACTCAGCAAACACCTCGATCCTGAGC
>CBFGRJ010000069.1:0-24228 GCA_965651135.1 uncultured Myxococcales bacterium
CTCCATCGGTGACGGTGATTGGGTCTGGCTCGTGACGCCGCACGGTAGGGTGAGGGCGCGTGCCAAGTTGAACCTGAAGCTCGACCCTGCGGTGGTTTGCGGTCAACACGGCTGGTGGCAGGCCTGCGCTCAAATCGGCGCGCCGGGTTATGATCCATTCGCAGCAGACAGCGCCAACCTGAACCTCGTGCTGAGGCACGAGCCCTGCGATCCAGTAGCCGGTTCGCCTCCGCAGCGCGCATACCTCTGCAATGTCGAGCGCTGCGAGGGCGCCTTCAGCTAGCCGGGGTAGTATGTTCTTGTGTTTCGGAACGGCACTCGAGCACGCCGCCGTCGGCGGTCATCGCGCACACCATTCCGACCTCCGCGGTCAAGCTGACGAAAGGCGCGTGCCAGCCGGGTTGTTCGTGGGCGCAGTTCCAGCGACCGGGTCCCTCGTTGCACCAGATGCGCCCGGTGCTGGTCGCCCATTTGTGGCCAAGGGTATCGATGGCGACGCTGCTGAGGTCGACGGCTGCAGGCAGCGCAGCGCACTGGACTTGCTCTCGCCGAATTTCCAGCACGAGCCCGCCCGCTCCCACTGCCAGGGCTTCGTCGCGCTCCAGGCGGGCTGCGCAGGCTAGCAGAGCGCGCGCGGGGGGGATCGCCACCGGCTCGAGCGCCCAGAGCAGCGGCCGATAGAAAGCGGCGAATGCCACGCCGCTCTGGCTTCGCCCGACCACGAACCAGCATTCGTCGTCGATGCGTGCGAGGCTAGTGAGCACGGATGCGTCCTGAACGGGCAGTGGCTTGAGCCAATGGTTGCCCACCAGCGCGAGCAAGAGCGGCGGGGTTCCGGCTTTGCTCCCGATGGCCACCGTCATGTCTTCGAATTCTCCCACGCAGTCGAGGAAGGTGACTTCTGAGTCGGGATACCGCACCAGCTCTCGGCAGCCCTCACGCGCATACTCGATGAGGCGGCCTTGTTCGCCACCCAAGAGCCAACTCGTGGGTGACAGCCGCCGCACGAAATGCACGGTAGATAGCGGCAGGCCGGTGGTGGTCTCGAGCCAGCTCGTCCCGTTCCAATAGCAAAGGCCGCGTGTGGTGGCACACAGCGCGTGACCCGCAGCATTCCAAGCGGCGCTGAGCACGACTCGGTCGTCGCCCGGTGGGTGGAGCACTCGCCAGGTGGACATGGTCGTCTTCGCCTGCTCGAGCTTGGAGAGTCCGGTGATCCAGCGACGGCTGGGCCGGGTGGGCGTGCGGTCGCGCCAAATCCAAGGCAGCAGACTGTCCGCGAACAGCCGCGCGCTTTGTGGGCGCCTTTCGGGCGCGGCTTGCGTGGCCGCGGCAAGGGCCATGTCGATGGCTCGGCAAGCCGCCTCCCGCCCGCGAAGCTCGGGGGCAAGCTTGGGTGCATCCAGCACACTGCGTCGCTCCGGCTTTTGCAGGCCGACGATGCTGTCTCCGATCGACCTGAAATTGAAGTAGGGCTCCGAAGTCAGAACGAAGAAGCAGATGGCTGCCAGACTGAAGATATCCGTGTACGGGCCGACTTGGAGTTTCGGATCCAGCTGTTCGAGTGCGACATAGCCGGGCGTGCCGACCACGGCGTCTCCGAATGTGGCCAAAAGACCAGTCGGACGCGCGAATCCGAAGTCGGAGATCTTGAACAGCTCCGAGTCACCGGCGCCGCAGCAAAGCACATTTCCCGGCGTGAGGTCGCGGTGGACGACGCCTTCCGCGTGAATTTCTTCGAGGCCGAGAGCAAGGCTCTTGATGCAACCCGCCGCGCGTGCTGGGTCGAAGGCGAAGCCCGTTGCTCGGACCGAGGCGACGACGCGATCGGTCAAGGTCGTGCCTTCGACACCGCCGTGCACGTACTCCAGCGCCAGCCACGGCAGTTCCATCGTGTTTCTACCGTATTGGTATGGCGCCGCGCCCGTGTCGATCAGGCGCACGACATAGGGGCTCGGAGGAACGCGTTCGTTCAGGCGGCCGAGCGCGACCGCCTCCTTCTTGATGATCGTCATGGCGCGCTCGTCGGAGTCGTTTGCGACGTGCGGTAGAATCATCTTGATGACCACCGGCGACTGACCCTCACGAGCGTGCCGAACGGCCAGAAATGCGACGGCGGTTCCGCCCTCACCCAGCTTACGTTCGAGCTGGTAGCGAACGCCCTGATGCAGCGAGCTCGGCAGGGACATACCCAGAAACTTCGTCAGCCCTTGGGGCGCTTGCTGCATGGCAGGCCTTTGGCTCGAGAGTACCTCAGCGCCAAGGCAGCTGGCTAGACATGGCTCGTGACCCAGCTCGCCACCAGCGCTGCCACGAAAATTGGCAAGACAAGGCCCAAGGCGACCAGGGCGAGAGCCAGCGCTACCACCACGTAGTCACTGAGTTTTGCCTGTCGATCGGCGCGGTCCGCGTAGGGCCTCATGAGCTCGAGGTTTCGTCTGTTCGATTTGAATGCCACGTCGAACAAGTCGCCCAACAGGGGGATTGCGCCCAGCATTGCGTCGATGGCGATATTGACCAGCATGCGCAGCAAGACCACCGTGGGAACACGACGCTGCAGCGCCAGGGCCAACAGCGCCACCGAGCTCAACGCCGTGAGCGCGTCGCCTGCGCCTGGCAGCAGGGCGCCCAGAATGCCGTCGAGCCCAAGACGGATATTTGTACCAGGAACGCGGACCGCGTCGTCGAGCAGGCTGGCGAGCCGCTCCGCCCACGCAGGGAGTCGAGCGGCGACTGACGGCGCTTGGTTGCGGTCGCGCTTCAGCTCGTGGCTCACCTCTCGAAGCATTCGCGTGCGGCGCCGTCTCTGCAACCGGTAACTGCTGTTTGTGGCGAATCGCGCTGGGTTTCGTGATACCCCTGGCCGTATGCGAGCCGTCGTTCAGCGGGTGCTACGTGCCAGTGTTACGGTCGATGGTCAGGTCGTCGGAAGCATCGGACGCGGGCTGTGTGCTCTAATCGGCGTGGGCAAAGCTGATAGCGAACGCGACGTAGCGTCGCTCGTGCACAAACTCTGCATGCTGAGGATATTCAAAGACGCTGACGACAAGATGAATCTGAGTCTTGGCGACGTGGGAGGGGAGCTCCTCGCGGTGTCGCAGTTCACGCTGTTTGGTGACGCCCGGCGTGGGCATCGCCCGAGCTTCACCGATGCGATGGAGCCGGAGGGCGCAGCTCGGCTCTTCGACCGCGTGTGTCAGGAGGTGCGCGAGCGGGGTATTCCAGTGGCCACGGGGCGCTTCGGCGCGAGCATGCAGGTCGAGCTCGTCAACGACGGCCCAGTGACCATTCTACTCGATACGCAGAAACTCTTCTAAGCTCTGCTCACCGCAGAGCACGCAGAGGGCTTACTCGGAAAGCTCTGCGGCCTCCGCGTCCTCTTGCGGTGAACACTACCTGGGCACGACCCGAGCGAATGTTGACGACCTAATTTTCGGCCTCAAGCCTGAGCTCAGGGTGAGCCCCACGGTTGCGACAATCGAGTCTTGATGTGGCTTCCCCATTCGGTCGGCTCGAGCTCCATGCCTTCGCCACAACCCCCGCCGCTGTTGTCGACGAGCAGGTTGGGCTCGCAACGCATGTGGAAGGTCCACGCCAGCCACGGAACATCCAGCTCTTCCGCTAGGTCCATCATGGTCGTGGTATCTGCAATCGTCATCTCGGTGCCGTCCCCGAGGTCCGCGGGGCCAAACTCGCCGATGATCACAGGCAGGCTGCTCGCCGGGCCCGCCCACACACGCTCGAATTCGCTGGATTTTAGATACGAATGCGTCTCGTAGGCGATGTTGGTTCCCCCGCCTGCGGTAATGGGGTTGTCCACGTAGTACTCGAGATCTCTCGCCCAGGCTCGCGTACCTTGTACTGCAATGATGTGCTGTCGACTGCCGCGCGCTTCTTCGACGTCACGGATGCCCTGGACGGTGTCGTTCATCGCTTCCCAGACCTGGGCGTCCTGGGCCCCGTCGAAATTCGACTGGGGTTCATTGACCAAGCCGAACAGGACATGAGGGCGGTCAACCAGCGCGTCGGCGACCACTTCCCAGACGCCCGTAGTTTCCGCGGTGGGCCAACCCTGCGCGGTGAAACTCGGATCGATCCAGAGCGACACCAGCACGTAGACTCCTGGCTTCGTGCCAATGTAGTCGACGATTTCCACGATCTCGCCGAGGTAGGCAGCATCTTCCGCAGGACTGGCGAAATGCGCGCGCCCTTCGCTGGTGTCGTAGCTTTCGAGCAGCAGCCGCATGAAATTGGCGCCCCAATCATCGACTAATGCGTCGATGCGCCGCTTGACTTCGTTTAGGTTCGGGTCGGTCCACGTGCAAGCGTTGCAGCTGCGGGTTTCGTGGATGTTGGCGCCGCGGCCACGAAACGCTTCGCCGCTATCCGCATAGACTATCTTGTTGTCCTTGGTTTCCAACCACCCGTTCGATGACCCCGTGGTCGAACCGGTGGTGGACGTATTGCCCGAAGTTCCACCACTGCCGTCCACGCTTGAGGACGCAGTGTCGTTCGCGCTGCTAGGTGTTCCCCCCGTGGTGCTCGTCGCCGACGAATTGCTCGTCGTCGCCGCAGTGCTGGTCGTCGTAGCGCTACTCGGGGACCCTGCGGCAATGGTCACCTCCGACGTGTCGAACGCGGTTGACGAATCTTCTTCGCCACACCCGAGAAGTCCCAACGAGAGCGGCGCCAGCGCCCCCACCCAGCCATAGGCTCGCAACAGTTGAATCATGACGGGCCAGTTTGTTACGACACTCACGGGCCGACAAGCCCGGCAGCGACTTCGACGCGGGGCCTCGCAAAAGGCGGGTTGGTTTCGAAACCTTGGCCGTCCGACAGGAGCGAGCCGCGGGCGTGCATCGTTCAGCGCGGCTTGGCCCGAGGGATTACGACAGGGGGAGCTCTTGTAAGGGCGAGCTGTACATTTTCCCACACCTCGTGGCGATTATACATCTTACGTTCGATCAGCGTGAGGGTCTCGATGTTTTCGGCGATCCAGGGCGCGGCGCGGCCCTCGGAGACCGCCCGCCGAAACATGCCACGGCCCGGTGTGCCCAACTGCGAGCGATGCACCCGACTCAGGTCGTGGGCCAGCGGGATCAGGCCGTACTTGTGGCCAGGTCGCTCGCTGGGTACTCGGGCGCGGGCCAGGACGGGTTCGGTCAGCCCCCACCAGTGGACGACATGCTTGTCGAAGGCAAAGTAAAGACGAACACACCAACCATCGGTCACGACTCCTCGCGCGGGGTGTTTGCTGGTTGCCGCTAGCGCGTAGCGGCGCCGAAGCAGGGCATCTTGGTTGCTTCGCTCCGGGGTGTAGCGAAGGTCTGGGTGGTGTCGGTGCCAGGACGCGTCGCTGATGCCATCGACCTTGTGCATCGTGTCCCGTGCATCGTGTCCGAACGTCAGAGGATGCGCCTTTAGCTGCGCAGGGTAGGCGAGCAGCGAGGCTCCGAGAACCGCAAGCCCAAGGCACGGGTGCATCCAGGCCCACCGTCTTCGGCGCACATGCGCCAGCAGCGCCTCGGCCACGCCTCCCGAGGCCATCAAGAGCAGCAGGCTCGGGAACGCTGCCAAGCGGTAGTACAGCATGTCCCCGCCGGAGCGCCAAAGCTGCAATACGCTGACGAGAGCTGCGCACAGCATCAAGGCCCGGGCTTTGGGGGCTGTTGCGGGGGGCGACTCGGCTCGTCGCTGCGCGAAGGACCAAGTGATCACGCCCAGCGCAATCAGCCCGAACAGGTAACCGTGCGACCCGATGCTGTTGACGAGATACCGTGCTCCCTGTTCGAAGTTCGTCTCGTCCTTGAGGTAATAGGTGTTGGGCAAAACATCCGCGTAGTAGTACACGCGAAACGCGAGCCAACCGGCTTGACTCGCTAGTCCGCTGAAGAAAAGCCATCTGGGGAAACGACCGCGCCCGAGATACAGCACGAGCACGTACACCACCCAAGGTAGCGCGAGCTCGGGTCGCACCAAAGGGGCGAGACCGGCCGCGACCGCCAGGCCACGATGGTCTGGTCTTACGGCCACAGCCGCATAAACGAGCGCCGAGAGCTGCACCAGCGGTGACTCCAGGCCCGATGAGAAGTAAGACAGCACTCCGTAGTGGGTGCTGCATACGGCCAATGGCAGATTGACGACGGGCCCGCGTGGTTTCATGTGCCGGTGCACGAACACCGAAAGCCACCAAAAGCTGGCTGCAAAAGCCAGACTGGTGGCTCGAATCAGCGTCCAGTAGTCGAGCCTGGTCAGGCGCAGCCCACCGAGCAGCAGCGTCCACAGGGGGCTCGTGAATCCCTCGACGAGCTCACCGGGGTTGTAGACCAAGCCGCGTCCGAGCAGAACCCAGTTGTCGGCGTAGCGAAAGTAGATGAACGCGTCGTCGAGCAGCCACGCGTAGCGCCATGTCAGCGCTAGGCAGATCATGAGATACAGCCATTCGATGGGGCTGGCGAAGCGAAACAAACGCACCGCGCGGGCGATTAGCACGATTTGGGCCCGCTTCTCGGTACAAGCAAGGCAAGCCTGAACAAGCGTGCCGCTTTTGGCGAAGTCGCCGCGTTTCATGCAGATTGCTTGGTGGTGCGACGACAAACCCGCGGAACGATTGCCGCCTCGGCGGCCGCGTACTATCAGAAGGCCCATGTCGACGCATTCAGTCGTGTTGATTCCCGGTGATGGTATTGGGCCCGAAGTGAGCGAGGCAGTGCTGGCAATCTTGCAAGCTGCGCGTGCGCCCGTTCGCTTCGAGACATTTCATGCGGGCCAGGCGGCGCTCGATCATGGCTCCGACGACGTGCTGCCCAATGACACGGTGGAGGCGATCTTGGAGCATCATGTGGCGCTCAAAGGTCCGTGCACCACGCCCGTTGGCAAGGGTTTCAGCTCGGTCAACGTGGCGCTCCGGCGCAAACTCAATCTGTATGCGGCGCTACGCCCCGTTCGCTCGCTGCCCAACGTGAAAACCCGGTTCGAAAATGTCGACCTGGTGGTCGTGCGCGAAAACACGGAGGGGCTCTACAGCGGTATCGAGAACCTGATCACTCACGGCGTCGTGGTATCGATGAAGGTCGCGACTCGCTCGGCGTGCCATCGCATTGCGCACTGGACTTTTCGTTACGCGACGCACCGCCGGCGCAAGAGAATCAGCGTCTTTCACAAGGCAAATATCATGAAAATGAGCGACGGCATGCTGCTCGAAGAAGCACGCAAGGTCCACTCGCGCGACTACCCGAACATCGATTATCAAGAGGTGATCATCGACGCTGCGGTCATGCGCATGGTGCAGGACCCTTCGCAGTTCGATATCATTCTGTGCGAGAACTTGTACGGGGACATCGTGTCCGACTTGTGTGCGGGGTTGGTGGGCGGTCTCGGCGTTGCGCCGGGTGCCAACATCGGCGATGACGATGCCGTATTCGAGGCGGTGCATGGCTCGGCCCCGGATATTGCCGGTAAAGATCTCGCCAATCCGCTCTCGCTATTGATGAGCTCGGTCATGTTGCTCAATCACTTGGCGGAGACTCGCGAAGATCCGAGCTGTCGAGAAGCGGCGGAGCGTATCAAGCAGGGGTACAACAAGGCCCTGATCGACAATCAGAAGACCAGGGACTTGGGCGGTGAGCTGGGAACGCGAGGCTTCGCCGAAGCGGTGATCGCGCGCCTCGGCACATGACCAGCGACCGAGCCACGGCACTCACCCCAAAGCTCGGTGATCGCAGCCTGTTTCCCGAACTGAACGCGCGGGCCTATTTGAGTTATGCGGCCGTGGCGCCGCCTTCGCTGGTGGTGATCGAAGCCGTACAGCGAGCTCTGAGCGAATACGCGCGCCATGGGCAGGGCGCCTTTGGCTATGCGGCGGAGCAACGGGAGCGGCTGCGCGAACAGCTCGGACTGCTGCTCGGCACTCGCGCGGACAATATCGCGCTCGTCTCCGGGACTTCCCACGGGCTCACACACCTAGCGCTGGCTATCCCTTGGCGAGCGGGGGATCGCGTCGTGCTCTTCAACGGGGAGTTTCCAGCGAATGTCACGCCCTGGCAGCGCGCCGCCAAGCTCTTTCGCCTCGAGCTTTGCTTCCACGACCTAGCGGGCATCGAGCAGGACCTGGACCGTTTGCTCGCTCCCCTGGAAGAGCGGCTGAAGAGCGGCGTGCGCTTGGTGGCAGTCAGCGCCGTTCAGTTTCAAACCGGCTTCAGGATGCCGCTCGCCGAAATGGCAACGCTCTGCCAGCGCTACGGCGCCGAACTGGCTGTCGATGCCATTCAAGCCACCGGGATAGTGCCGCTCGATGTGGAGGCGCTCGGCGTGGACTATGTGGCTGGTGGCGCTCACAAATGGTTGATGGGCATCGAAGGGGCTGGGTACCTGTATGTCAGGCCCGATCGGATGGCTGTGTTGGAGCCGGCGACCGCGGGCTGGCTCAGTCACGACAATGCCATTGGCTTTCTACTGGGAGGCAGCGACCGCCTCGACTACGAGCGTCCGCTTCGGACGAGCGCTCAGGTGTTCGAGGCGAGCTCCACCAGCGTCGTTGGCTTTGCAGCCCTTCGCGCGTCCGTCGACCTCATCCTGAAGCTCGGGGTGGTCGAAATCCAGCGGCACGTCAGCGACTATTTGGATGCCCTGGGTGCTGGCCTGGAGGCACGAGGCTATCGGCACTTGAGGTCTCCGCGAGCCGACGAGCGGTCCGGCATTCTAGCGATGCGCCTTCCGGAGGGGGGTTCGGCGCGGGCGCTGGCAGAGGGCCTGCGTCAACGCGGCGTCTACGTGGGAACGCCGGAGGGTCTGCTGCGGTTTGCGCCGCACTTCCCCAACGCACTCTCCGAGGTGGCGGTCGTGCTGGGCCATTTGGATGAGTGCCTGGGAGCGCGAGCCTGAAGCGTGTCTGCCGGGCCCCGCGCGCTGTTTCAGGTGTGGCCGGTATTGTCCGGGCGAGTTCCGCTGGCCGCGCTGGGCGATTTTCCGACGCCGATCACTCGCCTGGAGCGGGCTGAGTGGCTCGAGGGCCATTACGTCAAGCGGGATGATCTCAGTTCTCCTGTCTACGGAGGGAACAAAGTGCGCACGCTCGAGCTACTGTTTGGCGCGGCGCGCGAGCGCGGGGCGAGAGCGGTGTTTGCGACCGGTGCCTATGGTTCCAACCACGCGGTCGCGACCGCGTTGCACGCGCGGCGGGTGGGCTTGACACCGGCGGCTCTGCTGTTTCCACAGCCCGTTTCTTGGGCCGCGCTCGAAAACCTGCGCGTCACGCTCGGCCACGCCGAGCAGGTGGTGGCGCTACCACATTGGAGCCTGCTCCCGTTCGCTATGTGGCGCGCTCGTCGCATGCAGAGATTTGCCCCCTGCGACGTGATGGTGCCGGGTGGCGCCACCCCCCTGGGTGCGTTGGGCTATGTGTCCGCCGCGCTAGAGCTCGCCTTGCAAGTCGAAGACTCCGCACTCAGGGCGCCCACGACGATTGTGGTGGGAGTCGGTTCGACGTGCACGAGTGCGGGGCTGCTCGTGGGCCTCAGGCTGGCTGCTCACCTCGGAATCGGGTTCCGAGGCCAGCCACCGTTGCTGGTTTCGGTCAGGGTCACTCCGTGGCCGGTCACCAGTCGGTTCAGGATCGAAAGGCTCGCCGAGCGCGCGTCCAGGTTGCTGGCCACGCTCGTTGGTGACCAAGAGCTGGCCCTCGAACGCAGCGAGCTGGGCAGGGGCCTACTTATCGACGGTGACTACCTCGGCAAGGGCTATGGAATGCCGACCCCCGCGGGGCTCGCGGCGATGCGTACGTGGCGCGAGCTCGGATTGCCCGAGCTCGACACCACCTACAGCGCCAAGGCGGCGGCGAGCTTCTTGGCGCGGTGCCGCCATGCCACCGCCCCGGCACTGTTCTGGTCGACGAAGTCGTCCGCTCGGCTACCAGAGGTGGACCTGCAAGCGCTACGCGCAGCGTCGCCTCGAGCCCGCCGCTGGCTTGGCCGGGCCGAGCTGTCGCTCGGCGATGACCTGCCCGCCGGCTATCAAGGGCTTGCTCGAGAGCCGTGACCCAAGCGGTCGATCATTTCGGCATACCCTTCGCGGAAGCTCGGGTAAGCGAACCGGTAGCCCGTGGCCAAAACACGGCTATTCGAACAGCGTTTGTTGCCTTGGCGTCGCTGCTCGGGGTCGTCCTTTACGGCGGGTGGCCGGCTTTGGGTGGCTCTGGCCAACCATTCGAGTACGGCGCGTCGGTCCGCGGGCTCATGATCGACACCGAGATAGAGCGAGTCGGCGCTCTGCAAGCTCATCAAATGCACGAGGAGCCCGGCGCAATCGTCGCGGTGGATCCGATTCGTATAGACGGGCTCGTGCGCCACTGAGGCCGTGCCGTCGATGACGCTGGTGAGCAGCCGCTGGCGACCCGGGCCGTAGATTCCTCCGAAGCGCACCACGCTGTGTGGCAGGACCCACGCGCCGAGCAACCGCTCGGCTTCGAGCAAGCGCTGGCCATGGAAGCTGGTCGGCTCGGTTGGCGACGTTTCGTCGACCCAACTGCCATCGCTTTGTCCGTAGACGGCGGTGCTGGAAGCGAACAACACTCGTTTCAGACTCGGTTGCCGCAGCGCCGAATACTCGAGCACGTTTCGAATGCCGTCGACATACGCGGCCCTGTAACCCTCATCGTTCGGCTGATCGGGGCTCACCAGATAGACGATGTAGTCGATTGCAGCGTCGATCGCCGTCAGGCTGGCTGGCTCCAGCACATCTGCCGTCACGACGTGTTCGCCGGCCATCGCGGCTCGCGGCTGTCTGGTGAGCGCAATCACCCGGTTGCCGGTGGCACGTAATCGGAGCACGAGCGCGGAGCCGACATAGCCCGTTCCGACCACGAGCACCGTTGAGTCTGTGATGAAGGACATCGCTCAAGTCGGGTCCGCTGAGGGAGGGGCGCTCCCTGCGACCTTTTTGTCGCGGGTGGCAATCGCGGGTCCGAGCGCGTTGAGCAAGCGTGCGTCGACCCTTTCGTAGTAGGTACGCAACACTTGGATGGATCGGTCTACGTCTTCTTGTTCGAGCGCCTCGACGAACTCGATCAGATGCTGAGGAAAGCTCGGCTCGAGCACCCACAGCGCTGGAAAGCGATCCATCAGTTCGCGATACGCATCCAAAAAAGGGTTAGCGATCCAGCGCACGGCTACCGAATGGCCGGCATCGATCAACGCCTCCAACCAGCGCTGAAACCCATGTGCGATCACCTTCGGGTCGCCCCGTTCGAAGGCGGCGATCAAAAGGTCCGTGATGTCGCGCAGCCGCTCGACGTCTGCTTTGTCGGCGCGGCGCGCGGCCAGCCGAGCTGCGAATTCGATGACCATCAATCGCGCAGGCAGCAGATCTTCGATCAAGTGGGCGACCTCGGCCATGTCCGAAGTCGTCTCCAAGAACGGTGGCAGCAGCTCCATGGTGCCGGTTTTTCTGAAATCGCACACGGTGACACCTTGGCCATGGCGCACAGTGACCAGGCGCGACTGCTCGAGCTTTCGCACCGCTTCTCTCAGCGTGTTGCGGTTGGTCCCATAGCGTAGTGCCAGCTCCCGCTCGCCGGGCAGCCGCTCGCCTTGGGTCAACTCACCGCTGAGGATCTGGCGTAGCAAGTCCCGAAACACCGTCGCAGCGATATTGTTCGCTCCCGGGTCCGGGGGGGGCATGTCGTCTCTTCCGGTTTCGCGGGTCAAGATGAAGCACTACAGATAGAAGCTGGCCCCAACGGAGACGGCGGGGTAGCCGAGGCGTACCGTGACGGAGAAGCCATCCGACACGAAGAATTTCCCTCCAGCGTAGAACACGCCGTTCAGCCAATCCGTATCGCTGTAGTCGCAGTCGTAACCGTCGAAAAACGGTTCGTTGTTCACCGAGCAGTTGTCCACCGAAACGCGTGTGTGCCGAAACGCGATCCCCGGTTCGCCGAAGACGGCGATCGAGGGCGTGAGGTAGAAGTTCCACTGCAGCACGACCGGTACCCAGAAGTCCTGGGCGCTGCAGTCGCCAGCGCCGATGTAGCGGACGCCGTTGTACCAGTACCCGGCACAGGGGTCTTCGAAAAAAGCCCAGTGGAATCCGAAGCCAATGGCCATGTTGTTGTTGATGCGGGGAATGGGCCCGTTGTGAAACATCGGGATCGAGGCGCGAAAACCGATGCCGGGACCCTCATCGAACCACCCAGGTCCATCCCACTGCACCAACACCTGGGGCTCGAGCTCCGCTGAGTAGCGGATATGGGCCCCGGGCTGCTTGATTTGCGCGACGGCCGTCCCCGAAATCAGCAGCACGAGCACGGAGCTCAGCACGGGCAGAGCCAAGCGGGAGAAAAGGTGCAAATAGCGGTGCGGAATCGTTGGAGAGGAGTGTTGCATGCTGGGTGGCCCCATGGTGCCTAAACTTCTGTCCAAACTGAAGCCCCGACCGCGGGACGCGGAGCCGGAGCCTTTCCCAAGCTTGGCGGCCGGTCACGAGAAGCGCACGCCCAAGGCCTTTTCCAGCTCTCCGAGCAGCTGCGGCAAGGCTGACTCGGTATCCGAAAATGCCGCACTCGCCCAGCTGTGAACCAACGCCGAATCCGCCTTGCCTACTGCCAAGCGGGGCCGGCGAGCTAAGGTGCGCTCCAAGAGCTGCATCGCTTCGTAAGGAGTGACGCGGAAGGCGTCTGCCCCAGCGCGCTCCAGCCTCGTACACAAGGCGACGAGCTGGGCCGCTTCTCGCTGCTGGTGATGGGTTACCCAGGTTTCGAGCAAGCTCCCCCGCTGCATGGCCAACCTGTAATGCTCACCGGCGTGATCCAGGGGAAGTGACTGCGTTCGTTCCGCGACGCGGTGAGCCAACGCAACGTCGAGTAGGAGCTCGATGCCTACGTGCGCAGTGGCGCGCGCGGTGCCGCGCCGTACTCCTAGCCCGAGTAGTCTGCTGAACGATGCGCGTTGGAGTCCACGAAACACTCGGCTTTCGTGAAAGGCACGATCGGTGTCGTGATGAAATCTGACGCCCGCCAGCAGCTCACCCGACAAGCTCGGGTCTAGCCGGATTCGAAGCATCGAAGACAGGTCCGGCAGCGTAGCGCCCAGGACGAACTCGGGATCGCGATTTACCGCAGCGGCAATCAGGGCGTGGCCGAAGTAGTTCAAATGATCCCAATAGTTTACACCAAGCTCGACCGGAACGCCGCCGCCAGCGCCGGGGCTCAAAACTGCGGGCTAGGCGACGCGGCGGCGTAGCGGTGTGATCACGGCCAGGCCGGCTTGCTCGCACTCACCGGCGAGCATGCTGGCGTCGGGTCTGAACCCGCTCAGCCTGGCATTCGAGGTGATCTCGCTGGCGGCGGCCGAGAGCTCGCGTAGCGTCGGCACCTTCATGGTGAATGAACCGGCTAGGCAGCGTGCTCTCGCGAGACGATAGGCCGCGAAAGCCAAACCACCTGACTCGTGGACGAGATCGTCGTAGCTGAGCCGGCGTTCTTCGAGCATTCGAAGTAGCTGCGTGGGGTGTTCAGTTTCATCGAAGCTTTTCATACTGGAACCAGCCTTGGAGTTTCAGACCCTTCTCGGGTTAGAAGTGACCTGAGTGTCGACCTTCGGTGCGACCACCGTGGAATGCAAATTTGTGTCCGCAGATTTCCGTGGTTTCGGTGGTCGAAAGATCGCTCGGACCATGCATGCGAGTCGTTCGCGTGCGACGAAGTATATGACAGGCAACGCATGTGCCGCATTTGGACGTGTAAGCGTGATAGTCGACAATTGCGGAACGGCAGGTTGCAGAAAGGTTTCAGACTGAAAGACTTGGTGCTCGTTGGAACTATGCTTCGAGTCGTGACGAGTGGTGCTCTGACAGATCTGTCATGGGTGCTCGCAAGCGACGGCGTGCGGCTTTCGCCATCGGGCATCGGGTGTGACAAGGTGCGTCGAGATGACTGACACCGAGAGCCCCAGCATTGCAGTTCGCCTCGATCGCTGGCTATGCGCGGCCAGGGTTTTCAAGTCTCGCACGCTGGCTGCTCGCGCATGTGGCGCGGGTCGCGTGCAGGTCAATGGGCGGCCGGCGCGAGCCAGTCACGCCGTCAGGGTCGGCGATGAGGTGCGCGCCAAGCCTCCGCGCGGCGAGATGGTGTTGAAGGTCATGGCGCTTGCCGAAAAGCGGCTATCCCCGAAAGATGCCGTGCGCCTCTACGAGGATCACTCGCCGCCTGCACCGCCGCGTCTGGAACCCGTGTTTCGACGTGAGCGGGGTAGCGGGCGCCCAACCAAGGCCGACCGCAGAAAGCTCGATCGAATGCGAGGTAGCACTTAGGGTTTGGCTTACTCTTCGGCTTCTTCGTCCTCGGACTCAGCCTCTTCGACGTCGGCTTGGTCCTCGGTTGCCGGTGGCTCGCTGGGCGCCGCTCCTTCGGAGTTCTCGGCTGCCTCGTCTTGCTCAGGTTCGGCTTCGGCCTCGCTCTCGCCTTCAGACGCAGGCTCTTGCTGCACCGCAGCATTCACATTCACCGATCGCAAACCGGTCAGGCGAGCCGCACGCGAGGCGGCACGCGTGGCGGCGCGTGCGGCGGCTGCGGCTCCCAACGTCGCGGCATCTTCCGCGTTGGGCGGTGGTGGGGGAGCGACCGGAGCCGGGGGGGGTGCGGGTGGAGGTGGCGTAACCGCTGGCGGCGTCGTCGGCGGCGGTGGCGGTGGCGCTGCAGGCCGCTCCAGAGGTGGGCTGAACCCCCGGCGCCTAAGCCGCGACGCGGGCGTTGAGGTTCGTCGCGCGGGACGAGGCGTTGAGCGCACCCGACTAGGGGCCGCCGAGTCCTCCTGGTTCGCCTCACTGATGTCGGTCGGTATGTCCGGTGTTGGAGCTGTCTCTACCGGGACCTCACGCTCCTCCGATGGCGAAGCGCCCACCTGACTCGGGATCAGCAAGATCGCGAGCAGCACGTAGAAGAGCGATGCACTGACGATTCCAACGAACGGTGCCCAGCGCCACCGAATGAAATCTGAAACGAGTTGACCCACCCGCATGGTGATGGGGACAAATATACGCCCTCCCCGGGCGGAGACAATGTGCTCCAGACGGCGCCGTGCCCGGACCCGCTGCGGCGCCGGCCTTTTATCTATGCGATTTGATTGAAAATGAGCCGGGTTACCCCCCCGAAACGAGTGCCTCCGCTGCGGCGGCGGGCACCGTAGCGTCCTGCGGATCATCCAAGAAGCCGGCGGGCAGGCTCACGCGCTGAGTGCCGCCGGTCTTGCCGCGAGGCACGCGCATGCTTTCGGGAGGAAAGGGCTCATGCTCGGCGATGTCGGCAAGTGCCGCCCGGAGCTCGTCCAGCGTGGTGATGCGCATCAAGTGTTGTCGGAGCGACGCGCTGCCGCGGAAACCTTTGGTGTACCAAGTGGCGTGACGCCGAAAAGCGCGCATGGCGGGGCCTTCTCCGAACCATTCGCACAGGCCGCGCGCGTGCTCGAGCATGAAGTCGCGCACTTGCCCGAGGGTTGGCGGGTCTTCGGGCTCTCTGCCGTGGAACAGGTCGGACAGATCCCTGAACAACCAAGGGCGGCCCAGGCAGCCGCGCCCGACGATCACGCCATCGCAACCGGTCGAGCGCATCATGCGCAGCGCATCGTGCGCCTCCCAGATGTCACCATTCCCCAATACGGGGATCGAAACGGCTTCTTTGAGCTTGGCGATGGCACTCCAGTCGGCATGCCCGTCGTACAACTGTGCCGCCGTGCGGGCGTGCAGACCCACGGCTCGACAGCCTTCCGCCTCAGCGATCTTCCCAGCAGTGATATAGGTGAGCAGCGTGGCGTCGATACCCAGGCGAAACTTCAGCGTCACGGGGATCTTGCCCGCGTTCTTCACTGCCGCGCGTACGATATTCGCCAAAAGTCGAGGTTTGGCCGGAATGGCGGAGCCGCCACCCTTACTGGTCACCTTGCGTACAGGACAGCCAAAGTTCATGTCGATGTGATCGACCTTGCCCTCGCTGACCAAACGTTCCACGGCGCGACCAACGGTGTCGGGATCGACCCCGTAGAGCTGCAGGCTCCTCGGGGTCTCATCGGCACCAAAGTCCGACAATTTCAGCGTCTTTGGATTGCCTTCGACAAGGGGGCGAGCCGTGATCATTTCGCTGACGTAAAGCCCGGCTCCGAACCGGCGACAGATCGCGCGAAACGGGTAATTCGTCACGCCGGCCATGGGAGCGAGCACTACCGGTGGCCAGACGCGGAGCGAGCCGAGATTGAGCGCGCTGAATTCGCCGGGTCGAGCAGCGGCGACGTCACGGTTGAGAGCGCTTTTGTACTTGCTATCCAACGGGTTCAGCCTTGCTTCTTACGTGCCGACAAGAGGGCGCGTACCGCTTGCTTGGCGAAGACGGGAGTCCTGAACAACGATTTCGCCAGCTGCGACGCCAGCATCAGCGGCGTGCTCGCGTCGGCTTGAAGCGCAACGCGCTCGCCCGATGCGAGGTCCTCGAGTGCACCGCGAGCCACCGTGCGCGACCCATCGGAGCGAATTTCGACGACCATGCGGGCTACGACGGGAGGCAGCGTCGCCTCTTCGGGGAGCTTGGCCTTTGCGCTCACCACGCCCGTTTCGCCGCGGCTGGTCTCGTCGCTGGGCTGTTCTGGTCGGTCGCTCATCGTGTGTCGTGACCATAGCAGCTGAGCCGGCTTCCGTCGCGACACGAACAGGGCAAGGTTCTATCCTTTCTCACGGGCTCGGTTCGAGCGGATGCGGGTAGCCGGGCAAGGAGTGGCGTGGTTTTTTACCTTCCCAAGCGTGGAAGTCGGCTTTGTGCCGGTTCACGGCATCGCAGGGAGGAGGGCGCTCGGCGCCCTGGTACGAAGGCGCCGTGCCCGCGTGTCCGGAGTTGGGAAATACCTGAATCCGTTCGAGCTCGTCGATCGAAAATAGCTTGCCGTGCGAGGAAGTTTTGCCCTCGGGCCAGGCGTAGGCAACGAAGCGACGCTCCGCTCGCTCTTCGTCGATTGGAGCGCTCGAAGTCGCGGTGAAGCCGTCACCGCTGGGGAGGCACACGATGTACAAGTAGCCGCCCAGGGACGCTGCTGGTCCAATGGCGGTGGTTTTCAGCTTTTGGTAACGATCGTCGAGCAGCTGCACCGTTTTGTCGTGCTGCCCTCGCAAGCCGACGCTGCCAGCCAACTCGGCGATGAACAGACCGCTGCCGATATCGTCTCCGTCCGGATCGACCAGGGCTTTTTCTCGAGCCCGGTCTTGAGCAAATAGTATTTCGCGCAGCTTCGAGATCGCGATCTTGTCTTGATTGTGTTTGCTGGCGGTCAGCATGCCGGCGAGCGCATACTCACGCACGAACCTGACCAGACCGATGCCGCTGCACAATAGGGCCAACGCCAGCGCAGCGCGCCACGCCCGGCTCGACGCTCCAGAATGTTTGGGCAGCGTGACCCACGCCAGGAAAATGAGAAAAGCCGCGAAAATCGCCAGTGGGCTGAACCAGATGGACACCACCGCGAGCAGCAGCACCGCTGGGATGAAGGCTCGCTGGCCAGCGAAAGGCGAGGATTGGACGAAGCTCATCGTTATCGGCCTCGAACTCTGGCACTCGAGCTAGACGTCGCGCCATGTTTTCGGAAGCGACCCCTGGGGTTGGCCGCGAGCTCGGCTGACCTGTCGCTCAGGTGCGCACGCGCGGAATGCGGCTATTCAGCTGTTCGGGTGCGATTTCGCCGGCCGATTTCGAATAGTCGACTAGCGGGCGCAACGAGTGGTCGGGCTTTCGCTTGAGCGGTGGCTTGTCGTCCAGGCGATAAGGGTCTGGGTACACGGACGTCGGGCGGGCGCTGCTCGAAGGAGCAGAGGGTGCCGGACGCACATCGAGCACCGCCTCGGCCGAATGCGGGCGCTGCCCTGGCTTGGTGGCAGCGGCTTTGCGTGAGCGGGGCGGCTCGGACGACTCGACGGGAAGCATCACAGGCGTGAACGCCACCGGCAATTCCTCCGAGGCTGGGATGTGCTCCCCGTCGAGCTTTTCCTCGACTTCGAGAACGAATGGGGAGGTCAGCGCTGCCTGAAGCTCCGCCGGTGGAGCAGTGATGCGCCGCGGAGTGGGATCGTCGGGTGCCAGCCGGTGTGTTTCGTCTAGGGAAGGCGGGGGCGCCGGAATGGCTTGCAGATCCCAGGCTTGCTCGAAATCGGGGAGGCCCGCATGGGGTGGGAGTGAGCTCGACGCGTGTTGCTCATGGCGGTGCGCGCGAGGTATGTAGGGATTGTCGCGCGGTGGCGGCTCCGTTGGTCGCGTGTGCGTGTCGTCGGCGTTCCCCTCGACGGGTCGTTCCAAAGCCATGCCCCGCTCGAATGCCAGCGCCCGCAACTCAGCCTGGGCCTGCTGGAGCGCGATCTCGAGCCGCTCTTTCTCCTTTTGCGCTTCGTCGCGCTGGCGTTGAGCGCGCTGCACCAGATCACGAGTGACCTCACGTTCTGCGAGCAAGCGCTCGATTTGATCGCGAGCATCTTCGAGCTCTCGCTGCCGCACTGCCGATACTTGTGCCTTGGGCTGGCCCGCGAGCGCTTCCTTCAACGTCTGGATCTCCAACTCGTACTCTTCCATGAGCGCCGCAATGAACCGATCTTGTTCGTCGCGAACGAAGCTCTGCTCGAGGTCGCTGTCGTGCCTCGCCACTTCAAGCTGGGTCTCTAGATCCAAAATGTGACTTTGCAGCGAGAGGCGTTCTTCGTCCCGCTGCGCGAGCAGACGCCGCAAGCGCCCCAACTCGTGTCGTAGCCGCTCTCCCGCCTCTTGGGCGCCCGCAATGCCTTGGGTGAAGTGGCCCAGCGCGTCTAACAAACCGCTGAGACTGGTCGTCGTGCGCAGCGTCGCATTCATCGATGCTTCCAAGGCTGCTTCGACCGTGCTGTCCGCACCGAGGTCACTCGGCGCGGTACCCGGCGAAGCGGGGCGCTTGGCCGAAACCGGCGGCGCAGTCGGGCAGGGCGGGGCCAGCTTGCTCTGGGGCAACCCAGACGTGCCGCCGGGGAGTTTGGGTGAGGCCATCGTCAGTTTTGCATAGTAGTTTGAATCCGAGCGGCTGTCGAAAACAACGACGCAGGCCGAGTCATACGCTGAACAGCCCCGAGCCGGTGCGGGCGCTGGACCACGATACCGTTCGGAAACGTGCCGGCCGAGGCCGCGGACCTCGCGAGGAACCCGAAGCTTCGTTATCGTGGCGTTCTCGCGCCACTAGAACGTAACCACCCTGATGCTGGCAGCGATGCCGTGACGCTCGAAGCTCGCTTATTGGCCCGCCTTCTACCTAGGGCGCGCTCTTTGGCCAGCTCTTTCAGGTACACCTCGAAGTCCAGCTGCATGGTATGACGGCGGGAGGGGACGTACCGCCGCTCGAGCGCCTCGCGTTCCAACTGCATGTGGCGCCGCATCTCGCTCGCGTCCGGCAGCACGTATTTTCCGGCTAGTTGTTCCGCGACCCAGCCCGCTTGCGCCTCCGCGATGGGCAAGATTGCCCCAACCGGTTGGCACAGACCGATGAAGAAGAGATTGTCGATGCCCGGGCTGTGTACTCGGAAGTACAACGGCACGTCGTTGTGGCGCGTTCGAATGAGGCTCTCGTCCAGAAACGGAAAACTTACATTGTACCCAGTGCAGAACACGATCGCGTCGATGGGGCAGGTCGTCTGGTCGGTGAACCGCACCTCCCGACCGCACAGGCGCGCGATCGCCGGCTTGGGAGTGATGCGGCCCGTGCGAATCAGGCTCAACAGCTCGCTCGATAGGGTCGGGTGCGCTTGGCCAAGGTGGTGATCCGGACGCGGCAGCCCGTGGTGCTCGAGCTTTCCGGTTAGCAGCTCCAGGCAACGCTGGCTGATGCGCTGCCGCACGTTCCTCGGCAGCCACCTCGGCAAGAAGGAAGCCTGGTCGACAGGCTTACCCAAGATCCACTTCGGGATCACATAGGCGCCCCGCCTCGTCGATAGAGTCACCTCGGAGCCCGCGTACGCGAGCTCACAGGCAATGTCCATCGCGCTGTTGCCGATACCCACCACGAGCACGCGTCGACCTCTGAGCGCCAGCGGCTCGTCCGGATCCAAGTACTGCCGGGAGTGGATTTGACTGCCTTCGAAGTACCCGGGTAGTGGAGGGTCGGGCCAATGAGGCTCCGAGTGATGCCCGTTGGCCACGAGTACCGCGGAATACTCGAGTCTTCGCTGATCGGAAAGGCGCACCATGAAGCCTGCGCCATGCCGGGTCACTTCGAGAACTTCGGTGTTGAAGCAGATGCTCCGCACCAGCCCGAAATGCTCGGCGTAGGAGCTCAGGTACTGGCTGATTTGCGAATGGTGCGGATAGTCGGGAAAATGGGCAGGCATCGGGAAGTCGCTGAATTGAGTGCGCTCGCGCGACGTATTGATGTGTAGTGAGCGGTAAGCGCTGGACTTCCCTAGTGCGCTCGACAGCGCCCACAGCCCACCGACACGGTCACTCTTTTCGTAGCAGTCGGCGTCGATGCCCCAGTCTTTCAGGGCCTTGAGCGCGGCCAGTCCGCATGGCCCCGCCCCCACCACACAGGCTCGCGTTCTCGACCCGCTAGCCGGTGTCGCGTGCGGCGCGACCTTCCGTTGACTTGCGATTCTAGTGAAATTCGTCACTTGCCTGGTCGTACTCTGAATAGTTCGGTTCAAGCTGATACGATAGAAGGAATCATGATGGCAGTTCGTCCTACGGCTTCGTTCGAGCGCCGCACCTCTGCAGGCCTCGTGTGGCCGGCGGCCAGCTCACTTTCGGATGGGTGGCGCTGAACATGCCGCGCATACTCGTGGTTGAAGATTCGTTTAGCATGAGGGCCTTCGTGCGCTCGGCGTTGGAAAGCGGGGACCCGGCGCTCGACGGCGTGGAGGTGGTCGAGGCGGCCAGTGGTTTCGACGCTCTCAGGCTGCTGCCGCGTGGACCTTATGATCTGGTCATCAGCGATATCAACATGCCCGATATAAATGGGCTCGAGTTGGTGCGCTTCATTCGCAAGAGCGACCAGCACAAGCACACGAGAGTGCTGTTGATTTCGACCCAGTCGTCGCAGCGCGATCGCGATCGAGGTATGTCGCTGGGTGCCGATGCCTATTTGACGAAACCCTTCTCGCCCGAGTCTCTGCGCGAGGAGGCGCTCAGGCAGCTGGCTCTGGTCGATTCATGACGGTACGCCGACGCATGGATGTTGGGGACGGATGAGCGATCCCACGGACAAGGCTCGCGAGGAGTTTTTCAGCGAGGCGCAGGAGATCATCGAGAATCTCTCGAAGAATCTCTTGGCGCTCGATGCCAGTCTCCGCGAAGAATTCAGCGACCCCGGGTTGGTCAACGAGGCCTTTCGGGCCGTGCACACGTTGAAGGGTCTGGCTGGCCTGTTTGGCGCGACCACCATGGGAATGCTCTCGCATCGGCTCGAGGACGTACTCGACGCACTGCGACTCGGCCGCATCGACCTCAACCCGAATATTCTCGATGTGATGTTCCAGGCGGTGGACGTCTACAGCAAGGTGCTCGCTGCCGAAAAAGGGCAGAGCGACGACGCGCTGCCCCTCGTGGAGCAGCTATTGGGAGAGTTCGAGCGCATCGGCGCAGGGGCGGCACGCGATCACAGCCCCACCGCGGAGTACGATCTGGACCCGGGCCTGTTGGCGGTGCTGACCGAATACGAAGAGCATCGGCTGAGGACCAACATCGAAAACAAGATGAGGCTGTATCGGCTGCGCGTGCAGTTCGACCTGGCCACCATCGACAAGGCGCTCGAGGAAATGAAGGAGCGTGCCAAACGGCACGGAGAAATCATCACCTATCTACCGACTGGCGAGTCGGCGAGCGTCGATAGCATCGAGCTCGATTTGCTCCTGGCGTCGCAGGATGATCTGGCGATGCTCATTGGTGCCCTCGGCGCGGACAACGTGGTGATCGAGGAAATCAACCGGCGCAGCGCCACGGTGATGCCAGGGACGATCAAACCCACCGGGCTCGGCACGGGTGCCACTGGCGCTCCTGCGGTGGCAGACGAGTCCCAAGCTATCCGCCTGGGCGAAGACGTGGGGCTGGAAGCGTCGGGTAGCCTCAAATCGTTGACCCAAACGGTGCGGGTCGACATCTACAAGTTGGACCACCTCATGAATATCGTGGGTGAGCTGGCGATCGTGCGCGGGGCTCTGGCGCGCATTTCCGAGCGCTTGCGAGAAGAGGGGCAGCGCCAGCTCGCTGCCGAGTTGCAGCGCTTGCATCGCAGCTTCGACCGCCGCCTGAGTGAGATGCAAGACGGCATTCTCGAAGTACGCATGGTGCCGCTGGGGCAGGTCTTCGATCGATTGGCACGTGTCGTTCGTCAGATCAGCCGGGAGCTCAACAAAGAAATTCGCCTGGTGATCACGGGAGCCGAAACGGAAATCGACAAGTTGATCGTCGAAGAACTGAGCGATCCTCTCATGCACATGATTCGCAACGCCATCGACCATGGAATAGAGTCGGTCGATAGGCGGCGCGAGGTGGGCAAGCCCGAGGCTGGAACGATTGCGTTGAATGCGTTCCAAAAGGGCAATCACGTCATGATCGAAATCGAGGACGACGGTCGCGGCATCGACGAACAGGCTTTGATCGAACGCGCTGTCAAGCTCAGGAAAATTGCCCCGACCGACGCTAAGGAGCTGAGTCGCGACGAGATTTTGGCGCTGATTTTCTTGCCGGGGTTGAGTACGCGCGACGAGGCCTCCGACCTCAGCGGACGCGGTGTGGGGATGGATATCGTCAAGACGAACATCGGCAAACTCGGTGGCGTGATCGATGTCCACAGCGAGAGCGGCATCGGTACCAAGATGACCATCACGCTGCCGATTACGTTGGCCATCGTGAGCGCGCTGTTGATTCGCGTGGCTCAGCAGGATTTTGCGGTGCCCCTGAGCAGTGTCTCAGAGGCTCTGGCGTTCGATGGGTCGGGTGTGCACATGGTCGATGGGCGCGAGGTCATGACGCTCAGAGGCGCGACCTTGCCGTTGTGCCGCCTCGATCGCTTGTTGCGCATCGAAGAGCCCACTAGCAAAATGGGCCAACGGCGCTTCGTCGTCGTGGCTTCGATGGGCACGCGTAGGCTCGGCTTGATTGTCGATCATTTGTATGGTCAGCAAGACATCGTGATCAAGCCATTGGGCAGGTCGTTGGCAGACGTGAAGGGTTTCGCGGGCGCTACCGATCTGGGGAACCAGCACGTGGGTCTGGTTTTGGACGTGGGCGCCTTGATAGAAGAGGTGCTGACCGGAACCGACTTGGCTCGAGAAAGGCTTTTGTCACGTGGCTGAGCTCCTGGCGCGGGCAGAGGGAGGCGTCGATCGCAGGCGGGGCACTCGCGATTTTTTGGTCTTTTTGTTGGCTGGCGATCTCTATGCCGTGGGGCTCACGCGCATCCGCGAAATCCTGAGCCCGCCGCCCATCACGCCCGTGCCGCGAGCCAAACCCGCGGTGCTCGGCGTATGCAGTGTGCGCGGGCTTCTGGTTACGGTGATGGACCTGCGACGGCGCCTCCAGGTCGAGGAGCAACCCTTGACCAGGCGCGCGCGCATTTTGCTGGTCGAGGCGCAAAGCGGCGAGGTGATCGGCTTGATGGTGGACGAGGTCCGACATGTCGCGCGCCTATCGGATGCAGAAATCGAGATGGCGTCCAACCTGCTGGGCGGAGATGTGTCGGAACACGTCGTCGGCATCGGGCGACCAGCCGGAGAAGTCGTCGTGCTGCTCAATTTGAGCTCCATTGTCTCGGCTTGAGCGCTTGGAGGAAAGTCAATTGCCCAGCGAAAAACAGCGACCAGACCCGCAGAAAAGCCTGGTGGGCTTCGTGGTTGGAGACGTGTCTTATGCCGTGCCCATCAGCGCCGTGAAAGAAATCGTGACGCCGGTAGCACTGACCGAATTGCCACACGCACCGCGGGCTGTCGCCGGTGTGGCTGACCACCGCGGCGAAGTGATTCCGATTATCGATCTGAGAACCCGGTTTGGGCTGCCTCGATCAGAAGAGCCTCGTCGCAACAAGTGGATTCTGGTCGAGGTGCAAGGCAAGCGCGTCGGTCTCGCGGTGGACCGGGTGACCGAGGTGTTCGGAACGGGCGGTCAGGAGCTGAAGGCCGCGCCTGCGCTGGGACCGGGAGACGACGTTCGGGGTATTCTGGGAGTGACCACCTATGAAGGGCGCCTGGTCTTCGTGCTGG
>CBFGRJ010000070.1:0-24185 GCA_965651135.1 uncultured Myxococcales bacterium
GTCGTCGTGAACGGCTGCCTATCACCCGTGTTCTCCCCGGCCGAGGCGACGATGCTGGCGCAGCGCAGCGAGCTGCTCCAGCCCACCTTGTCCTTGACGCTGACCGAGCTCGCCGCCCGGCGAGCGGTACGAGAGGTCGTGCAGTCCGAGAACCTGCGGCGGCTGCAGGCGTTGGGTCTACCCCAGGTGATGTTGCCCTCACAGCGCGATCCGGAGGCCGGGGTAGAGCGGGTCCAGGCACTTTCCCATTACTTTTCCGGTGAGTGGACCATGAATGTCCCGATTGTCGGATGACTGGCCGGTAGCCGGCGTAGTGAGGAGTTGCAGCCTCGGCAAATTTGCTGCGCCGCTCGCCCCCCGGCGCTATGTTGAGCGAACGCTATGGCCCAACAAGCGCCGCAGGCTGGTCGCGTGCTCAATGGCCGCTACCGCCTCGAGGAAAAGCTCGGTGAAGGCGGAATGGGCCAGATCTGGCGTGCCGAGCATCTGATTCTGAAGGCACCGGTCGCGGTCAAGCTGGTGGATCGAGAGGCCATTCCCGACGACGAGACGCTGTCGCGTTTCATTCGGGAGGCACAAGCGGCGGCGGCGATCCGCAGCCCGCACGTCGTGCAGATTCTCGATTACGGCACGGATGGCCAGGTCCCCTTCATGGTGATGGAGCTTTTGGATGGGGAAACGCTGGCTCAGCGCTTGAAGCGTGAGAAGCGGGTTTCTGCAGTCGAGACTGCTCGAATCATCACCCATATCGCGCGCGCCGTGGGCCGTGCTCACGAAGAAGGGATCGTGCATCGCGATCTCAAGCCGGAGAACGTGTTCCTCGTCAAAAACGACGACGAAGAAGTGGCGAAGGTGCTCGACTTCGGCGTTGCAAAAATGGAGAATGCCAACTTCGGAAGCGAGGGCACGCGCACCAGAACCGGTTCGATTCTGGGTACGCCGTTCTACATGAGCCCGGAGCAGGCCCAGGGCAACAAGACGGTCGATTACCGTTCCGATCTATGGAGCATGGCCGTGATCGCCTTCGAGTGCCTGACGGGGGTTCGCCCTTTCTACAGCGATGGCTTGGGCGATCTGGTTTTGCAAATCTGTATTCGAGATATTCCGGTTCCCTCGCGGATCGCTCCGGTTCCGCTCGGGTTCGACGCTTGGTTCAAGAAGGGCACGCAGCGCGAGCCCGACCAGCGTTTCCAATCGGCGCGAGAGCTCGTGGAGTCACTCCGAGACGTGCTGGGGCTCGAGCCCCGGGAAACGTGGGCGGGACCGGACGTGCTCGTCACGACCGGCGGCGCCTCGGAGATGCCACCCAGCAGGCAACCCCTCTCGCGCTCCGAAGCGCTAACGGAACTGGCGACGACCGGTCAACTAGGGGTCAAGCGGCCGTTCGAGCCCAGAGACAGTTTACCGGCGACCGAGCGGGAACCGGAACCGCCGCAGCTCGCGGCGCCCGAAGCGGAGGCGCGACCGCCTTCGGTGAGCTCCCTCCAGCTCGAGCAGGAGCGAGCGCCGGCGCTCACTGTTCAACAGTTCGGGACGACCAAGCTTTCTACCCCTCCGCCGACCAAACGTTCGTCAGCGGGCGTGGTTTGGGGCGTCGCCGGCGGCGCGCTCGCGATCGGGGCCATGATCGGTTTTGCGGTGGTCTCTCGGGGTGAAGAATCCGGTCGGGCCGATCCCGTCGTGCCATCCGAGCACCGGCTCAACGCGGCACCGCCCGCGACCGCGACGACCGAAGTGCGGCGCACGGATAGCATCGAGCCCACCGGCATTGGCGACCTCGATAGCGCCGCAGTGCCCGCTCCTTCGGCTTCGGTCGAGGCGCAGCCTGAAGCAGGCGACGAGGGGTTCGAGGGCGATCGCGAACAGCCGGAGCCGGACGATGCAGGCGCTCCAGTCGACGCGGGCGCACCCGTCTCCGATGCCACTCCAGACGGCTGGGTGAAGCCCGAGTGGGCGCGACCCGATGACGAAGAATCTTTCACGGCGCCCCTCGACCCGCCGCCGAAAGCTACCGGCGAAGACGACCCCAAAGACAACCCCTACAACTAGAACCGGGTTCGATGTCACGCATCGTATGCAAGTTCGGCGGAACCAGTCTGGCCCGCTGACGCCGATCTAGTGGGCGTCCAGGTCGGTGCGAATCCAGACCTCAGGCCTGCTTCGCCCATGCAGGCTCCTACCAGGGTGTGTGCGATCGGGTCCATTCGTGACCTCGTCAACCCGCTTTGCGCGCGGCGAGCCTTCGGGTTACCGCCGCGCTTTCGAGCTCGCGCAGCGCATCTTTGCCGACCCAGCGGGCAGCCACGTGTTGCGACGCAGCCAGGCGACGCGCCGTGCGTAAGGCCGCCCGGTGGAGGGAGAGGTTGCGCTTGCCAATGGAGCGCAGCGCCCAATTGACCGCCTTCTTGACGAAGTTGCGTTCGTCGCTCGCGGCTGCCTCGATCAGCTCGAGCCCGTGGAGAAATGCGGAGTCGGGAGCTGCCTTGTCGTGTACGGCCAGACTTGCCAGTAGCGCGAATGCCGCGCGCTTCACGAATTCATCGCGCCGCCCGGACCAGGTCTCCACCTTGCGCCAGGCGTGCTCGGTCTTGTCGAACAGGTGAAAGCACACCGTGTCGCAGAGCGCCCAGTTGTCGAAGTCGCGGCACCAGCGATCCATCTGCGATGACGTGACCCGCTTTGGATCGGCGACGAAGGCGGCGAGCAGGCGTGCCTCGTGCCAACCCGTACTCCACAGCGCGGTGGCGAGCGCAGGATCCTGGCCCAGGCGCTTGGCGAGCTGCCGCACATCGGCCACCGAAACACCGAACAGCTTTTTGGCGCGGATTCCATAGCGAGCCATCCCTTCACGATTGCGCCGCGTGCCCCGCCGTTCGAGCCAGGCGAGCGCACTCTCGACAGCCGTCGTCGGGGATGGGAGCTTGCTTCGGGGCATCACGCCCGTGTACCAGAAACGGACGCTCGATGAAGGCGTGCTGTGCGCCCAGGCGCAGGGAGGCAATTCGCCCCGGTATCCCAAGGAACTTTGGGCTGGTCAGCGTGGCCAGACGAGCAGCTTCATATCGGTCGGGAGCTGGCTGACCATGTCCGCGAGCTCACCCTCGCTGACGAATTCGTGCATGGCCGCTCCGATGCGCCTGACTGCCTGGCGCGCGCTGCCCAGGTCGAGGTCGAGCTGCAGCGCGACTTCTTCGTCGATGGACCCGACCGTCACGCTGGGGTCGGGCCCTGACTCGAGCTCCAGCAAGCGCCCACCGATCGCGGACGGCAGTTGTGCGGCGAAGTGGCTGGCTTCGTTGGGGGTCAGGCGCTGCATGAGCCCTGCCGCCACGATTTCGAAGGCGAGCAGCGCCTGAGCGCCCTCGGACCAACCCAGCACTTCTTGCAGCCGGCGCGTGAATTGCTGGAGGGTTTGCTCGGCGCGTGCGTATCGGCGCCAGGCGCGGGCTTCCGCAGCCGGGCCAATCGCTTGCGGATCGCGCGCTGGGTGGGTCTTGCCTCGAGGTTTGTTCGGCGCTGGATCGGAAAGCTGGGCTTCGACGATTTCGGCGGCGAGCTCGGGCTCGACGGCACGACGCAGCAACAGATCGTCCAGCGACACCAGCCCTGCCACGCGTCGCCCGTCGACGATGGGAATACGCCTGATGTGGCGATCCCGCATCAGGTCGAAGACTTGCGCTTCGGAGTCGTCGACCGAGACGGTTGCTGGTTGGTGTGTCATCACCTCGTTCAGTGTGACTCGTTTGGCCTCCAGCTCGTTGCCAATGACGCGGAGGGCCAGGTCTCTATCGGTAACGATGCCGGTAACGACGCCGGCGTCTTGCACCACGATGGCCCCGATGTGGTTGCTCTGTAGCGCGCGCGCCGCGTTATAGGCGCTGGTGCTCGAGTTTTGAACGACGAGGCGTTTGTCACAGTATTGCTGGAGCGACATAGGGCTCGCTACCTCCATCAAGCCTCTCGCAGAGAGGGCGATTCGATTGCTGCGTTCACGCTGCAACCGTGGTGCCAGAGCTGGGGCGAATACGCTCTGGCACGAATCGAGCAGTGCGAGAACGAGCACGTGCAGGTTCCTCGACGCATCGAAAGGCTCTCTCAATGACAGGTCCAGATTACAGCCATCGTACACCTCCGGGGCGACCATGAATCGTGATGCGCCCATGGATGTGCGAAAGCGTGCGCACCTGACCGTCACCCCCGCCGAGATCTTGGCGGGGAAGTTGTGCTCTTGTGAGGCGTGCGTGCGCGATGGCCAGCATGAGCCCGATTGCGGAGTCCACGACGAACCCAGGGGCAAATGCTCCTGCTCGAGACGAGAACAAAGCGAAGGTGCCGGATGATTCGTTCATCCGAGCCGCTAACGAAAAAGGAGAACACAGTGACCATCATGCAGCATGATTCGGCGACCTCGAAGCACGGATCTCACATGGATCTCTTCGTGGGCGTGTTCGATACGGTGCAAGAGACTGCGAGCGCGGTAGATCGGCTGGTCGGTGCCGGGTTCGATCAGTTGGCGTTGGGGCTCCTGATGTCGGACCGCACGGCTCAGCGCCACTTCGGACCGCCGGGCCCGCGGAACCCTCTCGGCGTAGCGGGGCACGGTGCGAACGTGAGTCGCTTGTCGCACCGGTTGAAACCGGTCGCGGCGCTCGGTACTCCCGGTGCGGGTTTGGTTGCCGCAGGACCCATCGAAGGGGTGTTGGTGGCTGCTGGGCTCGGCACGCGGGCTGGCTTGGAAGCGGCCCTGCAGACGCTTGGCACCGACGAAGCGTCGGCCCGTGACGTGGTTCGGCGCGTCAGGAACGGAGCGGCCCTGGTCAGCGCGCCACTCGGGGCCCTGGGCACCGAGGTTAGACCAGCCGAGCTGCTGCAGGGGAGCAAGGCGGCAGCGCTGGAGCTTCACGCCGACGGGCTACCGCAGCAATTACCGCAGCTTCTGCGTTCACCCCGGGCGGGCGAGAGCGACGATCCGCGCTACGACTCTGCCCTACGGGAATAAACGGGAATAAAGGACGGGGGCTTGAGGTTGGGTCGCGCATGGGGAGCGCGCCTAGCCGAACCCGCCCCGCCCGCACCACCCCTCGCTGGTTGCGCGAGCTGTGCAGTATTGCCCTGACCGTGGTGGTCCTCCTGGTCGCGCGCGGTTCGCTGGCGGATCATTACGTGGTGCCCTCCGGCTCCATGGAGCCGACGGTTTGGGTGGGCGATCGCATCGTCGTGAACAAGGCTGCGTTCGGTTGGCGTGCACCGGCGAGCGACTTTTGGCTGAGCGACGTGAGTCTCCCCGAGCGGGGGTCGGTGGTGGTGCTCGACCCGCCCGATGACGGCCCGGTGCTCTTGAAGCGCGTGGTGGCTCTGCCCGGCGACCGCGTCTTGGTGAGAAGCGGCCAGCTCATCCTGAACGGCGAGAGCGTGCCGGTGCAAGGCGGACCCGGCGAATGGGTCGAGCTGCTCGGCAAGCCTCACGGCATCGATCTCAGCGCGGGAGGTGGCCCGGACTTCGGTCCGCGCACGGTCCCAGCAGGGTACTTGCTGGTCATGGGAGACAATCGTGGCAACAGCCGCGACGGCCGCAGCTTCGGGTTCGTCAAGCTCGAAAAGCTGCGAGGAAAAGCCGTGGCAGTCTACTCTCGGCAAGGCCACTTGGGTTGGTGGACCCTATGAGGTGACGCGCCGTTCAGTCGGCCCCGGCGGCGTCGCGGCAGCACCGAAACCCGGTCGAGTAGTCATGGTAGTGCCGCGAGTGAGCCACGGTACGGTAGTCGCACCCTTCGCCGTTTTGGTACGTGTCCATGAAAAACCCACCCAAGAAGGTGCCGTCGGCATCGGCCACCCACTCGTGGAGGTTGCCGACCATGTCATACACTCCGTAGGCATTCGTGCATTGCTCGAAGGCGCCCGTGGCCGAAACACCGTGAGGCATTTCGTGCAGCCGCGGATCATTCATGAACGTCGAGTGCCACATTTCAGCCGGGTCCGCGCCGCGCGGAGCGACTTGCTGGAATAAGCGCACCACCGGGTGCTGGTCGAGCTTGTCGTAGCGATCGTTGCAGAGCTCCGCGGTGCGGCGATCGCCATAGGGATAGCGCGTGAGATTCGGTCCGCGGCAGGCGCGCACCCATTCTTCCGCTTCGCACAAACGCTTTCCGGCATTGGCGCAGACTCGAGCGGCTTGGTCTCCGCTGATGTACCCCTGCGGTTTGACCCCAGCGATGCTGACCGCTACGAGCTCCCGTTCGGACCCCTCGATATGCTGGTTCCCCGGCCATGCCGTGGTCGTGCCGTCCGCGTGACGTTGCACCAGACTGGCTTCGTAGCGGTCGATGCAATAGGCTCCCTCGGGCCCATGGATCAACGCCATGTCCGTGGGGCAACTTGGCTTCGGCGAAGTGATGCCGGCGGTGGACATGGACGCCGAGTCAACGGGTGCAGACTTTGGCTCGCCTTCCGTCGGCGCAGCAGGTGCCGGTGGAGGAGACGACGCGGGCAGCGCGTGCGCGGCGACTCGAGCGCACGCCCACGCGAGCGGCACTAGCACGAACAATCGCCAGCGATTCGGCACAGCAGGTGTTTCGCATCGACCCACAGCGCGCGTCAACGACCTGGCGCTCGGCTCGAGCGTCGCGCGTTCTGCCCGCTGCTTGCGAGGGGCGCCGGTTCGGCGCACCATGAGCAACGTATGGAGAAGAAAGCGCAGGCCCAAGGGCTGCCAGCAACACTCGTCGTTCAAAACTTCATTGCGGGTGCTTTCCGCTCGAGTGATGAAACTTTCGAGCGAAGAAACCCTGCCAATCGAGACGATGTCGTGACCATTGCCCCGCTCGCCAGCGCCGAGCAAGTGCACGCCGCTTGCGAGGCCGCGCGTGAGTCCCAAAAAGCCTGGGCACGAACACCGGCGCCACAACGAGCTCAAGTGATCGGCCGTTTGGCAGCGCTATTGAGATCGAGCAAAGAACCCCTGGCGCGCTTCGTGGCAAGAGAAATGGGTAAGCCGCTCCGTGAGGCGCGCGGCTCGGTGCAAGAAGCGATCGATACCGCCGAATTCTTCCAGAGCGAAGGCCGGCGTCTGTACGGGCAAACCGTACCGAGCGAGCTCGCCAACAAAGAGCTATTCACCTATCGCCGCCCGGTAGGCGTAGCGGGCGTCATCACCGCCGGCAATTTCCCCATAGCGGTGCCCTCCTGGAAGATCATCCCCGCGCTGTTGTGCGGCAACGCCGTCGTGTGGAAGCCCTCGGACGATGCGCCCGGCGTGGCCGCGCTATTTCTCGAGCTCTGGCGCCGCGCCGGCTTACCCGACGGCGTGCTCAGCGTCGTCTATGGAAAAGGTGAAGGCAGCGCCGGAGAACACCTGGTGCAACAGGTGGACGCCGGCTTGCTCGACAAAATTTCATTCACCGGCTCCACCAAAGTCGGCAGGTTGATCGGCGAGGTCTGCGGGCGCAACCTGCAGATCCCGTCGTTGGAGCTTGGAGGCAAAAACCCATTGGTGATCCTGGCCGACGCCGACTTGCAGCTGGCGATCGAAGGGGCGCTGTGGGCTGCGTTCGGAACTGCGGGCCAACGCTGTACCAGCGCCGGGAACATCATCGTCGACACCCGCGTCATGCCCGAAGTGCGAGCGCAGCTCAAACGGCGCGCCGAAGCCCTCGTGACCGGCGACCCTTTGAACGAAGCGGTGGACTACGGGCCATTCATCAACGAGCGCTTTCTGCAAAACTGGATCGCTCAGCGTGCCCAAGGCCTCGCCGATGGTGCCGAGCTACTGGTCGACGGAAGCCGCATCACCCCCAACAACGCACCCGAGAACTTCGCGGGCGATGCCGAGCGGGGCTTGTACGCGGGGCCGCGTATCTTCGACAAGGTCGACATGTCGATGAGCATTGCCCAAGAAGAATGCTTCGGCCCCACCGTGAACCTGGTCGAAGTCAACGGCTTCGACGAAGCCCTGGCCGCCGCCAATGCCACGCCCTACGGCCTATCGAGCGCCATCTACACGCGTGATGCGAGCGCCATGCTGCGCTTCAAAGAAGGCATCAGCGCCGGCATGACCAGCATCAACAACTCCACCACCGGAGCCGAAGCGCACCTGCCCTTCGGAGGCAACGGCTGGTCCGGCAACGGCACCCGCGAAAGCGGCATCTGGGTCCTCGACGCCTACACGCGCTGGCAATCCGTCAACGTCGACCTGGCCGGCAAACTCCAGAAGGCGCAGATCGACCTGGTCGACGCCGGAGCCCCCGAGGCCCTGGATTGGAACGAGCTGATTTCGTGAGGTCCATTCTCAACAACTAGAGGACAGTCCTCGTACAACAAGGACCACCGCGATCACCCGCCAGAAACCGGCGTGACTTCGAGAAGCTGGGTAAGAGCGCCGCGTTGGACCTGCGTCTTGTCGATTGGATCACGGGCGCGAAACGAATCACTCGATGACGAAGTATTCTCTCTTGCGTGTGACCGCCCGCTGCTGTAGATACTGAACCACATGGTTCAGTATTCGGAAGCAGCCCGTCTCGACGCCTCGTTCGGTGCGCTCTCGGATGCGACGCGACGTGGCGTTCTGGAGCAGCTAGGACGTGCTGACGCCTCGATCACGGAGCTTGCCGAGAAGTTCCACATGACCCTCACGGGCATGAAGAAGCACGTCGGCGTCTTGGAGGAGGCCGGGCTCGTCACCACACAGAAGGTCGGGCGCGTGCGCACCTGCAAGCTCGGACCGCGCCGACTGGAGGAAGAGGCGGCGTGGATCGAACGGTACCGCCGGCTCTGGGACGCACGCTTCGACGAATTGGACAGGGTTGTCGAGGCATTGAAACGGAAGGAAGCCCTCAATGGACGCAAAAAAAGAAAGTGAGTCGAAGGCCATGAAAAACCGCACAATCGTGGAACGAAAATCCGAACGCGAGATCGTCGTCACCCGAATGTTCGACGCTCCGCCGCGCATCGTGTTCGAGGCGTGGACGAAGGCCGAGCTGTTCAAGCAGTGGTGGGTGCCGAAGTCGATGGGCATGACGCTGCATTCCTGCGAGTTGGATGTGCGTGTCGGGGGCGGGTACCGTATGGATTTCGGCAACGGTATGGTGTTCTTCGGCAAGTACCTCGAGGTGACGCCGCCCTCGCGCCTCGTCTGGACCAATGACGAAGCGGGTGACAGTGGGCCCGTCACCACGGTGACTTTCGAGGAAAAGGACGGCAAGACGCTACTCGTGCTGCGCGAGCTCTATCCCTCGAGGGAGGCTCTCGACGCCGCGGGTGGCGCGACGGATGCGCTGGGCGAGACATTCGCGCAGTTGGACGAGCTGCTCGCCACCCAGGGCGCGAGCACGGCGCGCTCATGACTGTGCGCTCATGACTGTGCGCTCACGGCGATTCGCTCTCCTTCTGGTGGGCATGGCGGGTGCGGCGGGCTGCACCAAGCCACCGGAGCCATCTGGTTCGACTTGCGGCGCGGAGGCGAACGGTGGAGAAGCCGGGGCGTGGGGTGCGGGCGGGGCTGCGGGCGCAAGCGGAGCCGTAGGAGGTGGTGGTGAGGGCTTCGATCCCACTCAGCCACGCTTGGTTCCGTCCGAAGCCTACGATGTGGTGCCTTCAACATTTTCCGAACTTCTCTGCCGAGGGTACGCTCATGGTTTCGTCCCACATGCCGGGCTGCGATTGGCGCGATCGACCGGTGGCGCACCAACACGCCTTTCTGGAGTTCGAGGTCGACCGTGGCCGGGAGCGGCTAGTGGAGAAGTGGCGCTATACCGCGGGGCCGGAATGGCCCGCTGCCAAGGGGATGGCGATTCGACTCGATAGCGGCAACACGCTCGCAAACTACGGAACAGGTGGGTGATTCGCGAGATCACCATAGACAAGCGCACGGCTTGGCACGTGAAATTCGACGTTCCCCAGGGCGACGACTTCTACAACAAGATGGTTGGGCACAACGAGCTCATCGACGACCTCTATGCTCTCAATGGAGGTGGACCAAGTGAGCAGGATGTGAGGAGCCGCTAGTCCTTTCCTTACACGTCGCCCCAGTCTTACATGCGACCACTGCGCTAGGCGCTCGATTCCAGGCTTGCAGAAGCGGTGGCTTCCCTTCACATTCAAGTCTTGGTGGTGGTGTAAAAATGAGAAACAAAACGACTAGGCTCATCGTCACTCTGGGGGGTCTATGCGTCGCTCACCTGGCCGCTTGCGGCAGTGGCGGGGACGAAGACGACACCGGCGCGCAGTCCAACGCGGGCGTCGGTGGCAGCGCCTACGTCCCCCTCGATCCGGGTATGGGCAACAGCAACACCACCGGCCCTGGGAATCCAAGCAACCCCACGAGCTGCACGCCCGCTGCCGACAGTACTGGATGCGTCGGCGTCTCGTTCGAGGGTGAAGCGGTGCCCCTCGATATTTACGTGATGTTCGACCTTTCGTGTTCGATGAGCTGCTCGGTCGATCGCTCCGGGTGCTGCCGCGATAGTGACAACCCCGATCCCCTCGACGAGTGGCGCATTCAACCCGTGCGCGAAGCCATGCGCAGCTTCTTGCGCGACCCGCTGAGTGCGGGCATCAGCGTCGGCCTTGGCTTTTTTGGCGATCACGGGATCAACGAGAATCGAGATCCCGAGGTCTGCTCGGTCGAGTCGCACACCGACGCCGCGGTCGAGATTCAGCCGCTGCCCGGCGCGGCCGACGCCCTGATCGCCGAATTGGATGCGGGAGAACCACAGGGAGGAACGCCCACGCACCTAGCCATCGAAGGTGCCTGCGAGTACGTCGAGAATTGGGCTAGCCGCAATCCATCGCACAAGGTGGTGATCTTACTGGTAACGGACGGGATTCCCGAGCACTCGTGCGATGCCGACATTCAACGAGCCCGGCGAGCGGCCGCCGATTGTTACGACGACGGCGACGGCTTCGAAACCTACGTGCTCGGCGTGGTCGCGAACAACAACAACTCGCTCGACCAACTCCACCAAATTGCCGAAGACGGCGGCACCGAACAAGCCTACCTGACCGATACGAACGACGTGGCGGGCTCGGTATTGCAGGCGTTGAATGCCATCCGAGCGGACGCGGCCATTCCTTGCGACATGCAGATCCCCCCGCCACCTCAAGGCCAGACCTTAGACCCCGGCAAGATCAACTTGGGCATTTGCGATGCCGCCGGTGAGGTCGTGGGCACCCCCTTCGTCGAGAATGAGGGCGCCTGCAATGGGTCGCCCGGCTGGTACTATGATGATCCGAGTAGCCCCGAGATGATCCATCTGTGCGACGTTACGTGCGATACCGTTAGCGTGCCGGGCTCCAAGCTGTACTTCAGCGTCGGTTGCACCACACGCACGGACATTTTCTGACGGCTCGAGCGGCAAACGTAGTCAGCTGGCGCGCGGAAAGGCATACTGCCAGCGTGGAACTCTCTTGTCCCCACTGCGCCGCCCCCATTCCACTCTCCTCGGTCGATAACGTTCGCCAAATCGCGACGTGTGGTGCTTGTCGGCACCTCGTCGATTTGGCAACGCAGCTGAATGCGCCGCAGCCGCAAACGCAGCAAGCAACTCCACCGCAACTGCAGCCACGGCTACGTCCCCCGGTCAAGCTGCCGGCGGGTCTTGCCATTCGCCACGAAGACAGCGTGTTTCGCGCGCATGTGCCGAGCTCGGTTCACATCACCCGACGCTGGCTGCGCGGAAAACACTATGTGCTGCTCCTCGTATTTCTGGGTCTCAGCGCCGCGTTGGGTTGGTCGATTCACCGCGACGGTCTCGGGTTCTGGACGGGGCTGGGCGCTCTGGTTCTGTTGAACTTCGACTACTTGCTGCTCGCCATGTTCTTGAATCGAACCCAGGTCTTCGCGGGTCAGGGCGAGGTGCGCGTCAGTCACGGCCCGGTGCCGACTCTGGGGGCCAAGGGGGTGCGATTTCAGGCTTCGGAGCTCAAGCAGCTCTATGCCGTTCAGCAATCAGGCAGGTACGCCGTCAAGGCCGATTTGGCCAATGGTCAAAGCGTGGTTCTGGTGGCGCCGCTGGTGTCCGCAGAGCAAGCGTTGTTCATCGAGCAGCAGCTCGAACAAGCGCTCGGCATCGTCGACTTCGAGGTGCCCGCAGAGCTCTCGAGCTCGCTGCCCGCACGCGTGGCGCAGGCCAGCGGGTCACAGCCGAGCAAGGCAACCGCAGGGCTCGCCGCGCTGCTTCCGCTCGGCCTGACCGGAGGCATTGCGGCGCTGATCTTCTATTCGCTCGGTACCGAGGTCACCGGCTCGCTCGAGCTCGAGGGTCAGCGCCCGCTGGCGTTCGTCCCGAGCGATTGTCGCTCGGGCCAAGCCTATGGCTTCTTCGGAGTGGACGTGGTGGACGAAAGCGGTCAGGCGGTTCGCGTCATCAGCGACCCCGTGCACGGCCCTATCGTCATGGTGCAGCGCCAGGCGGGCCAGAGCGAACGGCTCGCGTTGACCGGTTGCAGAACCCTCGACGTGAAGATTCAGCGCACCAACACCACCGTCAACGATATCAGAGTGCTCGATGGCTCGGCCCACCTCGACTGCCCCAACGTCAAAGCAAACTTGACCTTCACGGGCTGCCATTGATGCCTGATGGCTCAAAAGGGCGAAGGTGCCCAGCGCGGATACCAACCGCCGATGCTCAGGCCCCAGATGAGGTAGCGTTCGGCGGCGTCGGCGCTCGCGCTGATGCGCCACAAGTAGTCGTCCGGCCACAGTCCGAACACGTTCCAGCGCAGCAGGCGCACATCGAACCCGAAGGTGCCGTGCACGCGGGCGGAGCTGGTGCGGAACCGACTTGGCTCGAGGTACGTGCCGGCTCGCAGCTTCACGAGCCCGGGCCACACCTCACTCTCAGCCCCGAGGCGCGGTGAGTAGACGACCTTTTCTCCGGATCGATTCACCTCTTGGGCGAGAAACGAATCCACACCGACCGCCTCTTTGGCGGGGCCGGAGATCAACAGCGCTGCCGACAGTAAAAGATAGCGCTGAGGCATGCTGGCGTTCTGCGCGCGAATCAGGCGGCGTCCGTTGTCGATGGCCTTGGCCCGGAGCTCATCGTCGGCTCTTTGTGCGGCGTCGAGCTCCTCGTTGATTGCTTCGCGTTCCGCTTCGCTTCGAGCCAGCGCGAGCCGTCGTTGCCGTTCTTCCTCACGGTCGAGCTCGCGCATGCGATAATGAAGGATCGCGCGTTCGGCGAGATCTTCGCTGCTTCGCCAGCGCGGGTTGAAGGGGCGACCGAGCTGAACGGCAGCACCCACATGGATGTCCCACGGAGTGCTCACGCTTTCCGGCAGGTACATGACGCCGTCACCCCGCGGAATGGTGATGTCTCCTTGCGCATCGGGTAGCAGGTCTTTGGAAAACTCGGGGGTGGTTTGGACGGCTTGGCGTAGGGCAAAGCCCAGGCGAAAGGGTTGCCAGTTGGGTCGATACAGCACGCCCACTTGGGTGCCCGTGCCCGTGGTGGTGAAGATGTTTCGCGTGACCTGGTCGGTCTCGGCCTCCACGCTTTGCGCGAGCGTTCTCGTCCCCACACCCACGATGAGCTGGCCGTCCCAAAAGGCGTTGGCTGCTTGCAAATGAAGCGTGTTGACCACGATATCCAGCGCTGCCTGATCGCTCGGCTGAGCTTGGCCATCGCTTTCGACTGCGTAGTTCTGGAGCGAGGCGGTCACGCCCAGACCGAAGCTGCCCCATTGCAGGTTCAACGCCGGCGTCGCGAAGACGTAGCCGTCTCGTGCGCTGCCCACGGCCGTGGTCGAGCCGCTGTTGAAAAAGTCCATGTTTTCGAAGTCCGCCGGGAATGCGGCAGACAAGCCCAGAGCGAAGTCGAAATGGTCCGTCGAATAGAACGCGCGCACCGCCGGAGCGGCGGGATTCAGCAAGTTGCCATCGACGTCTTCGGCGACCGCGATGTACGCACCGCCCAGCCCGACGACCCGCGCGCCCGACTGCACCGGACCCTCGAAGAAGTCGACCGAGTAGCGGCTGGTAGCGATGGGTTCTCCGTTCGCGCCGAGTGGGCCACCGGCGACCGCACTGGCAGTCGAACACAAAAAGAACGCTACGATTCGGAAGCTCGGGCGAGTCTTTGGGTCGCCGCTGTGGTGCGCGCGATTCTGAGCATGCACGAGTCAGAGCCGCTGGTAATGCCCAGTAAACGAGTTACGTTGGCAGGCAACCGTCTTCGCCGAGTCGGCGCCTGCGGGTCGCAATGTGCCGGTGAAAGGATCGGCGACACAACGGAGCACAGCCGGTTGGCTAGGTGGCTTTGGCGTCGTGGGAGCTTCGGTTTTCTCGGTCGTGGGCACGGTGCTTTCCTTCGCCGGAGCACTCACCGAATCGTCATTTTTGGTTTTGGTTTTGGTTGCTTGCTTCGACGCCGAGGCGACCGCGCCCTGTCGCTTGGGCGAGCTTTGCGGTGGCACTGGCGTCGTCGGTGTCGAGCTCGGCGCGAGGTCGACCGCGGGTCCTGCTGGCGCGCTGGCTCCAGCGGCTGCGGTCGAGGTGACCTCACTCAACGCACTGGGCGCTGTTGCCGCGCTCGATGCGGTGGCTTCCGCGGAAGCGGAACGTTGCGAGTAGAACCAAACGCCGCCAATACCCAGCAGCGCCAGCCCGAAAAGCAGCAGCGCCGGGAGCAGCCACCTGCCGGTAACGGGAATGCGCGGCTCGTCGTCGGGATCGACCGTGACCGCCGCGTTGGCGTTGGTGTGTGCCGGCCCCGCGCGGCGAGCGCCGGTTGTGCCTGCGATGGGCGGCGGGCCGTCCATGGGTGCGGTCGTCAAGGGGATGGCTTCGGTGCCCGCGGGCGCTCGACCCGCGGCCACCTCTGACAAAGTCGCGACCAGCTCGTGAACACTTTGGAAGCGCGCTCCTGGATCGCGATGGGTTGCCTTCGCGAACCAAGCGTCGAAGTGGCGAGGCACCGTGGTCAAGCTCGATGGAACCGGCGCCGGGCGCACACAGATGTTGAGCAACAGCTCACCGAAGGTTTCTCCGTCAAACGGCCGAACGCCGGTCAGGCACTCGCTCGCGATGACGCCCAGGGCCCACAGATCGGTGCGATGATCGACTTCGCGCTTTCCTTCGGCCTGCTCGGGGCTCATGTAATAAGGGGTTCCCATCGTGACCCCGGTGCGAGTAGCCGAGGGAGCGAAGCCTGGCGCGACCTTGGCGATGCCAAAGTCGAGCACCTTGACGAGCTCGTGATCGCCTTCGTTGACGAGGAAAATATTTTCGGGCTTCAGGTCGCGGTGAACGATGCCGGCGTCGTGTGCGCGACTCACGGCGCGAGCCACCTGTTGCATGATCTCGACCAGCTGCTCGGGGGTGAGTCGACCGATACGACTCAGGCGAGCGGCGAGATCTTCCCCGCTGAGCAGCTCCATCACCAAATAAGGCGTGGTCCCCTCGAGGCCGTAGTCGAGTACTTGCACCACGTGTGCGCTGCGCAGGGTAGCTGCCGCTTGCGCTTCCCGCTGAAAGCGCTCGACTGCGTCGGGGTTCTTGGCAATCTCTGGGTCGAGCAGCTTCACGGCGACCGTCGAATGCAGTGACAGATGCTCGGCCGCCCACACCGAGCCCATGCCGCCCTTGCCCAGCTGGTGCAGCAAGCGATAACGCCCGGCCAAGATGGTGCCCTGCATGTCGCAGCTCCACTATTAGCAGGTTTGGCGCGTTTGCGGCAGGTTCACCGAGCCCCCGAGCCTGCTTGACGCTGCTCGGAAGGCGCGCCTATGGTGCTCGTATGGGTTTGGCCTCCCGTTTCGTCTTGCGTTTCGCGATGATGGTACTGTTTGGGTGCGCAGCATGCTTGCTTTCGAGCGCTTGCGGTCGCTGGCCGCAGGCCCGCACTTACGAGGTGAAGAACGCGGCGGATCCCGCGCAGACCTTCGCCGCGGTCGAAGAGGTGGTCAAAGCCCAGAACTACCAGATCGTCGAGCGCAACGACGCGGCGTACCTGCTCAAGCTCAGGACACACGTCGACGAGAAGAGCTCCAGCAAGATCAGCTACATCACGATACAAGTGGAACCTACGGGGCGAGTCGCACTCACCCCGAGCGGCTTCTTGCTGCGGCCCAACGGCACCATACATCAGCGTCTAGACGACGAGCTCACGACGCTCGAACAACAGATCACGGCGCGCCTGAACCCGGCGGCGGCCACTGCACCGGGCTCGAGCCCCGTCGCGGCGGGTGACACCGGCCAACAGGTGCCGCAGGCGTGGGTCGAGCCCTCGAGTGATCCAGCGCGTTGGGGACCGGGCAACTTCACTTGCCTGCCCGTGCATATTCCCGCCGCCGACCAGACGCTGATCGCGCTGCGTCTCGAAAGTGGTGAGCTGGCCAACGTGACCCTCTCGCTCGCTTATGATCCGACCTTGTGCCGTTCGCCCGCTGCGTGTCCACACGAACAAGGCTGCCCCGCGCTCGGTATTGGCGACGCGGAGCAAGTGCGAGCGCTGGCTCAGCGTCTGCAAGCGAATGAGATTGGGCGGACGGCTACGTTGCTCCACCGCGGCTCTCCCGCGGTCGTGCTCGATTTGACGCAGCACGGCTCGGTGGCGCAGGCCATGAGTCAGCCCGCCGCAGCGAGCCCCGCGGCAACGGAAGGCGCCGCCCCTCCAGCGGCGCCCCAGTAAGCGCAGCTCTCAAGCGAGCCCGAAATGGCGCCGCAGCGAAGGCGCGATCCTTTCGGGGTGCTCGAGGTGCACGTGATGGCCCCCACTCACCCTCTCGACGCTCAGCGCCTTGATGCACGCACAGCGCATTTCCATACGTTCGTGGTCGTATTGCCCCCCTTGATCGGCCACGATGACCAAGGTGGGCGCCGTAATGCGCTCGAGAAAGGCGTGCACCTGAGCTTCGTTGAAGGGGTGTGGTGAGATGCGCTGCAGTCGAGGATCGCTGCGCCAAGTGAAGCCACCTTCGCTCGGTTGTGTACCGCGCTCGACCAGGCGCCGCGCCGAGTCGAGCGAGAGATCGGCGAGCGCCATCGTGAGCCTGATAGCTGCATCTTCTTGGCTAGGGTAAGGTTTCGGAGGGCGACCGGCGCGCGCACGCTGCCTCACGTTTTTGGCAATGCGCGCGGGGATGTCGCGATCTTCGCCCACCGTGGGCCCCAATCCTTCGAGCAGCACCAGGTGAGAGACGCGTTCAGCGAATACGCCTGCAGCGAGCGCTGCAATGCCGGCGCCCATCGAGTGCCCCATCAGCGCAAAGCGCTGCCAGCCAAGCGCGTCCGCTGCTTCGAACACCACCGGCAGCCAGTCGACGAAATGGTACTCCTGGCCCGGCGCGCGATGCTGCGAAAAGCCATGACCGGGCAGATCGAGCGCCACCAACCGAAGCTCCGGCAAGAACGGAGCCAGCGCATCGAAGCTCGCGGCGTTGTCCAGCCAACCGTGCAGCGCCAACACCGGAAGCCCATCTGGATGACCCCATGCTTTGCCCGCAAGGCGGAAGCCGGGGATCTCGAGTGTGATTTCGTGAGGCGAAAGCATGGTCACAGGCGTAGCAGAGCACGCACCTTGACGCGCCGCCCGGCGGGTGCGCATGATACCTGATTGTGAGCGAGCCGAGCAATACGAAGGCCCTCCCGCTGATGACCCTGCGCGTCTTGTGGTTCGCCATTTTCGGCTCGACCGTGATGTTCTTGGTGGTCGGTTTTACGGTGATCCAAGAGCGAAGCGACATGCCCGAGCCGAACGCCATTTTGCTGCCCGTCATCGGACTATCTGCCGTTGCGGCGGCCGGGCTGAGCCTGATCGTGCCACGCCAGGTGCTCAGGCGTTCGCTTCGGGCCCTCGGCCTTCGTGCGCAGGAGCTCCCTCGCGAAGAGCTCATGTTCAACGATGGCAAACGGCACAAAAAAAGGTTCGTCGACCCTGCCGAAGCGCGCTCGCGGTTGATGCTGCCCGCGCAAAAGAGCGTCATCCTGGGGTTGGCGCTGGCCGAGGCGGTGGCGCTGCACGGCTTTTTGCTCTGGTTCCTTGGCTTCGGCTTCGCCATCGGTCTCGGTTTGTTCGCGCTGAGCTGGGTCTTGATGCTGACCCAGTTCCCCAAGCTCGAGGTCTACGAACGCGAGCTCACGTCCGTCTACGATGCCGAGCTGAGCTAGGGGCTGCTCCAAATGTCGCGGTTCGTCACGTGCGGGGCGCATACGCTTTGCCCGGCGTGTTGCCCAGCGCCAGCAGCGTTGCCCCTTGCCCGCGTGTGACGAATTTGCGTGTGACCTCGGGCGGAACTCGCACCAGACTGCCCTCGGACAGCTCACGCTCTTCGCCGCCGACTTCGAGCACGATCGAGCCGCGCAGCACCACATAGACCTCCTCTTGACCATCGCCCGCGTGGTCGTGCTCGGGGTAGCCGGTGCAGTCGGGGTCGAGCTCCACCACATTCATGCCCCAGGCCGTGACGCCGAGGGCACGGCCGGCGGTACGAAAACGGATGCCGGCAATGGCGCCGGGTCCGTCGTAGGCTGGGATTTCTTCGATGGTCTTCACGGTGATGTTCTGCATCGCTATGCTCCTTTGGCCGGCTATTTATGGGCACGAGTAGGGCGCCAAGGCTTGTACAAACGCGACCGACCGGGCATGGCCGCGCTCGTGGCCTGGTCTCCAGTCGCGAAAGCGGGCGCCGCGTCGAAGCCTACACCTACGGCCCAGCGCCTGCGCTCAGCGACGTGGTGGCCACCTACTGGAGCGGGCGCTGGGATCTACGGGGGCAGACGCCCCACGAGACGGAGCTCCTGAGCGATCCGTGCGTGAACTTCGTGTTCGAAGCGGGGGGCGCTCATGCCGGCAGTCGTCTCGTTGGGGTCTGGACGCGCCTGTGGCGTCGCACGCTGCAAGACCGCGGTTATGTGCGCGGTATCAAGCTGCGAGCCGGCGCCGTGCGAGCATTCGTGAACACGCCGGCTTTCCATTTCACCAATCGCATCCTGCCGCTGAGCGACGTATTGGGTACGGACCTGACAGCGCTCGAGCAACGAGTGCTCGCACCCGAAAGCGACGAAGAAGCCTTCTTGGTGTTGCAAGCGTGGCTCGAGCAGCGCCGGCTCGACAGCGACGCGCAGCAAGTGAGGCTGGCCATCGAGCTGGCGCAGCGTATCGCGAACGATCCCGAGCTCACCAGTGTCGAGGTGCTGGCCCGGAGTGCGGGGCTATCGCGACGCGCACTTCAACGGCTGTTTCGCGACTTTTTGGGAGCGTCACCGAAGTGGGTGATTCGCAGGAATCGCTTGCAAGAGGTAGCCCTGCGTATCGAACGTGGGCAAGCGCCTACGTTGGCTGCTCTCGCCGCCGAGCTCGGGTACACCGACCAGGCGCACCTGGCCCGCGACTTCAAAAGCGCTGTCGGCAAGAGCCCGAGCGATTTCCAGCTCAGTGTTCGTGTTGGTGTGACCTAGAACACCCAGGCAACGAGGTTCTCGATGCACAGGTCGAAGCCATAGCCGAACCTGTCGTTGGTGGCGTACTGCCAGTGCAGGGCTTCGAGCCGGGTGAGATCGGGTGTCGGCGCGCTGGGATTGCCCTCCCAGCAGTTCTGGCGCACGTCGCTCATGTGGATCATTTGAGGCCCTGGGGTCCAAATCTCGGTGCAGTAGATCGAGCTATCACCGAACACTCTGACATTGAAGCGCAGCACGCCTCCCGGTGGCAATGGATTGAACCCCGTGACGTCGAAGCCGAATGCTACGATGCCGTGCAAGGTAGCATCGTAAGGAAGCGGCATGTCGCTGTCGACCTCTTGAACCAGGTTGAACCCCATGAGGGCTCCCCAGTACGTCGCGTACAGCGGTATCCCGTCGGGTCCCGGCAGAACCTGGCCGGCGATGCCGGACGCGCAGACTTGCGGTCCCGCAAAGTTACCCTCTATCAGCGAATTGCCCCCGTCCGACGAGTCCGCGGCTACGTAGAGCGCTCCCTGGATGCCGAGCGTGTTGTCCTCGAGTAGCGCCCAACCATCGGTGAACGGGATTGGGCTGGCACCCAGTCCACCGGTAGTGCTGACAGTCGAGGAGGTGCCGGCTACGGAGCTCGTCGACACGCCTCCTTGGCCCGTGCTGTTCGCGCCCATCGTCGTGGTCGAACCGCCGGCGCCATGCGTCGCGCTCGAGTCGCCTGCGCTATTCGCTGCGTTCGAGCCCGAGCCGGAGCCCGAAATCGAGCGACCGCCGCACTGCACAAGAAGCACGGCAAGAAGCCACGGAAGCTTCCGTCTGGTCAACCCGCGTCGCTGCATCGCCACCGGAGGCGCATCGTAGTAGAACGCCTTGGCCGTGACCAGCGTCACACGAATGGCACTGGTTCACAGCCCGTAGTCCGGCTCACGTGTGCGTTCGCTGGGCGTTGGGACGCTCGCGCTCGGGGCGGGAGCCTGGCTCGGGGTTTTGCTCGGGGTGCGAGGAGCAGACGCCTGCTTGGGCTTGGGCTTGGGCTTGGGCTTGGGCTTGGGCTCAGGGTGCGAGCTCGCGGCTGAGTCGACCGGCACGATCTCGGGCTCCTGGCTCGATGCCGAGGGGCGAGCGGCTGCCGCTGGTTTGGTCGGCGCCAACGCTTCGCTAGAGCTGCTCGAATTGGCATGAATCGCCGGCTTGAGCGCGCCGCGGCCGGCGCCGAGCAGTCGCACGCTATCGGGTGCCAGAACCAGCACCGTGGTCAGCGCCGAAAAGAACGCCGAAGTCAGCACCACCGTGAAAAAGGCCAGCACTCCATGCTGCTTGCGCTCTTCGCCGTGAGTGACGCTGGCGTCGAACGATGTTTCGGCACTGGGCTTCGATGCTGCCACCGCCACGCTGGGCCCAGGCGACGGCAGCGGCCGCACGCTGGACAGGCTGGTTCGGCCAAAGCTCGCGAGCTCGAGCTCTTGCGCCAAGCTTTGCGCAGAAGGAAAACGCGCGTTCGGATCGCGATGGAGAGCGCGCTCGAACCAGGCGTCGAGGCCATCGGGTAGGTCGTGGCGCCAGCGGGTGACCGGTTCGAAGCTGCCGGCATTGATGGCGATACACAACGCACCAATCGTTTCTCCTTCGAATGGTAGCTTGCCGGTCAGCGCCACGTAGGCCACCACGGCCACCGACCACAGGTCGGAATGAACACCCGCGCCTTGGGCGCTCAACAGCTGCTCGGGGCTCATGAAATGTGGAGTGCCAACCAACGTGCCCGTCGTGGTGTGCGCCATCGGTAAATTCCGAGAATTTTTGGCGATGCCGAAGTCGAGTAGCTTCACGAACAGGTCCCCGCTCTGCTCGATCAAGAACACGTTCTCCGGTTTGATATCGCGGTGCACGATGCCTTGTGCATGGGCGGTACCGAGAGCGCGCGCGACTTGCGTGACGATCGCCACCACCTCTTCGAGCGGCCTTGGACCGAGTCGCTCGAGGCGCTTGCCCAGATCTTCACCCCTGAGCAGCTCCATGACGATATAGGGCAGGCCCTGTTCACTCACGCCGTGATCGAAGATCTGCACCACGTGGGGGCTCTTCAGCTGCGCCGCGGCTGCTGCTTCCCACTGAAAGCGCGCCCCCGCTTCGCTCAGCCCGCTGAGCTCTGGGGCGAGAAACTTGACGGCCACCTCGGTGCGCAGGTTCAAGTGCTCCGCCGCCCAGACGCTGCCCATGCCGCCTTGGCCGAGCACGTGCTTGAGCACCACGTTGCCCACCAGCATGCCGGAAACTGGTTGCGGACTCATGAGTAACCCAAGACCCCGGAACGCCCACAGGGTGCACTGACACGCGTAGCTCTGGGAAGGCCCTTGTCAAGCCAACTCTGTCAAGGCTCCTCGCCGTTGGCAAGGATTCCGTAGCCGGCTCGGGGCATCACGGCGCTTGCTGAAACGCCTCGAGCTCCGCGTCCTCGACCCTGAGCTCGATGGGCTCGGGCGTGGTGGTTTCGTCCTCGGGCTCGATCTCGGCATCTTCCAGCGAGAGGCAATGCCGTGCATCGGCAGCGGTTTCCCAGGTGAGGACCTCCGTATGGGCGGGCGAGGCCTCGTCGAAGTCGATGCTGCCGTCTTTGGCCGGCACTTTGAAGGCCCACAGACCCTTGCCTTCGGGCGTCAGTGAATCCGTGAACGCCGCGACCACGGCGCCGCCGTCCTGAGTGAGCACCAGCGAGGGGTACGCGTCGTTGTACCGTGTCGTCGTGTCGTCGCGCTGGCCCCCATAGCGCTGCATCCACAGCAGCCGGCCGATTCCGTCGAGACCGCCAAGCCACACATCGCTGTGTCCGCCGCCAGATTGCCAATACTCGAACGTGCCCGTCGCCAAATAGCCTCCCGTCGGCAGCTGGACGATATCCGTGATGACCGGTCCCAAATGGGGCGCCGGAGTGATTTGCCGCATTTCCCAAGCGAGCTCGCCATCGGGTTCGAGCTTGAAGACCAGCGTGGCGTCGGGTGCGCGACCGATGGTGCCCGCGACGACCAGGTCTCCGTCCTGCGATTCGATCAAGGTCGTCAGGTGAATCGAACCGTAATAGTCCGTGCTGCAATCCGGCGCGTACAGGTGCTTGGACCAGGCCACCTCGCCGTCGTCGTCGAACTTCACGATCAACCCATGCCAGGCGGACTGCTCGCGATCGTACACGTCGCCGACAGCCACCACCCCGCCTTCGTAGGCAATGGCGGCGCGTAGATTGGTCTGGGTTTCGGGGGTGGCCCAAGTCTTGGACCACAGCGGCGTCGCCTCAGCATCGGTGCGAAGCACCCAGGCCTGCCAGTTCGAAGCATTGGGATCGTCACCCCGCGTGCCCACGACGTAAAAACCTCCGTTCGGCGCGGCCGCCGCTGCGGTAAAGCGCAGGTCGTCTTGCTCGTGCGGCACATCGAGGCGCTTGGCCCAATCGAGCTCGCCGCTGGCTTCGATTTTCGCCAGTGTGTAAGGGTGGGCCACGAGCAACATGCCCGCGTCACCGGCGTCGACGACACGGCTCGGCAGCAGATCATCGAGCTCGACCGTTTCCAAGATGGGCTCGGGTGGCACGAACTTCTTCGCCCACACGAGCTCCCCATTCGGATCGACCTTCACGAGCGCATCGGTATTGGAACCGGTGATCAAAAAGCGGCCGTCGATGGTGGGCGTCACATCGCTGAACTCGAGCTGCGCGCCCGACGATTCGTACGGGTGCGAGACCACCGCACCCTGAAATGCCCGCGACCAAGGGGTGAAATCCGGTTCGGCGAAGGCCTGCTCGCTCGCGGTACCGGCGACGGGCAGCGGCGCGCCGTCGTTGGGCAACGCGGCACACTCGCCCGAGTCGATGACACTGCTGCCGAGATCGAACGACTCACTCCAGTCGGCGAGTCGAAGGTCACCCACCACCGGCATGTCTTTGACCACGATGTCGAAGCCCAAATCCAGAGCCGCACCCGCTTCGAGCTCCCAGCACGGCGACTCGTCGCGATTGGCTCTGAGCTCCGCAAACCCCGATAGCCCCGCCTTGGGCCCAGTAAAGCCGTAGAGCCTGAGGTGCAACAGCGGGCCTGCCGTGAGCCGCGTCTTGGCGCTCAGCACCGCCTCGACGTCCAGCGCCTCGAAATCGAGCTCCGGGTCGGGTCCGATCACCTTGGGTGTCGACTCGGTCGAAAAACGCACCCCTGCAGCGGTGCCGACCTCGATGCTGCTGCCCAGCTTGAACTTGCTGGTGGCCTCTCCGTAAGTGGTCGCCGTGAACTCGACCGAGGGATGAAACACGAGCGGCCCTACCGGAAACTTCGGCAGGTCCACCTCGCCCAAAGTGTAAGGCCTCTCGTAGGGCAAGAACGCGACGCCCTCGTAGGTGAGCGACGCCGTGGCTCGCGTCTCGACGTCGAAGTTGACGATGATCTCCGGCAAAAAGCTCTGCGGGGAACAGCCGCCGCCCAGAATCGACTCCGCCAGGCACTCCAGCACCTTTTCCGGAATATCGTCGACCTCACCCCAATCCAAGTCGAGCTCGAAGCGGTAGTAGAAACCCCCGCCGATCACCCCGTGAGCAAACACCTGATCTTCGGGAGACTCCTTGTTGTCATCGCCATTAACCGGATACTCGGAAAACTCCAGATCCGTGAAGTGCGCATCGTCGAAGACCGCCAGCGGCTCGAGCCCCCTGATCCGCGCGCCCTCTGCATCACCCAAATCGAAAATGGTGCGGTCGAAGCCCACGTGAAGCCGCTTGAACGCAGCCCAAACCGGAGCCAAAGCCGTCCGCAGCACCAGA
>CBFGRJ010000071.1:0-24115 GCA_965651135.1 uncultured Myxococcales bacterium
GCGGAGGATGCGGAGCTTGCGCTCGAGCGGTTGTGTGAGCTGCTCGAGAGCAGGGCGAAAAGGCCGGGTGGCCCAGAGCTAGGCTTGCTCGAGTCGGTGCACGGGATTGTGGCGCGGCCGCCCCGGCAGCGTGAGATGATGGCTCGCCAGGGGTATGTCGAGTGTTTGCCGGTGACTCGGAAGCTTGCGCAGGCGCGGGAGCTCGACCCAAGAAAGCGGGATCTGGCCAGCAGTGCTGCTGAGCTGCTCGTCGAGCATCGGGAGGCGGGGCGACGCTGACGGGAGGGGTCGGTGTGGGCTGGCGGGCTGGCGGGCTGGTTTGGGCGAGATTTGGGGGAGCGGTAAGCTCTTGGCGGGACTTGGGGCGAGTTGAGGTACGATTCGGGCGTGGTCAGCCTCGCTCCGGGCAGTCAGAAGAATCCGTATACTTCTGAAGCCTATTTGCATCAGCTCTTGCAGAAGGCGATCGCGGCGGGCGCTCGCGATGTTCATCTGAAGGTGGGCCAGCCTCCGGGGGCGCGGGTGCGGGGGAACATGGTGTTTTTTAGGGTGGACCGGATTGGGCCTCAACACACGCAGGCGGCTGCGGCGCATATCATTCGTGATCCCGAGGTGCTGAATAATCTCGACAATCTGCGCGAATACGACACCAGCTATGAAGCGCATGGTATCGGGCGGTTTCGGGTGAACATTTATCGGCAACGCTCGTCGCTGGCGATCGTGATGCGGGTGATTCCGATTGAGGTGCCGTCGCTCGAAGAGCTAGGGGCGCCGGCCATTTGCGAGCAGCTGGCGGAGAAAGATCGCGGGCTCGTGTTGTGTGTAGGAGCCGCGGGTAATGGTAAGAGCAGCACGCTGGCGGCGATGATCGCGCACATGAATCGCCACTTGTCGCGGCACATCGTGACCATCGAAGATCCGATCGAGTATTTGCATGTCGATGACAAGTCGTCGATCAGTCAGCGTGAGATTGGGCAAGATACGCATTCGTTCGCCAGTGCACTTCGGGCTTCGCTGCGGCAGGACCCGGATGTGATTCAGGTCGGCGAGATCCGCGATGCAGAAACCATGGAGATCGCGCTGAAGGCGGCAGAGACAGGGCATCTGGTGCTTTCGACGCTGCATACTCCGGACGTGTCGCGCACGATGAACCGCGTGATCGCGCTCAGCGAGGGGAATACGGACGAGCTGCGCGAACGGCTGGGGGACGCTTTGCAGGGTATCGTTGCGCAGCGGCTCTTGCCGCGGGCGGACGGGCAAGGGATGGTGCTGGCTGCAGAGGTGCTGGTGGCGACCGGGTCGGTGCGCGAAGCCATCAAGCGGCCGGTGGGTAACCCGTCGCTCAAAGAGCTGATGGAAAGCGGCAGCGAGATGTACGGGATGCAGACCTTCGAGATGCACATCAAGGCGCTGGTGCGCGAGGGGTTCATCGATCGCGAGACGGCGCGCGCGGCGATGGGGCACTGAAGCTGCCATTGGCATGAACGCGGCATTGAAAGGCGGCGGCAAGGACGGCCGAAAGCGGACGGTACTGGACGAAGCGTGCTGCTTTGACTAGACCGGGGGCCACATGCCTTCACGAGTACGCCACGACTGGACGCTGCCCGAGGTGCGGGCGCTTTACGACCTGCCTCTGTTCTTGCTGATCGATCGCGCGCGGGCGGTGCATACCGAGTACCACGCGGACAACGAGGTGCAGCTCTGCACCTTGCTCAGCGTCAAGACCGGCGGCTGTCCGGAAGACTGCGCCTATTGCCCGCAGTCGTCGCACTACGAAACGCCCGTCAAGGGCGAAGCCATGCTCAAGGTCGACGAGGTGCTCGCCGCGGCGCGCCGCGCCAAGGAGCACGGTGCGACGCGCTTTTGCATGGGGGCAGCCTGGCGCGAGGTGAAGGACGGTTCGGCGTTCGACCGGGTGCTCGAGATGGTGCGCGGGGTCAAGGCGCTGGGGCTCGAAGCCTGTGTGACGCTGGGTATGTTGAATGCCGAGCAGGCGGCGCGCCTGAAGCAAGCGGGGCTCGACGCCTACAATCACAATTTGGATACCTCGCGCGAGCATTACAAAAGCATCATCAGCACGCGGCAGTTCGATCAGCGGCTCGCCACGCTCAGAGCGGTGAGGCAGGCGGGCATAACCGTGTGTTCGGGGGGCATCATCGGCATGGGCGAGAGCGTCGACGATCGCTGCCGCATGCTCGTCGAGCTGTCGAGTCTCGATCCGCACCCCGAGAGCGTGCCGATCAACGCGCTGGTGCGGGTCGCGGGGACGCCGCTGGCCGACTTGCCGCCCATCGATCCGCTCGAGCTCGTGCGCATGGTCGCTGTGGCACGCGTGCTGATGCCCACCTCGCGCGTGCGCTTGAGCGCCGGGCGCAGTGAGCTCGGGCGCGAGGCGCAGCTTCTATGTCTGTACGCCGGGGCCAACAGCATTTTTTACGGGGACAAGCTGCTCACCACGAAAAACCCGGATACCAGCGACGATCAGGAGCTGGTGCGGGCCGCGGGGCTCAGCGTGCAGCCGCCGAGCTCGGCGCGTGCCGTTCCGCCTGCGGAGTGAGCCGGCCAATGCCGGTTAGCCCAGTGCCGGTTAGCCCAGTGCCGGTTAGCCCAGTGCCGGTTAGCCCAGCGCTGGCTACATCGCTGGTCTTTTCGAGGCTGGTGATGTGAATGGTCCGCACCACGCGACCGGCGCGCCGTACCTGGGCACGCCAGGTCCCTCGCACCTGGCGCAGGGGAAACTCCTGGGTTTCGAGCACGGGATAGCGGCTGTCTTCGACCAGCAGCAAGGTGCCCGCTTTGAGCCAGTCGGCGCGGGGAGTCCAGCGGTCGAAGTCGGTGGGCAAGATGGAGTGGCAGCCCACCGGAACCCGATCTCGTACGGCCACCTGCGCCTGCGCACAGACCATCCAGTGCGGAGCGCCCACTACGACCGGCGTGTGCCCCGTGGTGGAGCTCACGTGATCGACCGCTTGCCGGAGCACGCGCTGGCCCGGGCCCCAGGCGTACAGGTCGTTGGTGAGATCGTAGCGCGGCTGGTAGCCGCCCAGCGCTTCGCCGAGCGAGCTCGTGGCAAGCTTGATGTAGGCGTCGGTCTTGACCGCCAGCCAAACACCCGCTGTGAGCACCGCGCCGGTGGCCAAGCAAGCGATGCCGAGGCGGCGCGGCAGCCGCTCCATGCGAGCGGCGTGAATGCCGAGCGGCAACAGGGCGGGGGCGACCCAGTGCGGCTCGGCACGCGCCGACCACAGCGAAAGCACGGTCAACACGCTGAGCGGGATGACGAGCGACAGCCACAGCACCTGCGACGCTGAGTCGTTGTGGCGCTTTGCGTACAAGTCGCGCGCGACGAGGTAGCCTGCCATCAAAAAGGGAGGCGTGACGTACACCAGCTGCCCTCCCACGAACTTCAGCAGGTTTTTCAGCCCGAGGCCTGATTCGGTCTGCGTGGTGACGAGCCGGTGCTCGAGCATGGGAAAGTCGTGCCGAAGCTCCCAAATTGCTAACGGTGCGATCAAGATGGCGCCGCAGCCTAGCGCGCACCAAGGGCCCGGCCCACGCCAGTAGCGCCGGAGCCCCGGGCCAAAGCTTGCTACGAACAAGGCAGCGCACAGCAGCGCGGCGCTGACTTTGGCCAATACACCGAGCCCGAGCAATAGGCCGAGGCCCAGCCAGCTGAGCAGCACGGGCAGGGTCGAGGCGTGTTCGGGCAAAGCCCGATTCAGATGCAGGGCGAGCGCGAGCGCAGTCAGCCAGCACACGGCGAGCGGCAGATCGGGGCTGACGCCGAACAGCCCGACGCTGAGCTCGGGGACCAGGGCGAGCGCCAGCACCGTGAGCGCCGCGCGCTCCCAGGTTAGGCCGCTGGCGCGGGCGGCGAGAGCGCCGAGCCAGGGCACCAGCGTGGCGACGACGGCGCTCAACGCATGGGCTGATTGTGGTGAAGGGGCCGTGCCACCCCCGAGCAGGCGCAGCAGGTAGCCGATGAGCCCGGGATGGTCCAGGTAGGCCGGTTGAGGATGCATGGCGTAGCTGGCGTACAGAGCTTCGGCGTCACCGTAGCCCAGACCGTAAGAGGCATGCAGCCGCAGCCCGAGCAGGGCCAGCGAAAGCCAGAGCGCCTGGCGCAGCCGGGTGCCCGGGCGCGCGTGCGTGAAGAAGGCTTTCAGTCGCGCCACGATCGCAAGAGCTCGGCCACGCGCTCGGAAGGAGGCATGCCGTCCGGCAGGTTCAACAGGGCCTGGACCTCGTCGCATTGCTGGCGGTAGTGCTCGGTGTTTCGGAGGATGATTTGCATCTGCTCACATAAGCTCGCCGCATTCACCTTGCTTTGCAAGAGCTCTGGGAATGCGGCTCTCGCCAGCACGGCGTTGGGCAATCCGATGTGAGGGGTCGTGAGCAAGCGCCGGGCCAGGAGCGCGGTCAACGCGTCGGTGCGGTAGGCGATGACCGGGGGCACTTTGGCCAGCGCACAGTCCAAGGTGACCGTGCCGCTGGTGGCGAATGCCGCGTCGAAGGCGGGCAAGCTGTCGCAGTCTTGCAGGGTCTCGACGTTCGCCTCGCGCGCGAGCTGGCGGGCCCGGTGCTGCTCTTGGGAGGGCAGAGCTCGCGAGAGCAATACTCGGGCGTGGATGGGCCGCTGCTTGCCGAGCAGTGCGATCGCACCGAGCATGGGGGCGAGCATGCGGCGCACTTCGCCGCCGCGGCTTCCCGGGAGCAGGGCGATCGCCGTTTCGTGGTCCGCAACGCCCAGCTGCCGGCGCAGCGTGTGGCGAGGGGCGTAGTGCCTCTCGCTGCTCGGATGGCCCACGTAGGTGGCCGCGACGCCGGCGCGTTTCCAAAGCGGCAGCTCGAACGGTAACAGCAGCGCAACGTGATCGCAGCTCTGGGCGAAGCCGAACACCCGCCGGCCGCCCCAGGCCCACACTTGGGGCGGCGCGGCCCAGAGCACTCGGATGCCGCGCCCTTTGAGCCAGCGCCCCAAGCGAGCGTTGAAGGCGCTGAAACCGACCAGCAGCGCGTAGCGCGGTCGGCGCGCGAGCACCAGCTGGGTCAGGCGCCGGTAGGCGGCAGCGAGGCGCGGCGCGCGCGACAAGGCGTCGAGCGGGCCCATGGCGGCCAAGTCGAGGCTGCTCACGACCAACTCGCTGCCGGTGCGCTCGAGCTCAATGCCGCCCATGCCCATGGCGTGCACGCCCAGCGCTTCGATGGTCCGAGCGGCCAGCGCATCCCCCGAGGCTTCGCCAGCAACGACCAGCACGCCGGTGACCGTCAGGCGTTCGGTCGCCTGCGCCGACGGGTGGCGCCCGCGACCAGCCCAGCGAGCAGCGCGAGCGGCCAGGCGTGCGCGGTGCCCGAGAGCGAGCCTGGATCGAGCGAGCAGCCGCCCTTTTTCTTGGGCCGACTGCACTCACCCGAAAACCCGTGGCGCGGGGTGCAATCGTCGCTCGAAACCTTGCGGTTCGGCGGATAGGTGGCGCAAATGCCCGCGATGTCGTCAGCATCTAGATCACGAAGGCTGATGTCGCCGGCGCCGTACTCCAGGTACATGGTGGCGTCGGGCACGTGCGAATGCGACAGGCCCAAGAAGTGCCCGGTTTCGTGCGTGATGATCGATTCAAGATCGAAGTCGACGGCGACGTCGCCGGTGGTGATCGGGGTTTTGAAGGAATTGATTTCGATGTCCGCGTCGAAGATCTCGCCGGTTTCGAAGTTGAACGTGATGGTGGTCAACGCCAACGTCGCGTTGGCGCCGGCGTATGGCCAGTCGTCGTCGCGAAACATGATGATGTTGGCGTTGCCGTCGCTCGAGTTGTATTCGGGCTTGTCGCAGGTGACGGGGCTGTTGTCGACAGCGCGCAGGGAGGGCGAACCGCTGTCGCAGTCGGCGCTGAGCCAGCGGTCGAAGGCCCGCTCGGTGATGCTGTGCACGCGGTCGTAGCTGACGTTGCGTCGAGGCGACCCGGCACGATGCACCGAGTACGAGACGCAGCCTTTCTTCCACTGGAGCGGCAAGCCCACCGTGGCGCAGCCCATGCGGTCGTACCTGCATTCGGTGGCAGGATCGCAGGTGGTCGTCTGACAATAGGCGCTGGCGCTCTCGGAGTATGCCAAGGTGATCGAAGCCGCGAGCCCTGCCAAAACGCACGCCATGGAGGCGCGGGGGTATCTCATTTCCGGTAAGCCTTCAGGATGACGCTGCGCGCTTCGGGAAAGGTGAGCCCTTCGAGCTCTCGAACTGCGGCCTTGCCGGCGGGCGACTTCGCCGGTGGCAGCAGCGTGCCCAGGCGTGGCGAAGGACGCAGCCGGACGGCGCCTCGCTCGTCGGACAGCATGCGGTAGTGGCCTTGCGCCATACCGGTGACGTGAGTGATCCCCTCGCTGGAATCTTGCAAGAAGAGCAAGCCCGGTTCGTGGAGGCGAAGCGCGGCTTCGCCGTGTACGACCTGGCCGATCTTGCCGACGCGACCGCCCAGCGTGCGCACCAAGATTTCTGGTTCGGCATCGCCCACGACCCCTTCGTTCACCAAGATGCGAGTGAAGGTGACGATGCGCCGTCTGTCGCCGATGGTTTCCCATTGGCTGAAGGCTTCGACGGGTTCGGCCCGAACCACGGCGCGACTGGCACCGAGCAGCTCTCGCGTGCTCAAGGCGCGCGAGACCGAAGCCAGAGCCCCCTCCGGTAACAAGAGTGCCGCCCCCGTCATCCCCAGTGTGATGAGTGCACCGCGCCGAGTAACCATCCTGTGACGCAGCTTAGCACAGGCGGCTCGCCTGCAAAGCCCGGTCGTCGCCGGCGGGCCGGGCCTCCATCAGATGGCCGCCCGGAGGACCCTCCGGCGAACCAGAGACGAGCCCGAGCGCTGGTTTTTTGTGCGGAACGCGCGGTCGACCGGGAAGTTTTCGCCCGGGCTTTCTCGGTGTGACAAGCTTCGCACCGGCGGCGTTTGCGCTATAAGCGGCTCAGCGTAGCCTTTCCGGCGCTTAGCCTCGTTCGACCGGCGAATGACCTCACTGTTGCCTTTGGCCGAAAACTTCGACCAGGACTCCGAGACCCTGGCGTCCGAGCTCCGCCTATACCTGCAGCGGCATCAGGGGAGGGTCGAAGCGATGATCGCCAGCGGCAGCGAACAGGCCGGTCAAGCTGCCAGCATGCAGCACTCCAAGTCGTTCGATGGTCTTTTGTGCTCCTTGTTCCATGCGGTCAAGGGAGCCATGACCCGACGCAAGCAATGGCACCCGGTGTCGCTGGCTGCGGTGGGCAGCTATGGCCGGGGCGGGCTCGGCTTCAAGAGCGATCTCGACGTGCGATTGCTCTGCGCCGGTCGCGTGGGCCGGGCTCAGGGCATCGCCGAGATGCTCTTGTATCCGCTGTGGGACGCCGGCCTCAGCATCGGACATCAGGTGGTCACGATCTCGGACATGGTGGACCTGGCCAAGCGCGATCTACCGACCGCGACCACATTGCTCGATTGGCGCCTGGTCGCCGGCGACGCCGAGCCGACGGACAAGATGCTCAAGAAGGCGTTCCGTGGTGTCTTCAGTGAAAAGAACGTGAGTCGGTTTCTCGAGCAGCTCTCGGCGCAGGCCGTGGAGCGCGGCGGTCGCTATGGCGGCTCGGTCTACCTGCTGGAACCAGAGGTAAAAAACGGCTACGGGGGCCTACGCGATCTCGACATCATCCAGTGGGTGGCGCGCGCCCGCTGGCGGGTCGACAGTCCGGCGCGGCTGGTCGAGCTCGATGTGCTGCTGCCCGGCGAGCTGCGCGAGCTCGAAGCGGCCGCGCAGTTCCTCTCGCGCATCCGCAATTTGCTGCACTACTACTCGAAGCGCCGAACCGATCGGCTTAGCTTCGATCGCCAGGAGCTCTTGGCCTCGACCCTGGGCTACGGCAAGGGTGGGCAGGCCGTCGAAGAGATGATGAGCGAATACTACCGGCACGCCCGCACGATTTTTCGCGCGCGTGAGACGCTGCTGCAAAGGGCGGAGCCTCCACCCAAGCGAGCCCCCCGTGAACGCATCGTCGACGAACATCTCAAGCTGATCGGAGACGAGCTGGCGCTGCGCAACGTCGCGTCGCTGCAGCAGCGGCCGGAGCTGGCCATGCGGCTTTATTCGGAAGCGGTGGCTCGTGACGCGAGCGTACATCGCGCCTCTTCCGATGCGGTCGCTCGCGCGACCACCAATCCCGAGTTCTGCGAGCGGTTGCGCGCTTCGGCAGACGCTGCCACGCACTTTCGTCGCCTGGTGCGCATGGTGCAGCGCACGCGGCTGCGCGACACCTCCGTCCTCAAAGAGCTGCACGACGTCGGCCTATTGCTCGCCATGATTCCGGAATTTTTGCCGGTGGTAGGGCGCGTGCACCATGACATTTACCACGTGTACACGGTCGACGTGCATTCCATCGCGGCCGTCGACCGCTTGCGCGCGTTGTGTCGCGGCGATTTGGCGCACAAGTACGAGCTTGCATCGCGCTTGGCCGCAGAAGTCGCGCGCCCCTGGGTCTTGTTCATGGCGGCGCTGTTGCACGACATCGGCAAAGACATAGGCGGGCGCAATCACCCGCAGCGCGGCGCCGACTTGGTCGCCGTCATTTGCAGGCGCCTGGGCGTTGCCGATCACGACATCCCCGAGATCCAGCACCTGGTGCTCAAGCACCTGCGCATGTACCACGTGGCGACGCGCCGCGATATCGACGACCCGACGACCATCGACAACTTCAGCCGTGAGGTGCACGGGCACGAAGGGCTCAGGGAGCTCTATTTGCTCACGGTCGCCGACGTCAGCACGACCAGCCCCACCGCGCTCAGCAGTTGGAAGGCCAGGATGCTCGACGACCTGTACGTGGCGACTTCGGCGCGCTTGCAAGGGGTCGACAAGAAGCTCGGCGAGGGTAGGGCTGACGAGGTGCGGGCCGAGGTGAAGGGTCTGGCGCCGTCCGCCATCGACGCGGCGTTCGTCGAGCGCTTTTTGCACGCGATGCCGCCGCGTTACCTCCACGCCAACTTACCTGGACACATCGTGCGTCACCTCGAGCTTGCCGCCGCCGCGAAAGATGAGCTGTTCGAGCTACGGGTGGTAGACGAGGACGACCCCTACGTGGAGCTCGCGTTCGTCGGCGACGACCGGCCCGGCTTGCTCGCGATCATCACGGCGGGGCTTGCCGCCGCCAAGCTCAAGGTGGTGGGGGCGCAGATCTATTCGTATCAAGCCGACGGCGGGAAAACGCGCGCGCTCGACCTGTTCTGGGTGCGCAACACGGGCAGCTCCCGGGGTTTTCAGAGCATCCTCAAGCGGGCCAAGGCTGACATTGCCAGGGTCTTGAACCAAGAAATCAGCGCCGAAGAGCTGGTGCTCGGGCGGCGCGACAGCCGGACGACCTTCCAGCGCCCGGCGCCTTCCGTGCAAACGGCGGTGTTCGTCGACAACCGCTCCGGTAGCAACCACACCGTGCTCGAGATCATCACCCTCGACCGGCCTGGCCTATTGTTCGCCCTGTCCAGCGCCTTGCAGCAAGAAGGCTTGACCATCTCGCTTGCAAAAATCAATACCGAGGGAAATCAAGTCGCCGACGTCTTTTACGTCACCGACGCTTCCGGCTCCAAGATAACGGATGTAAACCGGGTCTCAGAGATCAAGGAGCGCATTTTACTGACCCTTGGGCGGCTGGAAGAGGCGGACAAGCTATGAGCATCGAACGTGCAGGCAGGTGGAGCGCGACGGCAGCGCGCCGTACATTGATTTTGGCAGGTCTGATGTCATCCCTCGGAGGCGCGGCGTGTGGCGCCAGTCAGTCGCCTGCCGAAGAACCGCCGCCCCCTGCGTTCGACGATGAAGAGGCTGGGGCACCTGGTGGCGAAGTCGCCGCCGCCTCGAGCTCTGCCGTGCAAGAAGGCATCCAGGCGATTCAGGCCGAGGACTTCGACAAGGCCAAAGAGATCTTGCAAGCGGCTCATGAGAAAGATCCCGCTGATGCGCAGGCCGCGTTCTATTTGGGCGTAGCCCAAGAAAACACCGACGATCTCGACGGTGCCATCGGTAGCTACCGGGCGGCGCTGAAGAACGACCCGAAGCTTACCGAAGCCGCGGTCAACCTGTCCGCCATTTTGCTCGACCGCGAAGACTATGCCGGCGCGCTCGAGGTGACCGATGCGGCGCTCAAGAGCTCTCCTCAGCACGCGCTCTTGTTGACCAATCGCGCCATCGCCCTATCCGGCGCCGGCAAGAACGAAGAAGCGCTCGGCGCCTACGACAAGGCCGTCAAAGCCGCCCCGGACAACCTCGAGCTTCGCTACGAGTACGCGCAGGTGCTCGCACAGAGCGACAAGAAGACAAAGGCCATCGACGAGCTGCGGCAGGTGATTCAAAGCCCCGACCCGGCCGTGGTGGGAGCGGCGGCCAACCTGCTCGGGCGCCTGCAGGCCTACGCCGAGTGCATTGCCGGGCTCGATCGCGCCCTCAAGGCCAAGCCGAACCCGGACCTGTACGTGCGGCGTGGCGCTTGCCGTCACGGCATGAACGACGACGCGGGCGCGCTGGCGGACTACAAGGCCGCCCTCGACGCCGACGCGAACTTCGCGCCCGGTCACTACTACATCGGCCGGCACTATCAGGCGATGGGCAAGAAAAAAGAAGCCAAAGAGCACCTGACGAAGGCCGCCGAGCTCGGAGCGGGCACCCCACTCGAGGGCGCGTCGAAGAAGGCGTTGGCGGAGCTGAAGTAAGCGGCGACCTGGTGTTGCGAGGCGCCAAGGTTCGTCGGGCGCTCATGGCCAAGATTGCGGCGCCGTCCCGGATCAGCCGCAGGCTGGCAGACTGACCACGTCGATGACCTTTCGAGCACGCGAACACCGGATGCCGGCACTCTCCCGGCCGTCTGCCGCCTCGGCGCGTCTCGCGGTGCTGCGACACGGTGTCACGTCGGGCGTGCTCAGCTGCTTGTCATGAACGGCATTCGCATCCCTAGTTCCATGCCAGGCGACATCGCTGGGAAAGCCGTTATGGTTTACTGCAGCTGATCCACCTTCTCGATGATTTGACCGACAATCCCGTATTCTTTAGCTGCCTGTGCGTCGAGCCAAAAATTACGCTTGGTGTCTTCCTGTATTCTCTCGACGCTCTGCCCCGTCTGACGCGCCAAGATTCGATTGATGCGGTCACGCATCGTAAGGATCTGCTGCACCTCGATATCCATGTCGCTGTAAGGCCCGCGTACACCACCAGAAGGCTGATGAAGCAGAAACCGTGTATTGGGGAGGCAGTACCGATGTTCAACAGGCACGGCGACATAAATCAAGGCACCGGCACTAGCAACCCATCCCGTGCCGACCATGCGAACAACTGGTCGCACGAATCGAATGATGTCGTGAATCGTATCGCCGGACTCGACGTGCCCGCCCTGAGAGTTGATAAAGACGTTAATCGGCGAATCACCGTCTGCAGCCAGCGCTAAGATCTGCATCATCACTTCGCGCGCGAGATCCTGCGAGACGTCGCCGCTAATGATGATCGTACGCTGCTTGAATAGGCGATCGCGCATAGAATCCGTGAGCGCGGTCGGCGGCTGATGTCTATCGGTGTCCGATTCTGGCGACATTTTTACGCAGCCCCTAAGAGTAGAGGCGGGGAGCTTACACCAGGAAAGACTACGGTCAAGTATAAGGGTTACGTACCCCAGGCATAGCCGGCGTAGATCACGAGGCCGACGGATCCTGCTTTCTCGTCGACGCTTGCGGTCTCGCCGGTACTCAAGCGGGTCATCCGGCGCTCGTGCGTGAACCGGGAGCGGACTTCGACGCGGGTCTCGAGCAGCAGCGAGCTGCTCGCGCCCGTGAAGCTCAGGCCATAGCCCAAGTAGCCGTGAACGCCGAAGGCTGAACCCGCCTCTTGTTCGATCTCGAACGAGCGAATGGACCTGCCGGCATTCCACGAAGGGCCGATGCCCCACACGAGCCGCGGCCCTCCCTTTGGGTCGTTCGCGATCAGAGCACCCGCGACATCGAGATCGACGTACCAGGGGTACGCGGCTCCTCCCAGGTGAAAGAGACCCCCGAGCCGCGCGCCGACGAGCAGCGAGCGGCGGTCACCGGTGGCGACCGGTTTACGCCAAAAGGCGCCACCCGCGTGGCCGATCCCGGTGTGTCCGTGCCAGTCATGGTCCAAGTGGGAAAAGTAGTAGCAGTCGACTAGGCCGAACCCTGCCTCTAGGCCAGCCTCGTCGGCGTTGGCATGGGGGGCGAGCAGCAAGCCGGCACAGATCGGAAGGGTGCAGAGCCTCATGGCGGCGCCTCGAGCGGCGTAGCGCTCATGCCGTCTCCGAGTGCGAGATGAAGCTCGCTCCCGAATTGCTCGACGTACACGGTGCCGGGAGCGACGTCCTCCGCGGCATCGAGATTCGGGGGGCTGGAAACGTCGCGCAAGTCCCAACGCACGATCGTCGGCGCGAGTTTCGCGGCTGTAATGGTGACGGCTCCGCAATCGCCGCCACCGAAGCTCGGAGCGCCGCTTTCGCCGGCCGCGCCAGTGTCCTGGCTTCGGTGAGCTTCGTCCAGGGTGACGTGCTCGCCGTCGTCCAGGGCGTGGAATTGCGCAGCGGCGAAGTCACCCGGAGCGAGCGGGATTCGCTCGCAACCGACCGGCGCGAGCGTGTGCTGAAGCGCAATCGTGAGCTCGACTCCGGTTGCGTTGCGCAGCGAGGGCGCGGGAAGGGTACTGGTGCTCCATGGCGTGCTAGTGGCCAAGCACGCGAACCCACCCAGGCCAACACCGGCAAACGCTCGCCAGCGAGGGCCGCACGGTTCGCTTCGTTGTTCGCTCTGCCGCACCCAGCGATAGCCCAAACCGACAGCGGGCAGCGCCAAGAGATCGGACGGGTCGCTCCAGATGACTTGTTCGAGCCCGAACCAGGCGAAGAAGCTGGTCCAGGCCGAACACGCGCTGCTGCTCAGGTTCAAGACGGTGAACACGAGCGGCACGAGCCAAAAGGCGCTCCATGCCCAGCCGCGCGAGCGCCCCAGCACCCTGGCGAGCGCCCAAGCCAGGGCGGGCGCAAACGCGAGCCCAGCCACATCGCTGAGCTTGCCCGTCAGCGCCCCCGGCACCACGCCTTGGCTCGCGAGCCGCTTACCGACGTGATCGTTGAGCAGCAAGATTGCGAGTGCCAGCCAAATGCCGGGCCGCGCGAAGAGGCGAGCCAACACCTACAGGATGAGCTCCAAGATCCGGTCGAGCTCGTCCCAGCTGCCGTAGCGCACGATGAGCTCCCCCTTGCCGTCTTTGTCACGCACTTCACAGCGCGCGCCGAGCTTGCGCTCGAGCCGGGTTTCGAGATCGCGCACGCTGGCGCTCTTGCCGAGCTTGCCGGTGGGTCCTTTGCCGCCGCGCCCCGCCTTGGCGTTTCGAACTAGGTTTTCGGTTTGGCGCACGCTCAGACGGCCGCGCAAGACTTTGTCTGCCAGTTGGTTGAGCGCCTGCTCGTCGGGGGCTCCCAAAAGCGCTCGGGCGTGACCTTCGCTCAACTGGCCCTCCACGACCTTGCTGCGCACGGGCGCGGGCAGGCGCAAGAGCCTGAGCGCGTTGGCAATGGTCGACCGATCTTTGCCCACCCGACCGGCGAGTGTTTCTTGCGTGTAGCCATGTTCTTTGATCAATCTGTCGAGCGCTTCGGCAAATTCGATCGGATCGAGATCTTCGCGCTGCACGTTTTCGATGAGCGCCAGCTCGAAAGCGCTGGCCGCCGAAACGTCGTGCACCACCACCAACACCTCGCGCAGCCCGGCCTTTTGCGCCGCCCGCCAGCGGCGCTCGCCCGCGATAATCTCGAACGCGTCGGCGCCCCGCCGGCGGACCACCAGCGGCTCGAGTAGACCATGCACCTTGATGGATTCGGCCAGCTCGTCGAGGCGTTGTTGCTGGATGCGCTGTCTGGGTTGACCCTTCTGCGGAACGATCTTGTCCAGTGGGCAAGAAAAGACATTGCCCTCGCCGTAGGCTTCGGTCGTAGTGCGGCTGGGCGGGCGGGCCTGCGTCGCCGACAGCAGCGCATCCAGGCCCCGCCCGAGCCCCCGCTTCGGGTTAGTCACGCCGTAGCCTCGGAGAGCTTGTCCTGATCCGCATCGATCACCTCGCGCGCCAGGCTGAGGTAGCCTTGGGCACCCTTGCTGCCGACATCATACAAGAGCGCGGGCAGGCCGTGTGAAGGTGCTTCGCTCAGTCTCACGTTGCGCGGGATCACCGCCTCGTAGACGTGAAAATGCTTTTTGACCTCGGCAGCCACCTGATGCGCCAGGCGGTTTCTGCCATCCCACATCGTGAGCACGATGCCGGCCACCTCGAGCTCGGGATTCAACGAGCGTTTCACTCGATCGATGGTCGCCATCAAATAGGTGATCCCCTCGAGTGCATAGTACTCGGGTTGCAGTGGGACGATGACGCGGTGGGCCGCCGCGAGCACATTCAGTGTCAGCACCCCGAGCGAAGGCGGCGAGTCGATGATCACGTACTCGAACTTCTGAGTGGCGGGCCCTGCCAAGACGCGGCGCAGGTGAGTCCCGCGTTCTTCTTCGAACAGCTCGTATTCGACGGCGGTCAAGTCTTGGCTCGAAGGCGCGATCGAAAGAGTGGCAATGGGGGTGGGGCGAATCACTTCACCAAAAGGGCTCTCGCCAATCAGTGCGTCATAGATGGTGCGCTCCACGCTTCCAGGCGACACGCCGACGCCGCTCGAGGCATTGGCTTGCGGATCGAGGTCCACCAAGAGCGTTTGGCGTTCGGCCGCAGCCAAACTGGCGGCCAGGTTTACGGCGGTCGTGGTCTTGCCAACGCCGCCTTTCTGATTCGCGATTGCGATGATTTTGGGTCCGTAAGCCATGCTGGTCGTGGGTTGCCCCCGCGCTTGCCCTATATCGCACGGAACTCGACCCGGTCCGAGAGTCCCCTCGGTCCTTATCTAAATGCCGCGCCAGAGGAGCGATTTCTTGGAGGCGTGAGGGGCATGTCGTACTGTGTGAACAGATGTAGGTGTAGGTAGTCAAGCGTGAACACCAAGCACAAGATCGGCCTGAACAAACCCACTATGCGCGGACTCGGCCTTAGGTCCGCGGTCGGAGGGGATCCGACGAACGAGGCTGCGGAGCGCATTTTGCGCGACCAGTTCTGGCTTGCGCCAGTCCGGGGTGCCCGTGCCCTCGTTCACCGTCTTCCCGCCTCCGGGGCCACGGCAGCCCCCTGTGCCGCTCGTTCCCGCGAAAACGACTGATTGCTTAGCCAAGGAGACAACACGACATGGGACTTCCTAGAGGATATCGCACCTTTGCGGACTTCGAGCGCGACGCGATTCGTCCGAATATGCGCATCGGCTTCAGTATCGACGATCTCGAACAGCCGGAAAGCGACGTGGAATTTGACATGGATCCCTTCGAGGCTGCGCTCTGGGAGGCAGAGCAAGAGGAGCTCGAGGACGAAGACTGACACTTCTCGGGGGCCTTCCCGGGCCACCCATCGCCCTTGCGGATCTGCCTCCCGCAAGGGCGCTTTCTTTTTGTGGTTCAAGGCCGTTACTACGCGATCACTGCCGGCTTGACCTCGACAGGGCCGCATGGCAGTGAGCCCCTCGTTCAATGCAAGTCAACGTACAGAAGCTCAGTCCCGTCCTGGTGGAGTTCGACGTCGTCATCGACGCCGAGCTGGTCAAAAAAGAAGTCGACAAGGCGTACCGTTCGGTCGCAAAGACGGCGAAAGTGCGCGGCTTTCGACCTGGCAAAGCTCCCAGGAAGGTGCTGAGTCACATGTTCGGAGCCCGAGTGGCGGCCGATGTGGCGCAACGCTTGGTCGACGAGTCGTTCCCCAAAGCGGTTAGCGAGCAGAAGGTGCAACCGGTGAGCTCGCCGGCTTTCGAACCTCAGAAGCTCGTCGACAACCAGCCGTTCGCGTACAAGGCCCGCTTCGAAATCATCCCCGAGATCACCAGCGTCAAGTACGAAGGGCTGGAAGCCAAGCGCCCCAAGACGGAGGTGACTCCGGAGGATCTGGAGGCCGAGCTGTCCGCGCTCCGCCGCGAGAACTCGACCCTGGAGGCGCCTAAAACCCCCCGCCCCGCGCAGAGCGGAGACGTCGTCACGATCGACTTCGAAGTGGAAGTAGCCGGTGAGCGCGTGGAAGGCGCAGGTGCCCAAGACTTTCAGGTCGAGCTCGGGGGCGGCAATCTAATCCCCGCCATTGAGCAGGCGGTGATCGGAAAATCCGTCGGTGAATCCGTGGACGCGGTGGCGGACATGCCGGAGGCACACCCGCACCCCGGCCTGCGCGGCCAGCAGGCGACCTTCAAGCTCGTACTCAAAGACGTCAAAGAGCGGGTGCTGCCGGAGCTCGACGACGAATTTGCCAAGGACCTTGGAGACTACGAAACTCTTGACGATTTGAAGAAGAGCCTTAGCGAACAGATCGAAGCCAGGAAAAAGGAACAGGCCGAAAACGTTCTCGCCGAGCGGCTGGTCCTGGCACTAGTCGAAGAAAACCCCATCCCAGTGCCGCCTTCGTTGGTGCAGCAGCAAATGCGTGTGACGCAGCAGGAAATCCTGCAGCGGGCCAGGGCACAGGGGCAAACGGTGACGGGTCTCGGCGCGGAGCTCAAGCAGAAGGTTCAGCATGACAGCGAAGTCAAGGTACGCGCAGGGCTTTTGATGGCCGAAATCGCCAAGAAAGAGAAGCTACAGATCGGCAACGAGCAGATCGAAGAAGGCATCAAGGAACTGGCGGAGCAGACGGGGAAGAACGTTGCCAAGTTGCGCGTCGAGTACAGTGACCCCAAGCGGCGAGAAATGCTGATAGGAATGATCTTGGAAAATAAGGTCCTGGACATCATCGAGGCCAAGGCCAAGATTTCGGACGAGTAATTCGACAACCACAAGGAAGGCAATGCACATGGGCACACGACCTGAGACTCGGAAACAGGCGCTTTCGGTACTCGAAAGGCACGCTGAACGGATCGAAGGTGATAGAGTTCGGGGCAGTGTGATCTACCCGCACGTGGTGGAGACGACCCACCGCGGCGAGCGTACGTGGGACATTTTCAGCCGCCTACTCAAAGATCGCATCGTCTTTCTAGGTAGTGCCGTAGACGACGACGTAGCCAACATCATCATTGCGCAATTTCTGTTTTTGGAAAGCGAAGATCCGGACAAGGATATCCAGCTGTACGTCAACTCACCCGGAGGCGTCGTGACCGCCGGGCTCGCCATTTACGACACGATGCAGTACGTGCGCTGCTCGGTCAGCACGATCTGTATCGGGCAGGCGGCTAGCATGGGGGCTATCCTGCTCGGAGCGGGTCAGAAGGGTCAGCGATTCGCCCTGCCGCATTCGCGCATCATGATCCACCAGCCGCTGGGTGGGGCGCGCGGGCAAGCCACGGACATCGAGATTCAGGCGCGGGAGATCCGCAAGATGAAGGATGTGGTGATCGATATCCTCGTAGGTTCCACCGGAAAACCTCGCGATACGATCGCCGCCGACATCGAGCGCGACTTCTACCTCGGTGCCGCCCAGGCCAAAGAGTACGGGCTCATCGACGAGATCTTCGAGCACAAGCCCAAGAACGCGGCTACCAGCAGGTAAGTCTTTTGCCCACCCGGCTCCACTGGGTCCGCTCTGCGCTGGTCGCCCGAAGGGCACGGGGCACTCGTTTTTGGGCCGGAGTTGAAATCGGCTCTGCGGTAGAATTCTCGAAAAATCGGCATTCCACCCTTAGGGCGCATTTCGAGCTAGCCGCTCTCTTGCGATGGATGCTGTCGAGTTCTAGAATTTCTGAAATTTCCATGACAAAAAGGCGGGCATTGCTTCCTAATCAGATCGCAGTGGCTCTTAACCTCAACGGAGCGAGCTTCGGCTCGACGTGACAGGCGGGCAACGACCCGAACGGTGCTGACTTGGAGAGAAGGCGCGACGATTCGAACGGTAACCTCTGCTGCTCCTTCTGCGGAAAGTCGCAGAAGGAAGTGAAGAAGCTCATCGCCGGGCCTACCGTCTACATCTGCGATGAATGCATTGCCCTGTGCAACGACATCATCGCCGAGGAAGTCGAAAAGGACGAGCCCACGGGCGGCTCGGACCCGATGCCCAAGCCGGCGGAGATCAAGGCCATCCTGGACGACTACGTGGTGGGGCAAGATAGGGCCAAGAAGATCCTGTCGGTCGCGGTTCACAATCATTACAAGCGCATCGACTCCAAGGTGGCGACCGACGATGTCGAGCTTGGCAAGAGCAATATCATGCTCTTGGGGCCCACCGGCAGCGGCAAGACCTTGCTGGCGCAAACCCTCGCGAAAATCCTCAAGGTTCCCTTTGCGATCGCCGACGCCACCACGCTGACCGAGGCCGGCTACGTTGGCGAAGACGTCGAGAACATCATCGTTCAGCTGTTGCAAAACGCCGATCACGACGTCGAGCGCGCCCAGCGGGGCATCGTCTACATCGACGAAATCGACAAGATCAGCCGCAAGAGCGATAACCCATCGATCACGCGCGACGTCTCCGGCGAAGGTGTGCAGCAGGCGCTGCTCAAGATCATCGAGGGCACCATCGCCAACGTGCCGCCCAAAGGCGGCCGGAAGCACCCGCAGCAGGACTTTTTGCAGATCGACACCAGCAACATCCTGTTCATTTGTGGCGGAGCCTTCGTCGGGCTGGATCAGATCATCCAACGCCGCTTGGGTCAGTCGCGCCTCGGCTTCGGCGCCGAAATCAAGGGCCGCAAAGAAATGAAGCTGGGCGAGCTTTTGGCGCAAGTCCAGCCGGAAGATCTGCTGAAGTTCGGCTTGATCCCCGAGTTCATCGGGCGCTTGCCGGTGCTCGCGACGCTGCATGAGCTCACCGAAGACGCCTTGGTCGACATCCTGACCACGCCCAGGAATAGCCTGGTCAAGCAGTTTCAGAAGCTCTTCGAGATGGACGGCGTGAAGCTGAAGTTCGCGAAGAGCGCGCTCAATGCCGTGGCTCGCAAGGCGCTCGAGCGCGAGAGCGGCGCGCGCGGTCTCAGGGCCATCCTGGAAGAAGCGATGCTTGACATCATGTACGACGTGCCTTCCAAGAGTGGAATCAAAGAAGTCGTCGTCAACGAAGAGACCATCAACAACGGGGAACCGCCGCTCATCGTCTACCACAAGGAGGCCGGCGTCGGCTGACTCCGGTTTCATCCTTCAAGAGCGCGGGTCAACGTTTCTTCAAAATCAATGTTCTTCAAGAACGATAGTAGCGACAAGGTGGGAAGTTCCAATCGCCGGCCCGTACCGGCACTGCCGCTTCGAGACATCATCGTGTTTCCGCACATGGTGTCGCAGCTCTTCGTAGGCCGTGAGAAAAGCATCGCTGCCCTCGACGAGGCGATGTCGCGGGACAAAGAAATCTTTCTGGCGGCACAAAAGAGCGCCAAGACCAACGACCCTAATCCCGAGGACATCTACCCGGTCGGAACCATTGGCACCATCGTCCAATTGCTCAGGCTGGCGGACGGCACGGTGAAAGTCTTGGTCGAAGGGCGGCAGCGCGCGAAAGTCAAACGCTACGTCGAAACGCGCGACTACTTCATGGTGGAAGCAGAAGCCATCGACGAGCCCATGGTGGGGGACGTGGAGGTCGAGGCGCTGATCCGAAGCGTGCAGAGCACGTTCGAGGTCTACGTCAAGCTCAACAAGAAGGTGCAGCCCGAGGTGCTGATGAGCGTCCAGAGTATCGACGATCCGTCGAAGCTGAGCGACACCATCGCCGCCAACCTTCCAACGATTAAGCTTTCCGATCGTCAGGGCCTTTTGGAGACTCCCGACGCCAAGCAACGCCTCGAACGTTTGTACGAGCTGATGCAGGCTGAAATCGAGATCTTGCAGGTAGAAAAGAAGATCCGCTCCCGCGTCAAGAAGCAGATGGAAAAGACGCAAAAGGAGTACTACCTGAACGAGCAGATGCAGGCCATCCAGAAAGAGTTGGGTGGCGGTGAGCGCGACGAGTTCAAGAGCGACCTGCTGGAGATAGAGGACAAGCTCAAGAACAAGCGCATGAGCGAAGAGGCTCAAGCCAAGGTCAAGAAAGAGCTGAAGAAGCTCAAGATGATGCACCCCACGAGCGCGGAGGCTACCGTCGTTCGCAATTACATCGATTGGGTGCTGAGCCTACCGTGGTTCGACAAGACCGACGAGCGCTTCGACATCGTCGAAGCGGAGCGCATTTTGGACGAAGATCACTATGGTCTGAAGAAATGCAAGGAGCGTATTGTCGAGTACCTGGCCGTTCAGGCTCTGACGAAGAAGCTGAAGGGCCCCATCTTGTGCTTCGTCGGGCCGCCGGGCGTAGGCAAGACGAGCATTGCCAAGAGCATCGCGCACGCTACCGGTCGCAAATTCGTGCGTTTGTCTTTGGGTGGCGTGAGGGACGAAGCCGAAATCCGAGGCCATCGGCGAACCTACATCGGCGCGCTGCCCGGTAAGATCATTCAAAACCTGAAAAAGGTCGGGACCAACAACCCGCTATTCTTGCTCGACGAAATCGACAAGATGAGCACCGACTTCCGCGGAGATCCGGCCGCGGCTCTGCTCGAGGTGCTGGACCCCGAGCAGAATCACAACTTCAACGATCACTATCTCGATCTCGACTACGACCTCTCGGACGTGATGTTCATCACGACCGCCAACACGTTGGCTGGAATCCCCATCCCGCTGCAAGACAGGATGGAAGTGATTCAGCTCTCCAGCTACACCGAGTTCGAGAAGATGAACATTGCGCTCAAGTACTTGGTGCCTCGGCAGCGCAAAGAGTGTGGCCTCGAAGACGTGGACTTTACCGTGACAGAAAACGCGGTGCGCACGATCATCCACCACTACACGAAAGAGGCCGGAGTGCGCTCGCTCGAGCGGGAGATCGCCAGCGTGTGCCGCAAGGCGGCCTTGCGCGTCGTCAAAGAAGGCAAGGATCAAAAGATCGAGATCAAGGGCACGGACATTCCCGCGTTTCTCGGCGTTCCGAAGTACCACCTAGGCAGAAAAGAAGAACACGACCAGGTGGGGCTGACCCATGGCCTGGCGGTCACTTCGATTGGTGGAGAGATCCTCGACTGTGAAGTGAGCGTCGTCCCCGGCAAGGGCAAGCTCGTGATCACGGGCCTGCTCGAAAAGGGAATGGAAGAGAGCGCGCAGGCCGCCATGAGCTACATCCGCTCGCGCTCACAGATCTTTCAGCTCGAGAAAGACTTCTACCAAAAGATCGACGTGCACGTGCACTTCCCCGAGTTCTTTCCAAAAGACGGGCCTAGTGCCGGCGTGACGATGGCCACCACGGTAGCCAGTGCGCTGACGCGTATTCCGGTAAGAAGCAACATCGCCATGACGGGGGAGATCACGTTGCGTGGCCGGGTGATGCCGATCGGTGGTCTCAAAGAGAAGCTCTTGGCTGCCCATCGCAACAACGTCGATACGGTGCTAATCCCCAAGGACAACCGCAAAGATCTGAGGGAGGTGCCACGGCGCGTGCTCCGAGCGCTACGCATCGTCTTGGTCGAGCACATGGATCATGTGCTCCGCGAGGCCTTGTCGCTCGACAACCCGGATCAAATGTTCGGGCCGCGGCCCGAGCTCATCGAATATCGCCACGGCGAGCTCTACGAACCTCACCGCGAGCCGAGCGACGGTTCCGATCCACCGCCGGTCCCCGCTCCGCCGCCCGCTGGGGAACCCGCCGGCGAGCCCGCGTCGCCTTGAGCGCCAACGCCAACTGTTGCAGAGCGGGGCGCTTGCCCGCGCAGCCGTTTAGAGGTAACTAGAGCGCGCCAGGCGGGTAGCTCAGTTGGTAGAGCGCTAGCCTTACAAGCTGGATGTCGCAGGTTCGAGCCCTGTCCCGCCTACCCCTGGTCCGCCCTTGCCGTCGCGAGTTGCCGGGGTGCGCGCGCTCATGTCACAGTTGGCCTGCATGATGGTGCGCTGGGTCAAGGGTCGCTCGAGGCTGGTGTGTGTGTGCGCCTGCGTGGCGTTCGCTTGCTCGAACAGCGAGCCAACGCCTACGTCAGGAGGAATCTCTACCGTAATCGGTGGGGCGCCGTTTTGCGCCGTGGGCATCGCGAGCGAAGCCGCCGACAACGACGGAGACGGAATACCGGACAGCGTCGAGGGCATCGAAGACGTCGACGGTGACACCCTACCGAACTATCGCGACACCGATTCCGATGGCGACGGCATACCCGACAGAGAAGAAGTCGGCGAACCCTGCGCTCCAAGGTCGTGTGGCTCCGTCGTGCTGTACTTGAGCCCCGACAGCGACGGAGACGGCATTCTCGATGGCGACGAAAAAGAGGGTTGGGTGTGCTCGCCTGCTCAGGCGGAAACGGTTGGAAGCGTTTCCGCGACCGCGACGGGTTCGACCACGCTCGGCACGCAGTCGTCCAGCACGGGAGTCGTTTCGACCGCCAGCACTTCGCTCGGAACCGGCGGATTTTCTACGGCCACGATCACTTCAACCACCGGCACGGTGATCGCCGAAGGTGGCGCAGCCGGCGAGGGTGGTGAGGGTGGAGCGTCTTCATTCGAGACACAGCAGTGATTTGTATTTCCATCCTGGCGCGCGAGCTCTACCGGATTGCTCTGGGTTTGGCATTGAGAGGGGAGGATATGCGCGCTAAAATACATACATGTGGAACCGTTTCCACACCCGTTAGGAGAAAGTTTAGATGAGCAAGCCGTTCTTCGAAGGCATCGAACCAGTCAAGTACCGCGGCCCGGACGCGGAGGGGCTTTCCTACAGATTCTACGACAAGGACCGTCAGGTGCTTGGCAAACGCATGGAGGACCACCTTCGGGCAGCTGTCTGCTACTGGCACAGCTTCGCTTGGCCCGGCAGTGATGTTTTCGGAGCGGGTACGTTCGATCGTCCGTGGTTCACTGGCGCGCCGTTGGAAGCAGCGCTGATGAAGTTGGATGCTGCTTTCGAATTTTTCGGCAAGCTGGGCCTACCGTTCTTCACCTTTCACGATCGCGACGTAGCGCCTGAAGGGGCGACGCTGGCGGAAACCAATGCCAACCTCGACCGCGTCGTGGAGGCCATGCAGAAGAAAATGCAAGCCACGGGCGTCAAGCTTTTGTGGGGTACGGCCAACTTGTTCGGCCATCCGCGTTACATGAGCGGAGCCGCGACAAATCCCGATCCCGAAGTGTTCGCCTACGCCGCCGCGCAGGTGAAGAAAGCGCTGGATACGACCAAGCTACTCGACGGTGCCAACTACGTGCTGTGGGGCGGGCGCGAAGGCTACGAAACGCTGCTGAATACCGACCTGAAGCAGGAGCTCGATCAGCTCGGTCGCTTCTTGAGCATGGTCGCGGAGTACAAACACAAGATCGGCTTCAAAGGCACACTGCTCATCGAGCCGAAGCCCAAAGAGCCGACCAAGCACCAGTACGACTACGACACCGCTACCGTGTATGCGTTCTTGCAGCGCTACGGGCTCGACAAAGAATACAAGGTCAACATCGAAGCCAACCACGCGATCTTGTCCGGCCATAGCTTCCAGCACGAGGTCGCCTACGCGTTGGCTCACGACATTTTCGGCAGCATCGACATCAATCGCGGAGACTATCTGCTCGGTTGGGACACCGATCAGTTCTGCAACGACGTGCCGGAGATCACGCTGGTGCTCGCCACGCTCATCAAAGGTGGCGGGTTCACCACCGGTGGCATGAACTTCGATGCCAAGCTGCGCCGGCAAAGCATCGATCCCGCCGATCTGTTCCACGGTCACATCGGCGGCATGGACACCATGGCGCGCGGGCTCTTGATTGCCGAAAAGCTGATCGGAGACAAGAAGCTCGAAAGCCATGTTCAGCAGCGCTACGCCGGCTGGCAAGGCGAGCTCGGCAAGGCAATCATGGGCGGGCAACATTCGCTCGACGATCTCGCGGAGATCGCCCAAGACAGGCGCCTCGACCCCAAGCCGCGCTCGGGCCAACAAGAGCTGCTCGAGAACCTGGTGAATCGCTACGTCTGAGCCGGTTCCAAACCACACGCACGGCGCCCTGGCCAAGCGGCCGGGGCGCCGGCAATAGCGAAGAACATTCCGTCGATTAGCTCTTGAGAGCCGCCCGACGTGTGG